>JAISQE010000033.1 GCA_031274425.1 Synergistaceae bacterium | reverse complement strand
CGGAACCGCCCGCGCCTTTGACGAGTTCCGCCTTGACGTTGTCGTAAGGAGACGGAATACCTTGAAGGTCCTCGGCCGCCTTCGTAAAAACCATCGAGACCTTGCCCGACGTGACCTTCACCTCGGGGTTCGTGCTCTCGCTGCAGTCGGCGACCATGCGTATCTTTTCGCGGGAGGTGCTCCAGCGGATGGCCCGGATCTCGCCCACGATCTGGGAAACGGCGGGCTGGGGAGAGGGCGTCGCCGGAGGCGCCGTCTCCTTCGGGGGAAGAGGAGGAGACGGAGAAGGAGGGGACGGCGTTTTCACGGGTTCCGAAACCACCACGACCCGGTCGGCGGTTGGGGGCTTCGCTTCGGTCGGCGCGCCGACCCCGGAGTTTCCTTTGGCGGTTCCGTCCTTGACGGTTCCGCCCTTGGCAACTCCGTCTCCCGCATCCTCGACGCGAAGCCTGTCTCCGCTCCCGCGTCCAGCGAAACGCTGCAAAAGGCTCAAGGAGGATGGGACATCCAGCCACCATCTTCCATCCCGCACGTAACTGGCTCCGTAAAGCGGCACCAATTGAGTGTTGTACCAAGCCGCGACGGCATTCACGACAACCTTCACCCTGTCGGGACCGCGAGAGAGCAGCAGTTCTTCGCCGGCGACCGCGGCGTTCAACCCCAAAAGCGCCCCCGCGTCCGCTATGGAGATGACAAGGCCCTCCTCCCCGTCCATGACGGGAATCGAGCCCAAGACAGCGTCGCCTTTGTAAAAAGTGCCCACTCTGGCTTCCGCGGGGGCGACGGACAAAAAAGCCAACGCTAACGCGAAAAGGAACAGCGAGATAGTTTTTCCGAGTAGCTCGATTCGATCCAAACTCCCGTTTCCCGTAAAAAACATCGCTAGCCCCGATACTCCTCGACAATGATCTTCGCCGCCTCGATCGCTTGTTCTCGGCTGATGTTCAAGTGCGTCACCAAGCGGAAGGTATCCGGCGCGGTCTTGTTGAAAACCACCCGACGTCTCCGGCAAGCGGCAAGGAGTTTATCCGCGCCGGCTTCATCCTCCACGCCGAAGTACACCATATTCGTCGGTCTGCTCACCTCGGGCACGCGAAGCCCGCCCTTTCGAAGGATTTCCTCGATCGAACGGGCGTTTTCGTGATCTTCCGCCAGGCGAGCGACATGGTGTTCGAGCGCGTAGAGCCCCGCCGCCGCCACAATGCCGACCTGCCGCAATCCCCCACCGACTTTCTTTCGCCAAAACCGCGCGCGTTCGATAAAATCCCGGGAAGCGCAAATCAGGCTCCCCATCGGCGCGCCAAGGCCCTTAGAAAGACAAATCTGCACGGAATCCACGCCTCTCGCCAATTCCGAGGGCTCCACCTTCTGGGCCACAGCGGCGTTAAAAAGACGCGCTCCGTCCACGTGCACGGCCAGTCCGTGCTCATGAGCCCAGTCCACCAGCTCGGCGACTTCCAGAGGGGAAGACGCGTGACCTCCCCCTCGGTTGTGAGTGTTTTCGAGGCACAACAATTTAGCCTGGGCAAAATGGACGTTATCCTTCGGATGCAAAAGGTAATTCAGGTTCGCGACGGAAGGAAGGCTTCCTCCGTCGTCCGTCTGCATCGCCACGATGCCCCCCAGGGCGCAGAGCCCCCCGCCCTCGTTGTTCAAAATATGGGAGTCCTTCCCGACGATGGCCCCATCGCCCCTGCCGCAGTGCGTCAAAAGAGAGACCAAATTGCCCTGAGTTCCCGAGGTCACGTAAAGCGCGGCCTCTTTACCCAAAAGCTCCGCCGCCTTCTTCTCGAGACGCGCCACCGTGGGATCCTCGCCATAGACGTCGTCTCCCACCTCGGCCTCGCTCATCGCCCTGCGCATCTCGGCGCTGGGCTTCGTTATCGTGTCGCTTTTCAAATCTATGACGGGTTCTTCCGACAAAAAATCTACAGAAGACAAAACAGACACACCTCCCCGATTACGATTCTTCGAATTTTCGAACGCTCGACTTCCGAATCCCTAAAGTCCGCCGCACAGGTGGGCCCAGGGCAAAAGATCCTCCCTCACCACGACCCCCGCCGCGGCCGTGGAATGCCCGCCGCCATGAAAGTCGGACCCCGCTGTGGGCGCGAGGCCAAAGGAAGCCGCGATCTCCAAGCAACGATAGATTTCGGTCGCGCTGTTGCCGGGGGACCAACACTCCAATCCCCACAGACCGCCGCTTTTCAAACGCGACACCACGGGGGGCAGATCGTCGAGATCGGGAGTCGTCTGACGCGGATGAGCCAGAACCGCCAGACCTCCCGCCTCGCGAATCAAGCGAATGCACTCCTCGGCCGACAACAAAGGACGAGGAACATAAGCCTCGGCTCCTCGTCCCAGGTATCTGTCGAAGGCGGCTTTGACATTCGGGACGTATCCTTTGTTCCACAAAACCCGCGCTATATGCGGACGCCCCACGGCGGATCGCCCGCCGCCGTCGGCTCCCGCGTAGGCCTCCGCCTCTTGAAGCGTGATGTTGAAACCCAGCTCCCGTAATTTTTCGCAGATCAGGACGTTGCGCGCGTCCCGGGCTTTTCGGTTTTGCGCGAGGGCGCTTCGCAACGCCTCGTTTTCGATGTCGAAACGGTATCCCAGTATGTGCAACACCCCGTCGTGAGCGGCGGACAACTCGACGCCCGCCACGCCTTTGATCGAGGCCTTCCGGCACCGCGCCAAAAATCTCCCCACCCCGTCCGAGGTGTCGTGGTCCGTCAAGCTGGCGATAGAAACCCTCTTCGCCCGCAGTTCGCGAACGAGATCGTCAGGAGAGAAAATACCGTCCGAAAATGAGCTGTGGAGGTGGAGGTCGATCTTCAGCAACCGCTAAACCCTATCGCTATCCTCAAGCAAAATTTGATCCAAGTCGAAAAGCGTCGAAACGTCCAGGAGCAAAATCAAACGCCCATCGGCCGGCTTGGCCACCCACAGAACGTAACGCTTGTCCATCGTCGTGGAAAGCTTGCTGGCGGCCTCCAGTTGGGCGTCGTAAATCGTCCGAACCTCCCGGACGGAGTTCACGATGATGCCAAACATGACGTCGCTGACGGAAAGGACTACGATGCGAGCCTCTTCGGTCAAAGGCGTGGAAAACATGCCGATCTTGAGCTCCATGTCGAACACCGGGACGATCGTTCCACGCAGGTTGATGACGCCCCGAATATAGTTCGGCGCGTTAGGCACCCGCGTGATGAACGGCGGCACCCTCACGATTTCCCGCACGATGTTGACGTCCACCCCAAAATCTTCGTTTCCCAGCGCGAAAACGAGATTGATGTGCTCCTGTCCCAAAGATTCCACGTTGATCTCTTTCTGGGAGGCGCCTACGATAGTTTCTTCTTTTGTCTGTGCAGCCACGTTTTGCTCATCCTCCTCACATTGCCCGTCACCCATTGCACGTTATCTATTACACGTTCACACGTTCTTTATTACACGCTACCCGCCGCTCGTCCAAAGAAAATCTCAAAGAAAATCTCATCGAATTCGAGCATTTATTATAGCAGTAACGACATCGATCGAAGACGCCAAATCATCGAAATGAAGGCTGGTGAAAGTCGAATTTGGGAATGCCCTCAAGGTTCCGGCCGACCTATGGCCGAACGACCTCGCTTTTCATCGTGCTTAAAAGAGCCGTCACGCTGGTCTCGAAAAGAGGAGCCGCATCGACGTATTGTCCCGCCAGGCTGAGCCCGTAATGGAGATGAGGCCCGGTGACGCGTCCTGTCGCCCCGCTTTTGCCTATGACCTGCCCTTTTTTGATCGGGTCCCCTTCCTTCACGTCGATTTTGTCCATGTGGAAAAACAGGCTGACGACCCCGTTGCCGGAGTCGATAAACACGCTTCCCCCCGAATAATAATGTTTGCCGACGAGAACGACCCTTCCCGCAAAAGGCGCTCTGATGGGGGTGCCCACGGCGGCGCGAAAATCCGTCCCCGCGTGGTAGCCTTTGGCGACGCCGTTGTAAACGCGCCGAAAACCATAGCTGCTGGTAAAAACCCCCGGAACGGGGCGCGCGGGAGGCGTCGTCCAAAGACGCTCCTCCGTCATCGTTTTCCGGGCGGCCTCCGCCAATCTGGTCTCTTTTTGAATACGGGCCAACTGGCTTCTGGGCGGCGTCACCATTTTATCGTCGACCTTCAAATGTTCTTCCGGATATTTTTTCGCTTTCAAGCGTACGACGCATTTCACGAGAAAACGTTCGTCGCCCTGAATGAACCCGAACTCTAGAGGATAATCCCCCGGTTTGACGTCGCGCACGTGCGAGCCCAAAAGCGCGTAAGAAACGTATCCCTCCCGGCCGGGTTCCATGTCCAGGGAGATCACTCGATTCATCCACGTCACGGAGGGGCTCTCGAAGGGCGTATGCGACGACAGCGCGACGGCGAAGGCCTGCCCCACCTCCCAGCTTTCCGGAAAAGTCACGGAAGTGGAAGCGAGCGCGGGCGCAACCCGCCATAAACATCCCACGCACCACAAAAACAAACACGTTCTTCTTGAAAGCAGGGTAATCCTCATCACAAAAGTCATCTCACAAACTCATAAAGATGCGCCCTCGAGTTGCTTCACCAGGCCGCAAATCAGGCTGCCCATTCGGTCGGAGGCCTCCCCCATGACCGACAGCACCTCTTTCTCGTCCAAAGTTCCGCCGCCCATACCCGCCGCCAAATTGGACACGCAGGAGATCACCGCCGTCTCCATGCCCATCGCGCTGGAGACGATGACCTCCGGGACGGTGGACATCCCCACGACCGAAGCCCCCAAAACGCGGGCCATCTTGATCTCCGCCGGGGTCTCGTACGAAGGGCCGGCGAACGCGATATACACGCCTCTCGCGACGCGGATGCCCTGCAACGAAGCCGCTTTCTCGCACAAATCGAGCAAACGCGGATTGTACGCGTGGGTCATATCGGGGAAACGCGCGTTCCACCGAAGTTCGGCGGCGCCTATCAGAGGGTTGGCCCCCATATAGTTGATGTGGTCCTCCACCAACACGATATCGCCCGGCCTCAAACGGGCATCCACTCCGCCCGACGCGTTCGTCCCGATATACTGAGCGATGCCCCACATCCCCAGAACCCTTGTGGGAAAGGTGACCTCCCTCATGTCGTACCCCTCGTAATAGTGCACTCGCCCCTTGAGCAGCGCCACGGGGCGGCCCTCGATTTTCCCCAGAACGATCTGCCCGGCGTGTCCGGGCGCCGTGGATCGCGGCCAATGGGGAATATCGTTCACATCGACGACCCGAGGATCGCGAACCTTCTCGGAGATATTTCCCAACCCCGACCCCAGCACGACGGCGGTCTTGGGCTGAAAATCCCCGGCGGCGGATTGGAGGTACCGCAACGCCTCCGAAACCTTTTCATAATAACCCTCCATATAACGCTCCATACACAACACCTTCTCGAATAAAATCTTTATGCCCGCGGATGAAACTGATCGTAGACGATCCGCATCTCCCTGTCGAAGTGGGCGTAGGTCTGAGTCGTAATGATCGAAGAATGCCCCAGCATCTCTTGCAGCGTCCGCATGTCCATGCCTCTGGCCAGAAGATGGGTCGCGCAGCTATGCCGCAGGATGTGGGGGTACAGGCGGGATTGAGCGATCCCCGCCTCGCGTCCGCGTTTTCTTAAAATACGCCACATGTCCTGGCGGTTCAAAGGACGCCCGGAGCAGGACAAAAAAACCCTGTTTTTGCTTTTGTGGTCCGCGTCGCCTTTCAATTGCGGGCGGGCGGTTTCCAGGTAGACCCTTACGCTTCGCGCCGTCTCCCCCAGGAAGGGGACGACGCGCTCCTTGTCTCCCTTGCCCCTCGCGCGCAGGGTCTTCGATTCGAAATCCAGATCCAGCATGGCGAGTCCGCAGATTTCGCTGGCCCTCAGCCCGCATCCATACCCGATCTCGAAGATGGCGCGATCCCGTACGACCAGGGGCTTGGTTCCCCGGCAGACGTCCATCAGCCTTTTGATCTCCGCCTCGTTCAAGACGCGCGGTTCGAGCTTCGTTTTATCGGGCAGCTCGGGCAGGGGGATCTCCAGCTCCTCCGCCTCTTCCATCTCCACGAAATGGATCCAGGAGCGCATGGCGGCGATGCAGCGTTGCTGGGTGGAGCGCGACTTGCCCTCCTCGTCCATCTGCCGCCGAAACGCGCTGACGGCGGAAAACGTGGGAGGAAAAGCGACCAAGTCGTTTTCCTCGCAGAACCTCAGCCACTGATTCAGATCGGAGGCGTAACTTTCGGCCGTAAGGCGGCTGCGTCCCCGTTCGGCAACGAGGTAGAGGCAAAAACGATCCAGGAGCGCTTCCGCTTCTCGAATACTCAACTCGTTCCAGAGTGCCGGATCCTTGCGCTCCATAGTCTCCGCTCCGCCCGAAATCTAAAGCCCGAAACGCTCGAAGATCCGATCCACGTAACGCGTATAAAAACCCAGTTCAAACAAGGAAGTCAGCTTGGTTTCATCGATCAGGCTCTCGAGACGCCGGTCTTTTCTCAGGAGCTCGACGAACTTTCCTCCGCCCTGGGCCGTGAGCATCGCGTTGTCTTGCACGATCTTATAGACCGTCTCCCGGGGCAGCTTCAACTCGTCGATCAAGGCGAGCATCACACGCTGGCTGTAGATCAGGCCGCCCGTGAGCTCGATATCGTCCGCGATCCTCTTCTCGTCGACGGTCAGGGCCCGCACGATGCCCGTCATGTCCGAGAGCATAAAATGTATCGTGTGGAAAGCGTCCGGCCAGATCACCCTTTCCGCCGAGGAGTGGCTGATGTCCCGTTCGTGCCACAACGCGACGTTTTCCATAGCCGTAAGGGCATAACCGCGTAAGAGACGCGCCATCCCGCAGACGCGTTCGCTCTTGATCGGATTGCGCTTGTGCGGCATGGCGCTCGATCCCTTTTGAGCGTTGCCGAAGGGCTCGTAAAGCTCTCCGACCTCGGTGCGCTGAAGGTGGCGAATCTCCATAGCCATGCGTTCGAGCCCGCAACCCAACAAAGCCAAAGCGCCGACGACGCCGGCGTGCCGGTCGCGCTGTAAAATTTGATTAGAGATGGGAGCGGGTTTCAGATCCAGAAACTCGCATACCCGCGCCTCGATCTCCGGAGGACAGAGGGCGTAGGTTCCCACCGCGCCGGAAATTTTACCCCACGAGATCTGGGAGATCGCCAGCTCGACGCGTTCGAGGTCGCGTCCCAGCTCCGCGTGCCAATTCAGAAATTTGAGCCCCAAGCTCATCGGCTCGGCGTGGATGCCGTGCGTGCGCCCGACACAGGGCAGGCGTTTGTATCGGAGGGCCTTTTCCGTCACGGCGGCGTCGAGTTCGAGCGTCGCCTTTTTAACGGTCAGAAGCGCATCCCGCAGCATGAGCGACGACGCCGTGTCCAGGACGTCGCTGCTGGTAAGTCCCAGGTGAACGTAACGCCCGTTTTCCCCGATGCTTTCGGCCACGGAGGTGACGAAGGCGATGACGTCGTGATGAACCTTGCGCTCTTCCTCTTCGATACGGGCGATGGAAAACGTCGCCTTTTTCAAAATATCGTCGAGGGCCTCCGGCGGAATTCGCCCCTCCTCGCTCCACGCCCGACACGCCGCAAGCTCCACCCGCAGCATCACGGCAAAACGATTTTCTTCGCTCCATATCTCGGACATCGCCGCAGTCGTATAGCGATCGATCATTGGTTCTTCCTCCTTTTATCGGAATCCTGGAGCCAGGCGGCGCGCGCTTTCGACAAAAATCCATCGTAAACGCCGCTGGCGAAATCGGGAAAGGTGTAGTCGAAGGACGCCCATTTCCCGAACCGAAAACGCATCGTCACCTCGGCGTAGATGCCGTCCCGCAAATAGACGCGGTGCGCGTGGTCTTTGGTCGAGGCTAGGACGAGTCGCGCCCCGTCCACATACCCAGGATCGATGTTGACGATCCGCGGGGTCCGGCTCTCCTTCTCGATCTCTATCGAAGCGCGTTTCCAGTCGGGCAGACCGCCAGCCGGAACGAGCTCCTCAAAACCGACGAAACGGCGCAGAAGCCGCGGAGCGATGTCGCGATAGTAGTCCGTGGTCGTGAAGGGCGCGGGGGGACCCACAATTTCGGGTTCGCCCCAAAGGGCTCGCAACTTGCCCACCGTCCAGGCGAACCACGCGTCGCCCGCGTCCTCGTCTGGATACAAAATACCCGCGATCCGCTTGACCCAGGGATCAAATAATGGCTCGGGCATCGGACTTCCCCTTGCTTCCTTTTGTCGTTGCCTGTTTTTTAGCCTGCCGGTTCGGTTTGTCGGCGGAGACCTCTCCTTCTATCTCCTCGATATCCTCTTCCTCGGCGGAGAAACGGGTCCCGGGCACCAGGAGCCCCATCGTTTGGGGGCCGAGAGCCTGGAGGGTCTCATTTTCCTCCGAGTCTTTTGGGGACGAGGGGCGGGTTTCTTTGAGCGCGTCCCCCCGCTTTTTTTCGATCTCCTTAGTTTTTTTCGTTCGTTTGGCGTCGGTCTCATCCGGATTTTGGGGGGGCTCCGAGGAAATTGCGGTAATGGCGCGGGAACGCGGTACTTTCTTGGCGGTCTTTTTCGCCACGCAAAAATATCCCAGCAGTTCCCCTTCCCACCTGCAGGGAAGGATCATATTGTCGGCGCGAAGGCTTTCCGTCTCCATTTCGTCGCAGCGGCAGTAAGCGCGTTTTTCCTCGTCGAGGGTCGCCGTCCAGGCCTTGCCCACCGCCGCCCACCAGGCTATGTCCGCCGCCGCTGCCATGTCGCTGGTGCAGTCGTCCAGCATGAAGATATCCCCTTCCAGGCGGCGAAACGTCACGGTACAGGGGCTTTGCCTGCCCTCCAGCGTCACCAGGAACTCGTTTTTGTCGGGAAGATCGCTCGTCGCGAGACGTTTCAGGTCGGGGCCGAACATCAGCATGGCCGTGCGATTGATGTGCACTTTCCCGCGCCCGCACATCGCAAAGGGAACAGGAGCTTCCCACCATTCGGGAAAATCCGGAGCCCTGGGGATAAGCGCCTCTTTCAACGAGGAGACGTTCGCCCCCTCGTCGTCGACGACCAGAACCTGGAGTCTCTCCGGCTCCGCAAAACCGCCTTTGGAGACGAAATTGCTGGAAGACGCGTCGGACTTGAAAATCGCGACGGGTTTGAAGATCCCCTGGGCGACCCGTTTCGATATGTCGAAGATGGACGTCTCCGAACTGTTGCGCTCAATCAAAGACACCAACTGATCCTTCGTGAAGACGATAATGTCCGCGAATCCATCGGAAGGCGGCAAAACGCAATAGTCCAGACCCATGCGGTAAAGAGCGCGCAACAGGACGGCCAAGCTCGACTTTGTGGTCAGGGATTTGAGTTCTTGGCTGTGGGAGAAAATCATTTCAGATCGCCTCCCGATCTATTCTTTTCTCTATTTTCTTCTCTATTCTCCTCGTCGCCCTCCATGAGGGCCGCCGCGAATTCGACGGGGTCGAAGGGGCTCAAGTCCTCTATCCCCTCTCCCAATCCGATGTAGCGAATGGGTATTTTCAAGTCGCAGGCGATGGGAAGCACGATGCCGCCTTTCGCGGTATTGTCGTACTTCGACAGGATCACCGCGGACAAGGGAAGAATCCGATGGAACGTCGAGGCTTGCGCGACGCCGTTCTGTCCCGTCACGGCGTCCAGAACCAGGACGGTTCGTATACGGTCCGCCCCGGCCTCCCGCTCGAGCACTTTGTGGATCTTCCGCAGCTCTTCCATTAAGTTATGTTTTGCGTGGAGGCGGCCCGCCGTGTCGACGATCAAAACATCCGCGGACGAAGCCCGCGTTGCCTGCCAAGCGTCGAAAGCTACGGCAGCCGGATCGCTGCCTGGCTTCTGGGCGATGACCCTGACGCCGGCGCGCTCTCCCCATATTTGCAGCTGTTCCGTCGCCGCGGCGCGAAACGTGTCCGCGGCGGCCAGGATAACCTGCCGTCCCTGACGCAAAAATTGCGTGCCCAGCTTTCCGGCGGACGTCGTTTTCCCGCTGCCGTTGACGCCGACCATCAAAAGGACGAGCGGGGGGTCGTCGACCGTGAAGGGCTGCCCCATTCCCTCCACAGCCGCGAGACGACCGGCGATCTCCGACACGAAGATGCTTTTGAGGTCGGACTTCGTGGAAACTCCTCTTTTTTTCGCCTCGCGTTTCATCTCCTCGACGATGCGCTCGGAAAGCACCGCCCCCACATCCCCCAAAATCAACCGCTCCTCCAGTTCGCTCCAAAAGAACTCATCGAAGGGTTCGCCCGTAAAGAGCGAAGCTATGCCCCCGCTCCATCGTTCTTTTACGCTTTTGAGATTTTCCTTCAACTTCGCAAAAAAAGCCATTCACGAATCCCCCTTCTCCACGCCGCCCTGTCTTCCGTCCTGTTTTCCATCTTGCCGTCCATCTTGTTTTCCATCCTGTCTATGGCCGCGCACGCTATTGACGCGGGAAGGGGGGCGATGGCGAGCGCCCTGCGCGTCTTTTACTCCCTTTTGCGCTTCTTTCCGCGCATCCGGGCGCGTCTCGCCGGGCTCGCGAGCGGGGCGGGAGCGCTCTCCCCGGAAAGGCGCCGAACCGGTTCCTCTCGGGCTCGTTTCCCGCGCCGTCTGCCCGGTTTGCCCCTCGGTAGGCGCGCCGGTCGGCGTTCCCCCGCTCTTGCGGCGTCGAGGGCGTTTTCTCGCGGGCGGGGTTTCCTTGCCCGCTTCGGCGTCCGCCCTCGGCGGACTGGGGGGAGTCCTGCCAATGCGCTCCGCGATGTGTTCTTCGATCGATATTTTATCGGGTTTGAATTTCCTATTGTGTTTGAAGTCCTTGGCGGCGTCTTTCGCGTTTTCCGTCGTCTGCGTCTCCGCCGCGGCGGGGCGCGGAACCTTGGGGGAGATTTTAGAGGAGATTATGGCTCGGGGGGAAATCGCGGGCCTGAACGGAAGGGCGCTCCGGCGCGTGAACTCCTCCGCCGGGGGTTCCGCCCAAGCGTCGCCGCGCAAAACGGTGTCCTTGAAATTCGCGAACTCGGCAATGGGAACGGGAACCTCCCTTCCCTCCGGGAAACGGACTCTCACGCTTTCCGTCTGCAAATCCACTCCTTCGAGAATATAATTTCCCTGGGTCGTCTTGATTTTCGCGCCTGGGTTGGGCAGCGATCTCCAAAGCTCGCCGTAGTGAGAGTGTTCGTAAGCCATACAGCACATCAATCTGCCGCAGATTCCCGATATTTTCGTGGGGTTCAAAGCCAAATTTTGTTCTTTCACCATGCGGATGTTGATCGGAGTGAAACGATGCAGCCAATAGCTGCAGCAACAAGCCCGTCCGCAGGGAGCGATTCCCCGCACGGTTTTGGCTTCGTCGCGCACCCCTATTTGACGCATCTCTATGCGGATGCGGAATTCCTTCGCGAGGTCGCGCACATAGGCCCGAAAATCGATACGCTGTTCGGAGGTGAAGTAAAAGAACAATTTTTTGCGGTCCATGGTGTACTCCACATCGACCAGCTTCATCTGGAGCTGATGGTCGTGCAATATCTGTCGGGAACGGATCAGCACCCCCTCTTCGTCCGAACGCCGCAGATAATGTTCCTGGAGTTGAACCTCATTCGCGGGGTCGACGAACTCCACCTCCTGCAACATGGGTTCGGGCCCCTTGGTGTGTTCGTCGCTCGGTTCGTCGAAGCACGTACTGCGATACTTCGTCTCCTGCTCCTGCGACAACGCCCCGCCCAGCAGGCCCATCTCCAGCCCCCTCACCGTCTTGATGACGATCCAACATCCCGTTTTCGGCACGGGGTCGCCGATATCCACCAGACCGAGATAACGCGGTTTACCAAAAACCGCCAAATATATGCTCAAAAGGAAGTTCCTCCTTGAGTGTCAAAATTAAAAGATCGCAGGTCATGGTTTGCGACAGCTTTTTTTGCAGGACGAGTAGCCGGAGTCTCTCCGCCCGAGCGGCGGACTCCAGATCTCCCGCCCGTAAAAAACACGCCGTCCACGAGGACAAAAGCGCGGGAATGTCCTCGTCGCCTTTCAGATTGTTCAGCCATTGCAGCCACTCCATCTCTCCGTGCGGCACGGGGCGGGCCTCGAAAGACAAAGGCGCCGCCAAAGTCGTAAAACGCGAACGGCTTCGAAGCGTAGGCAAAAAATCGTTTCCCTCCAGCAAAAACAGAAGGCAAACGTGGAGAGGAGGCTCCTCCGCTATTTTCAGCAGGCTGTTCGCCGCGTGAGCCAATAATTTATCCGCCGCCAGCAGAACGCCCAGACGGCGTTTCGCGACCGCGGGTTTCAAGAAAAGTTCTTTGATCAAGGCGCGGCAGGCCTCGATATTTCCCGCTTTGTCGATTTCCCCCACCACCGTCAGATCGGGGTGGCGGAGAACGTCCTGTCCGTCCCGGCTCCATCCCCGGCAGCCCTCGCAGTCGTCGTCGCCTTTTCCTCCGTCGCATAAATACAGACGCGACATCGCGTCCAGAAGAGGGCGATGCCATTCGGCCGGCGCGGCGACGGCCCAGCAATGCGGAACGGCGCCGCCGGCGAAGGTCGCGAGGACGTCGCCCCAAACGGGAAGCTCCGCAAAAGGAAGATCGCCCCGATTCAGAACAAAAGCGAGATCAGACACCCTTTTATTTCCTCCATCAACTGCAGGGCCCGCGTCCGTCCGCCTTCCTGACGGAAAACGTTCTCCAGTTCGCCCAAAGCGGACTCCGCTTTTTCAATCATGACGTACGTGTGGCGATCGGTGCGCCGCCATTTCAGATCTCGGCGCAGGCTGAAACCCTTCATGGCCCGCGCCAAAAGCTCCTTTAAAATAACCCGGTACTCGAGAAGCAGTCGCTCGGCCGGAAAAATCGAAAGTTTGGCCGACACGGAACCAAGGCGTTCCAAAAGCTCCCGCACCTCGATTTCCTCCATCGCGTCTCCCATGGAAGCGCCGAAAGACGGCCGCGCGGCGAGAGCTTGCCGGGAAGAATCCTGCCGGGCGGATCCGTCGCTTCTTCCCTCCACCTTGCTCTCGGCGCCCCGCTTGACCCTCACGTTCGCTCTCCCCGCAGACGCTCCTCGACGCGCTCGCGGACCTGAGCGGCCACTCGCTCGACGTCCGCGTCCGCGTCCACGACCACAATCCGCTCGGGATATCGCCTTGCCAGCTCTCTGTACCCCAAAGCCACCCGCGCCATAAAACCCGCGTCGGGCTCCGACTCCATGCGATCCAGTTTCCCGCGCAGGCTCAGCCGCGAACGAGCCGTCTCTTCGTCGACGTCCAGAAGGATCGTCATATTGGGGATCGGAAAACGGCACCAACTCAAAAGGCCGTCTATTTCCTCGGCGTCGATGCCCCTTCCCCACGCTTGATAGGCCAGCGTGGAGTCCGTGTAGCGCTCGCAGACAACCCACTGTCCCCGCTCCAGGGCCGGAAGAATTTCCGCGTCCAGGTGCCCGCTGCGGTCCGCCAGAAAAAGGAGCAATTCCGTCCGGGACGTCAGGGCCGTTCCATCCAGCAGCGTTCTATCCAGCAACAACCGCCGCAACAGCATTCCGCCGCCCCAGCCGCCGGGCTCGAAGGTGCGCAGAACGCCTCTATCTCCCCAAGTATTCTCCAGCCATTCGCAGAGCCGCGCGGCCTGGGTGCTTTTTCCGCAGCCGTCGACGCCCTCGATGGTTATGAAAACCCCTTTTCCGATTTTCATCGTTTCCGCCGCCGTCATTTGGAACCGCTGTCCGAGTCCTCGCTCACGTTGATCAGGCGCTTCATCAACCCCTCCACCACGTAGTCCGATCGGGAGATCCGCAAGGTCCCTTCTTTGATGCGCCTCGTTTTCGTCTCGCTCAGGAATTCTTTTTCCTCCGGCAGAAGTTCCGCGACGGACTTTTTACTGTCTTTATCCGTCTTCTCGCCCGTTTGGTCGTGAAGCAGTTCGATAATCAGTTCGTTGTTGGCGTCCGCCGCGCCGATCTCCGTCAACATGCGTTCGAAGCTGTCGATGGATTTCCAACCGCCGTCGACGGCCAGCTGAGAAAGCGAATTGGTTCCCCCTCCGCGCACGATCAACTCGCAGCTTCCCGTGGCGTCTTTCGGAACGACGACCTCGAAATGTTTTTTGACGGGGCTGCGGCGCCACGGGCGCAGGGTCACCTCCACGGCCAAGGCGTCGCCCGGGTTCGCGTCCGACGAGACGACCACGTCCTCGATGAGCAAAACTTTGGGCTCCTGCGTCACGGAGACGTCGAGTCGGAACCCTATCGGAAAAACCTCCTTAAAAGGCTGCAGCAATAACATTTCCATGATCAGAGCGGGCTCCATTACGGCCGTCCTTCCGAGATCGACATCCGAAAAAAAAGCGTTGGTGCGCGTCCAGCCCTGAGTCACGCCGCGCCCCTCCACACGCAGGGTCACCGTCGCCGTCCCCTGCCCCCGCCGGCCCCATTGATCGTCGATAAGCCCTTGGTAGATGCCGTTGAGCAGCCGCGCCCCCAAAAAGGCGTCCGAAACGACCCGGAAGTTCTTCACGACGCGCTCGTCGGGAACGTCGGCGTCCTTGAAAGCGAAAGCGGCCGCGATCGACGGCGCGAAATAACCCATACGCCCTCCGACGCCGGCGGGACGATCCTGCGTCACCGTCCCCGCCAGGGCCACCGGAGACGCGATTTTAAAAGGAAACGCCTGGCTGAACACGGTTTCATGCACGCGCGCGTGGGCGACCGGGAAGTTCACCGCTCCCCACCCCAAAAAGGGATGACCGAAAGCCAGAAATCGCCCATCCTTGGAGGTTGCCGTCACCGTGCCGATCGCGGCCATTTCCACGTCTCCCCACGCCAGGAGAACCGCGGCGGCCTCTCCCGGAAAAAATCGAACGTCGTTCAGGGGCAGCTCACCCGACGCCCCGTAGGGAGCTGCCTCCACGGGAACGTTCAACGTCGTTTTGAGCCCGGCCACGGCGCGGTCGCTCAACCCCCCGACCATTAAAGGCAAAGCCAAGGAACTTGGGGGCAGAACCAAAGAATCGGGGGGCAAATCCTCATCCGCGCTTTGGAAGCTCGCGCCCTTTAGGTCTACGCCTTTTAAATCGATCATCCTGTCCGGACGGGAAAACACGCCGCGCATGTCCTCGATCGGCGTCACCAACGCTATCCTGTGGTCGCTGAAATCCCAGCCCACGGCCACGGCACCGACCAGTTTTCCTCCGACGTAGACGGGAGAACCGCTCATCCCCTGGGCCAAACCGATTTTATTTTTCTCCGAGGGCAGCATTCGGATCATGACGGAGTTCTTTATGGAACCCCTCTGAGAAATGACGCTCACGATCTCTATCGGCAAACGCACGGGCTTCGTCCCCTTCAACACCGTGAGCATATAACCCGTCATCCCGGCGCGGAGCTTGTTCGTCGAGACGACGGATTGCTCCGGGACGAAGACGTCGGACGACTCGGCCGAAATGGAAAAAAGCCGGGAGAACAACAGGAAAACGGACAGGACGACGCCCCGCCGAAACGAACTCCGATTTCGATTTAAAACCACAACCACAACCCCAAACCCATCGCGACAAAAACGCTCGCAAAAGCTCCCGCGACTTCAGCCATTTTTTCTCCAGCGCAGATAGCCCATGACGAACTCGTCGATGTCTCCGTCCAGCACGGCCTGAACGTTTCCTTTCTCCGTCCCCGTGCGATGGTCTTTCGCGAGCGTATAAGGATGAAGCACGTAAGAACGTATCTGGCTGCCCCACGTGCTTTCTTTTTTATCGCCCACGACGGCCGCCAGCTCGTCGCTCCGCTCCTGCATCGCCCGTTCGTACAGCCGGCTCTTCAGCACGTGCATCGCGACCTGGCGATTCATGTGCTGCGATCGCTCGTTTTGACAGCTTACCACAATTCCTGTGGGTATATGCGTGATGCGCACCGCCGAGTCCGTACGGTTGACGTATTGCCCGCCCGCGCCGCTGGCGCGAAACGTATCCACCCGCAGATCTTCGGGGCGCACCTCGATCGCCACGTCGTCGGAGAGCTCGGGGGACACTCCCACCGAAGCGAAACTGGTATGACGCCGATGGGCCGCGTCGAAAGGCGAAATGCGAACCAGGCGATGCACCCCTTTCTCCGCCTTCATATACCCATAGGCGTAATCGCCCTCCACGAGCACGGTAGCGCTTTTGATGCCCGCTTCCTCGTCGGACGAGGCCTCCAGCACCGTCGTTTTGAACCCGTCGCGCTCGGCCCAGCGCAGGTACATGCGCAGCAACATCTCGGCCCAATCTTGAGAGTCCAGTCCCCCCGAGCCGGCGTGGACCATGAGAATAGCGTTCGCTTGATCGTACTCCTCGTCCAGGAGGATCAAAAGCTGATGACGGTCCAGGGTATGCCGAAGCTGGCGCGCGCGCGTCTCGAATTCTCTTTGAAGCTCCGCGTCCTCATCTTCCCGGAGGATGGCGTCGAGGGTCTCCAGGTCGTCGGTTTCCCGGCAGACTCGGTCCCATTCCTCGATGCGCCCCGCAATGCCGGAAAGCTCCCTCAATATCTCCTGATTTCCATCCCGCGACCAAAAGTCGGGCTGCGCGGCGACGGTCTCGAGTTCCGACACCCGCGTTCTCAGCGCGGGCAGGTCAAAGACTGTCCTGCAGTTCCTGTTTCAGGGACCGCAGTTCTTCCAATACGGAAACGTTAGCCTGTATCATCTAAAAACATCCCTCCATGCTTTTCTTTACTTTATTCTTTCATGCATTGCCTGTGCTCAAATAGGCAAACGCGCATATATAATAACGTAACATGAACGAATCGTGGAGATAGGGAGCGAATGAATTTTGAACAACGGATCGAAAGACGGCGAAACGGAGACGCGACGCTTGGAGTCGGAGTGGCGGTCGAGATTGCGCCGTCTCGTCGGAAGGGTGGAGCATCACGAGTCTCTCCCGTCCACTCAGCTCCGCGGTCACGAACTCGCGCGCGAGGGACTATCGAGGGCCGTGGTCGTCGCGGGCGAGCAGACGAGAGGACGCGGGCGAGCCGCGCGACGCTGGGAGAGCCCCAAGGGCAGCGGGCTTTACTTTTCCGTTCTTTTTCGTCCCGAGCTTCCGCCGGCCACGGCGCACCTGGTAAACGTCGCGGCCGCCCTGTCGGTCGCCGAAGCCGCGCGATCCCTGCTGAACCTGGAACTGGGGCTCAAATGGCCCAACGACCTTCTGCTCTCGGAGGCTGGGGAGCGCAAGGTCTGCGGCATCCTCTCGGAGTCGGCCACTCGAAACGGGGCGCTCGACTACTGCGTCACGGGAATCGGGATCAATCTGCGAGAACCCCCTTGCCTGCCCCCGGACGTGGCGGAGCGCAGCGGATGGCTGCTCCAGGCGGAGGGACCGTTCGGTCAGGAAACGCCCGATCAAGGAACGCCCGGACGGGAAGAGACCTATTGGACGGAGCTTCTTCCGAACATCGTCGAGATTTTTTTCGGTTGGATCGACGCGATGGAGCGTGAGGGAGCGGCTCCGATGCTCGCGATTTACCGCGAGAAATGCGCGTCCGTCGGCCGGACCGTCAGAGTGGAAACGGACGCCGAAACCTTGATCGGAACCTGCGCGGATATCGGAGACGATGGAGAATTGATCCTGGAGACGCCTTTGGGGACGAGGCGTTTTCACGTTGCCGACGTCACCCACGCCAAATTGGCGTAACCGGCGCGAAAATGCCCCATATAGATTCGAAGGAGGCTGAAGCATGAGCGTTCTGGTGACGGGCGGCGCGGGGTACATCGGCAGCGTGACGGTAGAGGCGCTGTTGGCGGCGGGCGAGGACGTGGTCGTTTTGGACGACCTCAGCAACGGACATCGCGAGGCGATAGATTGCCGCGTCCCCTTCTACGAAGGCGACACGGGGGACGGCGAAACGCTCGGGAATATCGCGGCGACCCACGGGATAAAACAAGTGGTCCACTTCGCGGGCTTCATCTCCGTTCCGGAGTCCGTGCGGGCCCCCCTGCGGTACTTCGAAAACAATATGGGCAAAATGACGAAGATGCTTTCGGTTCTCCAGGCGCGGGGCGTGAGGAATGTGGTCTTTTCCTCGACGGCCGCCGTGTATGGAGAGCCGGAGTACGTGCCCATCGACGAGGCGCACCCCAAGAAGCCCGCCAACCCCTACGGACTCTCCAAATATTTTGCGGAGCAGCTTCTGGATTGGGTGGATTCGGCTCATGGGATAACCCACGTGGCCCTGCGCTACTTCAACGCGTCGGGGGCCACCGCGACAAGGGGCGAAGCCCACCGCCCCGAGGGTCATTTGATTCCCCTGGTCCTTCAGGTCCCTCTGGGGAAACGCCCCCACGTCGACATCTACGGCGTCGATTACCCCACGCCCGACGGAACCTGCGTGAGGGACTACATTCACGTGGCCGACCTGGCGGACGCGCACGTCAAGGCCCTGCGTTATTTGAGAGAAGGAGGCCCCAGTCAAAAAATCAACCTTGGGAACGGCAAGGGATTTTCCGTGCGGGAGATCGTCGCCGCCGCGGAAAAGATCACGGGCCTCAAGATCCCCGTTCGGGAGGAGGCACGCCGGGACGGAGATCCGTCGGTCTTGATCGCCAGCTCGGAGAAAGCCCGCGCGATATTGGGCTGGACGCCGCGCTATCCCGGACTCGAGGACATCATACGGTCCGCGTGGGAATGGCACAGAACCAACCCCGGCGGTTACATATAAACGGTTACATATAAAAGGAAAACGCGCGATGACCGATGCAAAAATATAGCGAATGAAATTTAATGGATGAAACTTAATGGAGGAAATTTAATGAATGATATTGGAAAACGTCGTTCAACGAGGAGGTTTTCGGATTTGAAAGTTTCAGGCCTGAAAATTTTGGGAACCATTTTATTAGCGGGGCTTTTGGGAGCGCCGTCTATTTCGGCGGAGGCGCTGTACCGCTTTGACGACCTTTACGGTCCGTCGGGCAAGGGAGCGCAGTGGATGGTAGTGACCGGCGACATGGACACGGGGGGGTCCCCGACCGCCGTTCCGATGGTCACGACGGCGAATTTCGTCGAGTACCGCGACTCCGTGTTGTTGATGAACGGCGGCGTCAGCTCGGGCGATATCCAGACGCTCTTTTTGGTGTTGCCCGAAACGCAGGGGACGATGCTCGTCAACTTCGATTGGACGCCTCCTTATCCCACAGCGGCCTCCTACACGCAGGATGTATTGGTGGACAACGCTTTCTACCAAGTCATAAAAACGCCCCTCAGCGTTTCCTCCGGGCCCGGCAAGTCGTTCAGCCTGGATTTCCTCAAAAGCTCCGGGAGCTACGAGAGCGTGCGCGGAAATTTCATCTTCCATCAAAATCCGGCTTCCACACCCTCTCAGACTCTGCAGATCCCCTTTATTATCGCCAACGTCTATAACGGAACGGCGGAGGGCAATCCGCTGCTCTTCAAAACGACGATACGCGACGCCTCGGTGGGGTCGTCGGGCTCAGGGAACATCGTGGCCTACGACCGTTTCGACTGGAACGTCGTCGACGACAAAACGGTGGGGGCGGACAACGATTGGGTGTTCGTTCCCATCCCGAAACTCCCCATCGACGCCAACACCGTCAACTATCGCCTGTCCACGGAGGTCGTCAACTACACCTCCATCCGCTACGCTCTTCAGCGCTATGACGGCTACGCCTGGGCTCCCCTTTCCCCGAGCCGCTGGGCGTTCGATACCCCGGCGGCGGGCGACGTCCCCACGAGCATCTATCTGGACGAGTTGAGCCACATTCCCCCTGGGTTGGTCACCATCTACAATCAGAGCTTCAACGTCGTCAGCGGCGTCCGGGAGGCGATGCACATGTACCCCGTCGACCCCGCGAGCGGTTTCCGCGACCTTACGATCGCGCATCGGTCCATTTTCGGCCTCGACCTGGGGAGCGTCAAGGACTCGGCCAATCCAAACTCCTATATCGTGGCGGGGTTTCAACTGCTCTCGGCCGGGATCGACTTTTTGAGCAAGGTGGGCTCGGCGATGGGCGTCTCGAACGTCAAGATGCCGGAGCCGACCGACGGAGTGATGAGCAGCTCCGTGAGCTACGCGTACATCGCGGGCGACGTGATCGCCTCCCTGGGGGTCGACGCGGGCGTTCCCGCTCGAATGAGGGGCAACAACGGCTCGGGCCTGCTGCCCCTTCACGTGACCTTCAACCTGCCCCGCGCGAACCAGTTGGTGAGCCCGAAGTGGGACTCGCTGCTCCAGGAATGGCGCGGCTCCGGCAACATCCGCAACCTCTTTTCCAGCTCCTTCTCCGTCTACCTGCAGGACAGCTACGGGAAAAACCTGGACCTGACCGAGTGGCTGAACGACGTGGAGGCCCACGACAAAACGGTGAAGGTCTTTCTCGACGAGCAGCGGAACGTGCTCACCGTGAGCTTCATCGTCATGCTGATGGACGGCGCGAAGGCGACGGCGCGCGTTGTGAACGACGCGACCACCGCCACCAACAATACGTACGTGGTGGTGATGGACGGCAACGCCAACAACAGATGGGACATGAAGTTCTTCGTCGCCCCCTCCGCCTACGCCCCCACGGACCACACCCCCTCGGGCAAGGCGAGTAGCGGCGGCGGCTGCGACGCGACGGCCCTGGGGGCCATGCTTCTTCTGTTCTGCGTCCCCATTATTTTGAAACGGAGGTAAGAAACGATGAAAAAGATTGTTCTAGCGTGCCTGTTGGTGCTGGGACTAGGACTGGGGCTGGCGGAGGGAGCTACTCAAACGTCTGTGGGAAGCGCCGCCGAACTCGCGGCGGCCCTGGGCAATTTGCCCGCCAGCGGAGATATTCTTTTGACGGGAACGATCACCCTCATCACAGCAGAGAGCAATTTTAATATCTCTCAAGACGTCAAGATCACCGGAGGCACGATCAGTTTGGGCGGCTTCAGCGCGTTCGAGGTCTCCACAGGCGGCACGCTCACACTCAACGGCGTCGGCTTCGAAGGAGGCGCTGCCGCAACTTCTCCTCCCATTACCGTAACCGCAGGCAAGGCCGATCTAACGTCCTGTACATTTAACAACAACACGGCCAGTGGCGCGGTCAGCGTTGCGGGCGGGGAGGCCATTTTTACCACGTGCACGTTTACCGGCAACAGCGCGGCGGGCAACGGCGGTGCGGTCAACGTCACGGGGGGAACCGTCACGTTCAACGGCAATACGTTTACCGGCAACAGCACGACGGGCACGGGCGACGGCGGCGCGGTGAACATCGCGGGCGGAACCGTCACGTTCACCGGCGGCACGTTTACGGGCAACAGCGCGACAGGCAACGGCGGCGCGATCAACGTCGCGACGGGCGGTACCGTCGCGTTTACCGGCGGCGCTTTGACCTTTACGAACAAGGAAGCCGCCAACGGCGGGGCGATTTACTCCATGCCCATCGCTATCGACTCGAAATTCACCTTCACCGGCAACGCGGCCACAGCCGGCGGCGGCGCGGTGTATTTCACCGGCAACGCCACGATCGCCGGAGGCACATTCAACACCAACAAAACGACGGGAACGGGCGGCAACGGGGGGGCCGTTTACGTCAACGGCGCTCTCGCTCTCTCCGGGGGCGGGTTCTCCTCCAATATCGCCGCGGAAAACGGCGGGGCCGCGTATGGCTCCGGAACCGTCGACGTGAGCGGCGGGACCTTCACCGGCAACGAGGCCGCAAGCAACGGCGGCGCTGTTTGGGCCGGGGGCGCGTCGACCATAAGCGGGGGGACTTTCACCAACAGCAAGGCGAACGGCTCGGGAGGCGCGTTTTATGGCGCGGGCGCGGTGAGGGTGACGGCGGGGAGCTTCGTCAACAACGAATCGGCGGGCTCTGCCTCCTCTAACGGCGGCGGAGCTATCTTTGCCGTGGGCAATATCGACGTGACGCCATCGGGAGACTCGATGGCCTTCGACGGGCAGACGGCGCGGAACCACGGCGGCGCCCTGTTCAGCTCGGGGGACATCACGTTGACGAACGTCGTCTTCAGGGACAACAAGACGGTCGCCGGAACTGGCGGCGCAACCTACAGCGGGGGCACGAGCACCTTCACCAACTGCGTCTTCGGAGAGGCAGCGCGGGGCAACCTGGCGGGAAACTCCGGCGGGGGAGTTTACGCCGGGGCCGTGAAAGCGTCGAAAACGACCTTCCGCGCCAACAACGCCGCCGGCGGTTACGGAGGCGCCGTCTACCTCGCTCCGGGAACGGGGACCAGCGAATTCAACGATTGTCTTTTCGAATCCAACCAAGCGAAGGTGGACGGCGGAGCCGTCTATGTCACCGGCGACCAGCACGTCACGATATTTCGCACCTCCGTTTTCGACAAGAACTACTCGGCGGGCGCACGGGGGGGAGCCGCGTCTCTTCGGGGATCCAGCGCCCTGTTCAGCCGCTGCACGTTTACGGGCAACTACGTCGAGTCGAGCGCCGACGCCGAGGGCGGAGCCGTGTTCACCGACGCCGCGACCTTCAAGTTCGGCAACTGCACGTTTGTGGGGAACGAGGCCGGCAGCGGCAAGGGCGGCGCTCTTTCCTTCGGCGGGGGAACGACTCAGGATTCCGTCGTGTTTTACTGCACCTTTACGGAAAACCTGGCTGGCGGAGGGCAGGGAGGCGCCGTCTACACCTCGGCGGCAACCGTCAACTTCGTGGGCTCGGCTTTCGTGGGCAACACCGCCACCTACGGATACGACGTATTTCGGGGCGGCGGGGCGATCATCTCCAGAGGCTACAACATCCTGGGCAACTACGGCGCGACGGGGGCCAGCGGACCGGCCGGAAACGTGGACTGGAGCGCCGACCCCAACGTGACGGGGCAAAACGGGCGGAACGGTTCCGACAAATGCGACTCGCAGTACACGCGGGCGTTGCTCTTCGGCAGCAATCAACCTGCCGACAACGTTCCCTCCGGCGGTTCCTCCGTGGTGACGGGCTCGTCCCTGAGCGCGACGCAGACCTTGAACACGCTGGAGACGGCCCAGACGACCTTGGAGGCGACCAACCCCGCTCTGGATTATATACCGGGACAGACGGCTTTGAACTTGTTCAACAGCTATTTCGCGGGTATCGCCCATACCGACGCGCGCGGGGCGCAGCGCCCCATACCCTCGGGCGGCAACAGCGACGTGGGCGCGTTCGAGCGCGGCGACGGGATAATCCCCTCCCCACCGACGGGCAACGTCATCTCTTACGTCAGAATGAGCAGTATTCCCAACACGATGGTCAAGGTCGGTCAAACGTGCAGCCTCACGGCCCTGGTCTACTTTCAGAACGGTTCCTCCTCCAGCGCCGAGGCCGTCGTCTGGAACAGCAGCAATCCCAACGTCGCGGCCATCGACCAATACGGCAACCTCGTCTCGCTGATGCAGGGAAAGACCACCATCAGCGTCACCACCGACAGGTTGGACGCGAACAACCAGCACGCCGCGGATTCCGCCGATCTCACCGTTTCTGAGGAGTGGAGCTACACCAACGTCCACCCCGACGTGTGGAGAAAACTGGGAGCCTTCAACGACGGGATACGGGAGTATACGGAACAGCTTTATCTCGTGGACGCCGACCCCGAGGGAGTGAAAAAAGCCTCGTTCGCGGACGCTTTCAAAAAGCTCTACGGCGTGTCCGCGTCGCAGGTATCGGAATTTTCGAACGCGAACGCAATCGCCTTCAACTCGAAGAGCAGCTATACAGCCAGCAATTGGGCCTCGGTCAAGCCGTCCATCTCGGTCTCCTTGAGTTCTCTGCCCGCCGGTTCCCTGCTGCCTCTGAAGTTCAGCTACGGTTTGACCTGGGATGAACTGAGCGAGATCCTGGGGCGTGAGGTGACGAAGGTCGACAACGTCACGGATCTCTTCGGCCGCCTCAAATTGATTTTCGAAAACGCGAACGGAATCATGTCTCCGGTGGTGGATGGCGACGGAGAGTTCGGAATAGCCGCTTCCCAGGCTCTGTCCAGCGGAGTGCTGACCATAAGCAACGGCAACAACGGTTTGGCCTTGACGCTCGAGATCCTGTTGGCGGACACGAA
Organism: Synergistaceae bacterium; assembly: GCA_031274425.1. Classification (GTDB taxonomy): domain Bacteria; phylum Synergistota; class Synergistia; order Synergistales; family Aminobacteriaceae; genus JAISLU01. The sequence goes on along the minus strand of JAISQE010000033.1, from coordinate 3,966 downwards.
AACCGTCGCCGACGGCAAGCCTCAAGCGATCGACAAGCGCTTGGTGGTGGCGGACGCCGTGGCGGACGGCACCGCGGTCGGCTCTATGTGGCTCTTGAAACGCACCGGCAACGGCGGGGGCGGCGGCTCCACCGGAGAAGGAGGGGGCGGCGGCTGCAATGCCGGGTTCGGCTTTTTGCCCTTTTTGCTTTTTGCGATGTTGGGGATACGGAATTGCCGGAAATAACGGAATGACGGAATGACGGAAAGCGAGAAGTCGAGAGCCCGCGCCCTCGACTTCTCGCCGCTTTTAAAAGACGCTGTCCTTTAAAGAACGCTGTCCTTTAGGGCTTTGCCTGCTTTGAATACGGGGACTTTTTTCTCCGGGATCCTGATGATCTTCTTCGGATCCTGAGGATCGTGTCCATCTCGCGCGGCTCGCAAGCGAACTTCGAAGGAGCCAAAACCGATGAGTTGCACTTTGTCCCCTTTGACAAGGGCATCCGTGATTGAGTCGATGACCGCTCCTACCGCGGCCCCGGCGTCTTTTTTGGTGATTCCCGCGGATTCCGCTACCTTGTCGATCAGATCTGTCTTCGTCACTTCAAAAACCTCCTTTCATCAATGTCATTAATGGTCATTAATGGTGATATCGATCTTACAACGTGACCTCCAACTTTTGTGTTTATCGTTCGAGAACCGCGCGACGATCGCCACCGATTCGCGCGACTTGACGTGCTTCAATCATCAGCAAACCATCAACAAGTCATCAACAAGCAATTCACAAGCGACCAACAACGCAACAACGTTTCCATTGTATTCAAGCGCGCCCCACGGTCAAGCCCCTTTTTTAAATCTTTTTCAGATTCGTGAAAAAATGTTGAGACCTTATTTGCATAATTCCCAAGAACTAGACTCGCAGGTACCGCCATTTCTTTTCTATACGACCCTTGTTTCGCACTCAGATGACCGTTTCGGGCGATGATAGGAAATTCTCCGTCGTTACCTCAGCGATAAGGGTATTGCCTTGGTGGAGGAGTTCGACGGAATCTTTAATGGTTGCCGCGCCAATAGGGCGTTAAAGCTCAGGGGGGCGAACTTCGCCCCCCTGACATTAATCAGTCTTTCTTTTTCAGCTTTTTCGGAAGGAACAGCGCGAGAAGAGCCAGGGTCAACCCGCCAAACTCGCTGGAAACGCAACCGCCGCCACCGCCGCTCTCATCGCGGGGCTCTACCGTGAAACTCACGGCGAAGCTCGCCGTAAGTTCGTGCTCTCCGCTGACCATGACGGCCGCCGTGTAGGTTCCGGCGTCGAGGCCGGTGTTCGGGGCGATGGTGAATGAATATTCGTCCCCTGCGGCGATGCTGTCCAGATCGTTCGGCGAGCATACAAAGGCGTTCGCGTCCTCGCCCAAAAGCAGGACGAAGAGCGTCTCGGTTGGTTGGTCTCCGGTGTTCGTCACGGTGACGCCGACCGGCGTTTGCGAGCCGTATCCCACGACCGCGGCGGGGAAAATCTGAGGCTCCGTGACGCTCAGGGCGATGCCGTAGCCCGGTTCGGGTTCGGGATTCACCGTGAAACTTACGCCGAAGCTCTCCGTAATTCCGTGCTCTCCGCTGATCGTGACGGCTGCCGTGTAGGTTCCGGCGTCGAGGCCGGTATTCGGGGCGACGGTGAAGGAGTCCTCGCCCCCCGCGGCGATACTGTCCAGCGAAGACGCCGAGAGTTTGAAGTCGGACGAATTCGGGCCCAAAAGCAGGATGGAGAGCGTCCCGGTGGGCTGGTTTCTGGTGTTCGCCACGATGACGCAAAGCGGCGTCGGCGGGGCGTACCCCACGACCGCGCTGGGGTCGGGCACGTTCGTACCCGAAAGCGGGACGGAGAGCGCCCCGGCGGACTGGTCTCTGATGTTCGTCGCGATGACGTCCGGCGTTTCCGGGCCGTATCCCACGACCGCGCTGGGGAAGGTGTGGGTTCCCTCGACGCTCAAGTCAATGTCGTAGTTCGGTTCGGGTTCGGGCTCCACCGTGAAGCTCACGGCGAAGCTCTCCATGATTCCGTGGGCTCCGCTGACCGTGACGGCCGCTGTGTAGGTTCCGGCATCGAGGCCGGTATTCGGGACGACGGTGAATGGATATTCGTCCCTCACGGCGATGCTGTTCAGAATATTCGGCGAGCATACAAAGGCGTCCGCCTCATCGTCCGAAAGCAGGGCGACGAGAGTCCCGGTGGGTTGCTCTTCGGTGTTCGTCACGATGACGCCCAGCGGCGTTTGCGGGCCGTATCCCACGACCGCGTTGGGGAAGGTGTGAGTCCCCGTAACGCTCAGGGCGATCTCATACTTCGGTTCGTAGAGAATTCTCAGCGAAAAATCCTTCGTCATCGTCGTTCCGCCGATGTTGGCGGAGGCCGTCAGCACGACGTCAGCGGAGGCCGCCGGGGTCAGGAGCCAGTCTGAACCGCTGGACGCGATGGTCAGCGCGTCGATGGGGTCGCACGTCAGAGTCACGGCGTCGCCGGCCGGGGTGTTTTTCGGAACCCGGAACTCCGCCGTGACGCCCTTACTGGTGTCCGTGCCGTTGCTGAAACGCACCGGGACGGCGGAAAAGGCCGAGGCTTTCGGAAAAAGAGCGGTCAAATTGGGATTCTGCGGATAATAGCGGGAGATGGCGATCCACGACCCTAACTCACCCAACCCGGCGGGAACACGGTTTCCGGTCATCTCCGCGTTGGTTCTGGCCGTCACGCCGAGATCATTGTGTACTCTGCCGACGCCGTTCGTGAGCCCTGTCCCTTGCGCGTCGAAAACACAGCTCGTGAGAGTGCTCGCGAAGGTTCCCAATAATCCATTCTGACTCCCGACGAGGCCACCCGCAATGGCATAAGGAGAAGAAGCGTTTATGTTGCCCGTAGCATAGCTGTTGATTATGTTGGCGTAACCCTGACTCCCGACGAGCCCGCCCGCATAGACTGATCCTAAAGAAGAAGCGTTTACATTGCCCGTAGCGTAGCTGTATGTTATGTCGCCTGCTTTGCCTGCGTTATGTTGAATCCCGACGAGCCCGCCCGCATAGACACTAGCAGCTGGTTTTGAAGAAGAAGCGTTTACGTTGCCCGTAGCGTAGCTGTATGTTATGCTCCCGCTTCCAGCCTCCTGTCGCCCGACGAGCCCTCCCGCGTAGATACCACCTGAAAAAGAAGAAGAAGAAGCGTTTATGTTGACCATAGCGTAGCTGTATGTTATGCCTCCGCTTCCACCAGCCTGTCGCCCGACAAGCCCTCCCAGATCACAAAAAGAAGAAGAAGAAGCGTTTATGCTGCCCGTAGCGAAGCTGTCTGTTATGCTTGTGGTTCCCTGTAGTATCCCGATGAGCCCGCCCGCACAAAAAAAATCACCAGCAGAAGAAGAAACCGTCACTCTACCTGCCGCGTTGACGTTGGCTATGCTGCCGTTCGTGACGCTGCCGGCGAGCATACCCGCGTAAATAATAGTATCATTAGTCTGATTTACGTAGATGACGATGTCCTTTAATTTGAGATTAGAGAGTTTCCCGTTTAAATAACCGAACAGACCGACGTACGCGTAACTTGAGCTTTCTATTATGAGATTGCTCACCGTCTTGCCGTTGGCGTCGAACGTGCCGGAGAAAGCGTTGGCGGCGTCCTTTCCTATTGGCGTCCATTGACGATAGTTGAGGTCGATATCCGTCATGAGCCGGTACGTCGCGGTCCTCGCGTTGGCTGGCGGCGACCCTATTCCGTTGATCCAATCCCGAAACCCGGCGAATTCCGCGGCGGAGTTTATCGTGTAAGGTCCCCTGCCGGATGGAGGCATTGACGTGCCGTTCCACGTGTCGGCCAACGCGGGGCTCGCCATGAGGAGCGGGCAGAAAAGCGCGAGAACAAAAAGAAGGGAAATTAACTGCGAAAAGGGAAAGCTATATCCTGCACTCCTGTACCCTCTCTTTTCTGAGAGAGCAAGCGTA
>JAISQE010000190.1 GCA_031274425.1 Synergistaceae bacterium | reverse complement strand
AGAATAAATTGGGATAACGGATATGAGCATAATCGAAAGAATATTGGGGCTGGCGTTTACATCAACAGCAAAGACAAGCCCAAGGACTACGAGGAAATCGTCGCGGACCAGCCCTATCCGGTGACGATAAGGTATTGGGTCGATGGAGGCTATCTGCTGACGCCGAGGTACAAATCCGCCACAATAGCCGTCAACGGTTTGTTAACCGAGTTTAAAGACGTTCCCGTCGCGCCGTGACGAGAATCGAAAAAAAGGAGACAGGATCATGATGGTGATGAAAACATTGAAATTCGCAATCGCCTCGTTTGTGTTGGTGTTGTTTGCCGCGCCCGCCTTGGCCGCGCTCAGTGTGGACGAGTTCATCCCTCCCGTTCAAGCCTCCAGCGAGGCCGAGAGGGTCGAGCAGTTGAAGGTGCGGGAGCCGGGCGAGGTGAAAGAGGTCGAGGGGGAGATTACGGAGGAGCCCGCGATATCGGCGAAGAGCGCGCAGGACGCGATCAACGCCTGGGTCGCGAAACGCGCGAGCGGAGCCGTGGAGGTCGTCTTCCCCAGCGGATTCGGGTTCGTCTCGACGGGGACCGGCACGTACGAGAAGCACGAAAACCCCGTCGCCGCGAGAATATCTAAGCGCGGCGCGTACGCTCGCGCCTACATGAGCGCCAAAAGCCAACTGGCCGAAAAGTTGAACGGCGTGCTGAACAAAGGGAAAACGGAGGCGTTCGCTCGCATGGCGACGGTCAACGAGAGCCTGGGGCAGACTCTGGTCAATATGGAAGAGGTCACGACCGAGGCCATCCGACAGCGGGTGGACGGCTTTCTGCGCGGCTACGTGGTCTACGACGTTTTCGACGACGTGGCGGGCACGCGCGTCTACCTGACGATCGTCACGACGCCCAAGACGCAGGGGCACTACGATCGGCCCGACCCCTCCAGTCTGTCCGCCGTTTCGGTGCAGGAGGGGCTCGCTCAGGTTTTTGCCGAGATCGAGCAGGGGTTGACCCCTCCCGTGGGGGGGAGGACGGTCTTCGTTCCGGCAACGGGGGAATTGGCGTTTGTCGGCTTCGGCAGCACGGTCGTCGGCCGTCACGACAACTCGGCCGTCCAAGCGAGGTTGGAGCTGAACGCCGAACAGATCGCGAAGATGCGCGCGAAAGACTCCCTTTGCGGCGTCATCGTGGGTGAGGAAATCGCCGCGGCCGAAAAGCTGGACGCCGAGGTCGGCAGCATGACGAAGGACTTCGAGGAACTGAGCAAGGACGATCCCGCCGTGAGGAACGACCCGGAGCATCCCGGTTACGTGAAGCTGCGGAACCGAAAAACCGAGTTCAAGGCCGCCGATGTGTACAAGAGCGTCATCACGGGCGCTCGCGAAGGGGTGTTGCCCCCCGGCGTGCAACAGCAGTCCTGGCTGGACGAAGACAAAGCCTTTGCCTACGCCGTGGCCGTCTATTTGCCCAGCGTTACGGAGCAGGCCGCGGCGGGGGCCGAAACGATGAAGAGCGGAACCATTCTCCGGCCCGTGGGCGAGAAGCCCGAAACGATTCCCGTAGAGATTCCTACGAAGACCCCCAAGGAAGACGTCAAGCAGGGACCGAGCGGCACGGTGCAGAAAACCGATGGGCTTTAGACGCCTTTTTTTTATACTTTGGGCGTCCCTCGCGGCTTTTACCCTGCTTCAAGGAACGGCGGAGGCGAACAACGTCGACGTTCTGGAGGAGTTCCTCAAACGAACGCCCCTTTCCGCCGCCGAACGGACGGACATTTTAAAAGCCGTTCAGGCCATTCGGTCTTCGCCGTCGGAGACGGAGCCGGCTCAAACAGGATGGGTGTTGTCAGGCGGCGGAGATGTCTACGGGCTCGCGCTGGTTCCGGTGCAAAAGGACGAGCGAGCCAACGTTCAGGCCAAGTTGGAGGAGATGGGGCGGGCCAAGGCGAACCTGCGCGCGCGTTATCTTCTTTACCTCCGCGCGTGGTCCCAATCCAGCCGTAAAACGCGGTACGCCGACGAGGACTCCGTCGCGGAGGCCCTGGACGGATGGGACAAGGGGCGCGACGAAAGCGTCCGGTTGAAGCCCAATCTTTCCGTCGGCGCGGTGTCGAAAGATTGGGCCTTTGCTTTGCTGCGCGTTCGAGAGGAGCCCTTGAACGCCCTGAGAACGCAAATCGAGGGAATGCCGGAGAACGCGTTGGACACGAACTACTGCGCCGCCCTCTATCCGAAGGCGCGGGAGTTTTTCGATCAGGAACGGTATCAACAGGCTTTGCCCGTTTATCGGGAGCTGCATTCTTTGCGATGGGCCAGGCCGGTCGCTTATCTGGACGCGGCGGAGTGCTTTTTGCGCACGGGCGACCTGAAAAGCGCGGCTCGCCTGGCGCGGGAGACGACGACGGAGCTGGAGGGCCTCATGGACAGCGCCCTGCTGGCGCGCGCGGGCGATATCGCCTTCGAGGCCGGCGAAGAGACGTGGGCGGAACGGCTGTACCGCCGGGCTGTCGAGAAATTGAGACAGGAGCCGTGATCATGAAGGCGATCATCGCGAACGCAAAGACCGCGGACGCGGCGTTAAAAATGTGGAAGATGCGGAAGATTTCGAGGATGTTGTGCGGGGGTTTGTGTTTTTTGTCGTTTTTTTTCTCGACATCGGCCTTGTTTGCGGGGGAGCTTTTCGAGGTGACGGTCAAGGCGCGGGGCGCCGACAAAGACGAAGCTCTGTCGAGCGCCGTGGACGAGGCGATACGCCGAAGCCTGGGGTCGCTTTTCGCCGAACGGAGCCAGGCGAGTTCGCAACCTTTGGGGGATATGCTGGAGGAAAAATTGATCCAGTTTTCCCGCGGCACGGCGACGAATTACAAAATCTTGGAGTCCTCCACCGACGACTCCGGCGTCACCCTGACCGTGTTGGTGACGGTGGATTCCGCCAAGCTCGAAGAAAATGCCCGCACGCTCAAGGAGGGCACGGGCAGCGCGGGCGTCGAGCGGTGGGAGAGCCCGAATTTGGAAGCGGGACAAAAAGCTCTGGCGGCGTTCTTAAAAAAGTTGCGGTACGAAAACTTTCTGGAGGTCAAACTGGAGGAAAAGAAAATCGACGTCCGTAAAGGGCTTCTGAACGTGACGGTCGCCTTGGATTTCGATCGTAAGCGTTATGCCTCGGATTTCGCGGAGCCTTTGACGAAAACTCTGGATAAAATTTTTGTCTCCTCCTCCCTGGGCCGGGAGATCGAGGGGGAGTTCGAAAAGCCGGCCGACCGGCTGGCCGCGTCTTTTCACGTGTTGGGCGAGAATTTTTCGTTCCGGGGCTGGATGCTTCCGCGCAATTTTCACGATACGATGAAACGCGAGGCTCGTTTTTGGGATGCGGGAAAGGGGAAAATACAGACTCACAAGCGGATATGGCTGCATTTTTCCCTGCTCGACGCGAAGGGGAAGGAGATCGAGCGCGTGCCGATTCACTTGAGAGCCTCGAACGTGCTCTTCTTCTCCGAGGAACGCAAAGAGTCCGTGAATCCGTGGTTTTTCACGAAAATGGAGGAGGCCGGGACCAAAAGCGCCCCGGCCTTGATCGTCGCCCCTCGTTTCGGAACGATCAGCGGCGGGGAGTACGTTTTTTTCGAACGCTACGCCCAACCGTTCGCGTTTCGCCTGCCGGAAGAATTGCTGCGGCGAATCGGCGACGTCAAGGTCGCGTTGGAACTGGAAAGGTAGGGGAGAGAGGATGAAGAGGATGAAGAAGGATGCGTAAACTTTCGGTGATCTTGGCGACGTTCTTTTGGGCTTGCGCCGTCCTGCCGGCAGCGGCCGCGCCTGCCGTGCCTTCCAAACTTCCCTCGCTTCCCAGCTCCTTCGTCGTCGCCGAGAGCGAGGGTGTCGGCATGACGCGCGGCGAGGCCTTGATGGACGCGCGGCGCAACGCGGTGCAGCAGGCGATAGGGCTCGTGTCGAAGGGCGTCACCCAGGTGATCGACGAGCGGATACGTGAAAACGTGCTGCAGTTGAGCCGCGGGTTCATCGAAAAGTACGAACTTCTGGCAGAACGGCAAGAGACGGGGGTGCAACGAGCCCCCAAAGGGAGCGGCCTTTGGCGCGTCAAGATCAAAACCTGGATTCGTAAAGAAAATCTGCTGGCGGGCCTGCTGCAAAAAGATCCCGACAAATCCGTTTTGGACGGCGCGGGTTTGATCACGCGGGCGTTGAGCCGTGAACAGCAAATCGCGGAGGCCGCGGAGATGCTGATCGAAACGCTGACGTCCATCCCCTATGAAAATTACGTCCACACCGCCGTGGGCGCTGAAAAATTGAACGCGGCCAAGGGGGAGCTCACCCTCGACGTGCGTTTTTCCTTCGACCGGGAACGTTATTTTAACCAAATGGCGCCCCTATGCAACGCTATCCTGGATTATATCGCGGAGAGCAAGCAGAAAAACGTCCCTTTTTTGCTGAACGTCGAGCCGGGCGACCCCGTCCTGGTGACGCCTCCGTCGGGGATGGACGCGCTCTCTCAGTACATGGCCTTGATGGAGATCAAGGGCGAGAACCGCTACATCGATATCCCGGAGGGCGGGGGGTTTGCCAACATTTACCTGCTGACGGGAAATTATTATTTCGACTGTTATCGCGTTCCGGCCGAGGCGTTCGCGCTCCTGATGGAAAACCTGCTGCAAGCCGAAAGGCAGGGCCGTTTGACCGGAAAAATATTCGACGAGGCCGACCTCAAAATTGCCTTCAAGAACAAAAGCGGACAGCTTATCCATGAACACGTGGAGCCCTTGCAGCTTTATAACGTGATGCTCTTTGTGGACCTGGCGGGGCTGAAGCGGTCGCCCTACGTAAAAGGGAAACAGAATCAGCTCGACGAGCAGCGACATGCGCTTTTTATCTTGCCCCGCCTGGGGACGATACAGGACGACGCCGCGGATTATCTTTTGCTCGAAGGCGATACGGCCTCTATTTCCGTCAAACTTTCCCCTCAGGACATCAGGCTGGTGGAACGGGCGGAGTGCCGCGTCGAAATGAAGAGAAAGCAATAGAGAGCAATGCAATGTCAACAACTTAAAGAAGAAAATTAACGGGGTCAGGGGACTCGTCCCCTGCGGGGTGTGGGGCGGAGCCCCGTGGTTTTGCTTAATGTTGAGGAAGTATACTTTCTGGGGTTGAACGTTTCGATACGGAATGAGGGACGAAAAAGTATGCGAGGAAGTTCTCACCTGGATGAAGCCGGGCGTCCCATGATGGTGGACGTCTCCGGCAAAGGCGCGACGTCGCGGGAGGCTCTGGCCGAGGGGTTCGTGACCTTGACGGACGCGGTCGTCCGCGCCGTCGAGGGACGCTCGGCCGCGAAGGGAGATGTTTTGAAAGTCGCCGAACTTGCGGGGATAATGGCGGCCAAACGAACGCCGGAGCTTATCCCCCTGTGCCACACGGTGCGCCTGGACAGCGTGCGCGTCGAATGCGTGTTGGACGCGGAAAATAAGAGGGTGAGGATCCGCGCTTTCGCCAAGGCCGCCGACGTGACGGGCGTGGAGATGGAGGCTTTGACGGGAGTGAGCGTCGCGGCTTTGACGATTTACGACATGTGCAAGGGCATCGACAAGGGCATGAGCATCGAGAAAATACGCCTCTTGCGCAAAAGCGGCGGCAAAAGCGGCGATTACGCCTTGCCTGACGCGGAATCGGCGGCGGTGACGGAGACAACGACGACAACGGAGGAAAGGGGTATTCGGGCCGCCGTTTTGACCGTCAGCGACAAGGGTTCGAAAGGGGAGAGGGAGGATACGGCGGGGCCCGCTTTGCGCGAGCTTTTGGGCTCCATCGACGCGGAAGTCGTTCATAGCGCCATCGTGCCCGACGAGCGCGCCGCCGTCGCCGAAACCCTCGAGGCTTGGGCGCGAGATACGCGATTGATTTTGACTACGGGCGGAACGGGGCTGTCGTTGCGCGACGTGACCCCCGACGCTTTACTGGAGGTCGCCGACCGCGTCGTTCCGGGTTTTGGGGAGCTGATGCGCGCGGAGTCGTTGAAACACACGCCGAACGCTCCCTTATCGCGTTGCCTTGCCGTGACGCGCGGCCGGTGCCTCATCGTGGCCCTGCCGGGCAGCGAGAGGGGAGCGCGGCAATGCTTCGAAGCCATACGCCCCGCTTTGCGCCACGCCGTGGGCGTCCTCAACGGCTGGGATACCGAGTGCGCCAGGGGGGTTTAAAGTTGATTTCTTTTGACGGCTTCGAGGAACTGATGGCGAAACGCGCATCTCCCGGCATACGCCCGGGATTGGATCGAATCGGACGCCTTTTATCGCTTTTGGACAATCCTCAGGGCAAGTACCCCGCTGTCCACGTAGTCGGGACCAATGGGAAGGGATCGACATGCGCGTTTCTCGCCTCCGTCTTCCGGGCGGCGGGTTATAGAACCGCGCTTTACACCAGCCCGCATTTGGAGAACCCCGGAGAGCGCCTGTTGATCGACGGCCATCCTTTGCCCCCGGAACGATGGATGGCTTGCGCCGAAAGGATAACGCAAACGATGGGGCAGGATGCCGCGCTCCGGGAAGATCCCCCTTCTTATTTCGAGTTGGTGACGGCGACGGCTTTTTTGTTGGCCGAGGAGGAAAAAACGGATGTGGCGGTGGTGGAGGCCGGATTGGGCGGAAGGCTCGACGCGACGAACCTGCTGTCGAACGTGGCGTGTACGGCGATCGCCTCCATATCCATGGATCACACCGAGTACTTGGGCGATACCCTGGAAAAAATCGCCGGAGAAAAATTCGCGGTGGTCCGGCGCGGCGCTCCGGCCTGTTATTTGGGGGATGTGAAGGCGCTTGTTCCCCAATTCCGGCGATTTTGTTCCGCTGTGGGAGCCAAACCTTTCATCGTCTCCGAGGACGCGCGAGTTGACGCCGTCAACGTCGCGGAGGAGGGTTGCGCCTTCGATTTCTCCGCCTCCGGCATCACGCTGAACCAAGTCCGTACGAAACTGATCGGGCGTTATCAGGTGGTCAACGCGGCTTTGGCTCTTTCGGCCCTATCCTGTTTGACGGAGCGCTTCGACGGTTTGACGGAGTCCGCGATACGGCTCGGGATGCTGCGCGCCCGTTGGCCGGGTCGGCTCGAAATCGTCTCCCGCGACCCGCTTGTCGTCTTGGATGGAGGGCACAATCTGGACGGCGTGACGAAACTTGCCGAAAGCGTCGCCGAACTTTGGGGAAATAAAAGAATCGGCGTCGTCTATGGGGTGATGAAGGACAAAGACTACCCTGAATGCCTGGACGTTTTGAACGGTTTGCACTGCGCTTTTTACGCGACCTGCGTCCCCGGCATGGAGCGCAGTCTTTCGCCGGAGGGGGTCGCGGCCGCCGCGGGGCGCGGCCTTTGGCGCAACGCCGTCGTGGGATTCGAAAACCCGCTGGACGCCATTGCCGCCGCGTCTCGGGAAAACGAGGTCGTCGTCGTTTGCGGAAGTCTCTACCTGGTCGGCTGGGTCCGCTCCAGGCTCGTACGAAACCAGGAGGCATATTGATTTGGGGGGAGGAATCCGCGTGAAGTGCTGTATTTTGATGGGAAGCCCTAGAAAGGACGGCAACACCTCCGCGCTCCTGAAACCTTTTATGGGAGAACTCGCCTTTCATGGTATTTCCTATGATCTCATCCGGCTTTACGAGAAACGGATAGAACCGTGCACGGCGTGCCGGGTTTGTCAGAAAGATTGGGGGAGCTTCGGCTGCCGTTGGGGCGACGACGTCCCTGAAATTTTCGACAAAGTGCTCGCGTGCGACTTGATTGTATTGGCGACGCCGATCTACTCCTGGTACTGCACGCCGCCGATGAAATCCTTGCTCGACCGCCTGGTGTACGGAATGAACAAGTATTATGGCGACGGCGACGAAAAAGGCCCGGCTCTCTGGGCGGGAAAACGTATGGCGCTTCTCTTGACCTGTGGATACAGGCCGGATAAAGGGGCGGATTTGTTTGAGGAAGGAATGAAAAGATATTGTAAACACTCGCAATTGGAGTATGCGGGCACGTTGGCGGAACGGGATTTGGGATATCGATCCGTTTTTATGGACTCCGAAAAGGAGCGTCATTCTCGCGAATTCGCCCAAACCCTTATGGGGTGAGGGAAAAGTTATAGGACGGTGGATTGTATGGCGGAGTTCCCCCGCAAGCGTATTGCCGGGATTGTGCTGAAGTATGGGGCGTCTGTTTTTTGCCTTTTTTACGTTTTTCGGGGCGTGCCCTTCGCGGACCTGACGACAATTCTCGGCCGCTATCCGATTTTGCCGATGTTGGGGGTGGTCGCCGTTTCCTTTGCGGCCTACGCCATCATGGGGTTGAGGTTGTCGTTCATGGCCGAACCTCCCCTGTCCTTTCGGTCGACCTTTTGCGCGACCCTGGTGGGGCTGGCGATCAACAACGTTCTGCCCGCCAAGGCGGGGGAGATCGCGAAAGCCGTTTGGATGGGAAGGGGCAACGGCGTCTCCTCTCAAAAAACCCTGGGGATCGTCTTCATGGAGCGTTTTTTCGACGTCAATGTTCTGGCGCTTTTGAGCCTTTGGTTTCTCTGGACTATGGGCGAACGCGGCGCCGCGGCGATCTTTGTGGCGTGTTTGACTGCGGGATGGTGCGTTCTAAGCCTTTTTCGCGCGTACCCCAGCTTGGCGGAGCGGTTCACGAGCCTCTTCGGCCGCGGGAACCTGCGCCGTTTCGTGTCCCAAGCCTTGTCGGGCGTCTTGGAGAACATGTCGCCCGGCCGACTGATCTGGCTCTCCGCGGCGTCCTTGACGATATGGTGTTTTTACAGTTTGCAGATGATCCTGGGGGTCAACGCGGTGGCAAGGCTGGGGCTGCCTTGGAACGAGGCGCTCTCCATTTTCGCCGTCAGCGGGCTGGGCATGTTGTTGCCCTCCTCGCCTGGGGCCATCGGCGTCTACGAGGCCGTCCTCGTGACGGCTCTGAAACACTACGGAGTCGGCCCCGACGAAGCTCTCGCTCTGGCGCTTTTTTCCCACATGGCGCAATTTATTCCCGTGACCCTGGCTGGAGGGCTCATCTTCGCGGCGTTTCCCGCAAAACGAGAAGGCTCCCGCGCGCCGACTGAGCTATAATAAAAACACTTTGATCCGACGGAGGTCGTGTTTTGCGTAAGATTTTGCGTCACATCCGTTATTTGCTGCCGGTTGTCTTGCTGCTCGTTTCATCGGCGGCGGCGGAGACGCCGGATGAAGCTCAACTTTCTGAAGCTCAGCTTTCCGCCGACAGGATGCGTTTCGACTCTCAGAGCGGCGATTTCCTGGCGACGGGCAACGTCACCATTCAGGCCGACGGCTTGACGGTCCACGCGCCTCGGGGCGCCGGCAACGTCAGGAACAAAGAGGTGCGTTTTGCGGAGGGGATCGTCGCCTCCGGAGATTGGCAGGGAGAGTGGATCGACCTGGCCGCGGGCTCTATAGCGCTCTTTTTCGCCCAAACGCCCACCTACATCGCGGAAAACGGGGTGAAGGGGGACGTCGGGAGAATTTCGGTCGACGCGGACAAGCTGTACATGAAGGGCGCGGACATCTCGGCGCTCAACGTCCGCCATCTGGAGGACCGCGAGTCGGACATCGCCTTCGGCGCCGAGAGCGTGCGGGGAACCCTGTCGGATGGAGTGCTGACGTCTCTTACCGCCGAGCGCAACGTTTGGCTGCGCGGACGCCCCAACGCCGTCGGCGATACGGTGGATATTCGCGGCGATACGGCCGTCTACTCCGTCGAGCGCGGCAGCGTCGTCCTGAGCGGGAACGTCAGAGCCGTTCAGGGAGGCCGGGTCCTGACGTCCCAGTCTCTCGTCTACTTCCCCGGCGACAACCGGATCGACGCCATCGGAGGCGTCGATTTGAAAGGGAAAGGGGGAATGACCCCCGCCCGAATCACCATCGATTTAAGCCGGGAAAAACAGGGTGAAGGAAGGTGAATGCCTTCACGCTCGCGGCCTCGGGGCTTCGCAAAAGTTACAAAGACCGCCTTGTGGTGAGCGACGTGGACATCGAGGTGGGGCAGGGCGAGATCGTGGGGCTTTTGGGCCCCAATGGAGCCGGTAAAACCACTTCTTTTTACATGATTGTGGGCCTGATCCGCCCGGACGCGGGCAAGGTCGCGATCGGAGACCGGGACCTCACGGGGTTGCCCGTTTATCGGCGCGCCCGGGCGGGCATCGGCTACCTGCCGCAGGAGACGTCGGTGTTTCGGAATCTGACGGTTCGGGAAAATCTCGAACTGGCCTGCGAGGAATTGGGCATCGCCGGTAGCCCCGCCGAGAGCCTGATGAGCCAGTTCGGCATTTCGCATATCGCGGACACCAAGGGCTACGCGCTTTCCGGCGGAGAGCGGAGGAGGGTGGAAATTGCCCGCGCCATGCCCTTACGCCCCGCCTTCATCCTCCTGGACGAACCCTTCAGCGGCATCGACCCCATCGCGGTGAGCGACATACAGTCCATGATCCAGAGTTTGAAAACCCAGGGTTTCGGCGTTCTCCTCACCGACCATAACGTGAGGGAAACCTTGTCCATCACCGACCGGACGTACTTGATCCATGACGGCCGCATCATTTTGAACGGCGCCCCAGGCGAGATGATGGAAAATCCCCTGGCCCGCAAGTTTTATCTGGGAGCCAACTTCGAATGGTGAGATATAATGCCCCAGAAATTCAGACCAGGGGTTAAGCAATAATAAGGAGGATGCGGTTAATATAATTTGTTGGGAATTTCATGGAAAGCGTCCGAAAGCCTCAGCTCCTTCCGCTCGAGAAACTCGTCTTGGCCGTTGTACAGGACGTAAAATTCAGGCTTCGGCATCTTCAACAATTTCGTCTTATAGAGCGCCCGTTTGAGTTTGGGGTCGACGCCGAACAACTTTTCATATACCCGGCCAACGTAAATCAGAATCCGCACAGGCATGTTCTCGCACAACGTACTTTGACGGTAAATATTCAAGCCCAGGGGGCGGAGCCCACTCGGCCCCTTCGGGGTCCTGATGGCGAAGCGAATCGCACAGCTTCCTTCGTAGCTGGCTCTCTGGTGAAGCCTCTAAGCGATTCGCGCAATTCGCTTACGCTCATTGGCTCACTGCTTATGCTCACGGTCCCCTGAAACCTCCGAAGTATTTCGCCAGCTTTTGCCTAATTGGACGATGTGGGGTTTGAACGCTTACCGTAATTTTTTGTATAATATCCCTATCTGAGGCATCTCGGCACGGCGCATCCCCGGACGGGTCTCGAAAAGTGGCTTCTGTATTTTTGCAATAAGGAGGATGAGCGAATGGAAAAGATAATGGAGGAGGATTCCGTCCTCACGC
>JAISQE010000126.1 GCA_031274425.1 Synergistaceae bacterium | reverse complement strand
GACGCTGCTTTTGGGCATTCGGGGGATTCAAGAGAAAACGACCGGCCCCAGGGAAAGGAGAAGCGAGCCCGACGGAGCGCTTTTGAGGGAGTTGCGCGAACGCTGCCTTCACTATGACGCCGCGGGCATGGAGAAAGTATTGTCGGAGCTGGAGCGGTACACGTACGAATCGAAGGGCGACCTGGTGAAATGGCTCAGAGAACAAATGGACGACCTGGAGTACGGACGGATACTCGAACGCATCGAAAACGCGGTATGACGGCATTCGGAAATTGGGGGCGCTCGCAAGGGGTTCTAGGGGGGCTCTGCCCTGGGCTTGAATTACGATGGGGAGGTTTGTTTCGCAATGCGGCGAACGACGCAGAAATTGGATGGAAAAGCGATTAGAGAAACAATCAAGCGTGTTGTGGACGAGATGAAGGATGATCTGCTGACGCTCAGTCACAACATCCACGACAATCCCGAATTGGGTTTCAAAGAGTACAAGGCGGCGGAATGGCAGACGGCTCTGCTGACGCGGCACGGTTTTGCCGTCGAAAAACCTTATTGCTCCCTGGATACGGCTTACCGCGCCTCCGCTTGGTTGGGGGACCCCAAAACGAAAGGACCGCGCATCGCTTTTTTGGCGGAATACGACGCGTTGGCCGGTTACGGGCATGCCTGCGGGCACAACATCATCGCCTCGGCGGCCGTTGGGGCGGGCATTGCGTTGAAAACGGCTCTTTCGGAAACGGGCGTCTCCTGTGGGGTTTTCGTGATAGGCACGCCGGGCGAAGAGGGGCAGGGAGGCAAGGTGTACATGGTCGACGACGGGGCGTTCGAGGACGTGGATTTCGCCTTGATGATGCATCCGTCGACGTCGAGCGTCATCGGACGCGCCGCGTTGGCCGCTCAAAGTTTGACGGTGCGCTACCGCGGGCGCGCCGTGCATTCCGCCTCCCCGGAAAAAGGGATCAACGCCTTGACGTCTTTGATCTCGCTTTTCAACTCCATCGACACGCTGCGGCAAGTCTGGCCCGATACGGGACGTTGCAACGGCATCATCACGGAGGGCGGAAAAGCGTCGAACATCGTCCCCGATTTTGCGGAAGGCAAGTTTACGATACGCGCGGGGCGAAAACGCGAGCTTGTGGCCATGGTCAAAGAAATCGAACTCGCCGCCCAGTTATCCGCCCAGCTTACGGGCGCGAATCTGACGATCGAGACCTCCCCGTTGTTTGCGGAGCGTTACCCCAACAAGGTGATGGGCGAGCGCTTCAAAGCCAACATGGAGGAGTTGGGAGAGCCCGTCGGCTACCCCGACCCCAAGGCGCGCGTGGGGTCCTCCGATGTGGGGAACGTCTCGATGGTGGTGCCCACGATCCACGACTACCTGGCAATCGCTCCGGAGACCGTTTTGGGGCATACGGACGAGTTTCGGGAGGCCTCCAGGTCTCCGCGCGCCGACGACGTCGTGCTTCTGGCGGCTAAAGGACTCGCTCTGACGGGATTCGATCTCGCGACGGACGAATCCGTCCGCGTCGCGGCCCGTAAGGACTTCGAAGAAAACGTCGTCCCTAACCTTCCCCGAACGTAAAAGGAGGAGAGGGAGCATGCTCAGATATACGCTGCATCGTATTTTGATGCTTATACCTGTGGTGGTCGGCGTCGCGCTTATTATTTTCACTCTGCTCTACATCACGCCCGGCGACCCGGCCCGCATGGCGTTGGGAGAAGACGCGCCCGCCGAGGCGGTCGAACAGTTCCGCAAAAACTACGGGCTCGACGATCCTTTTCTGATCCAGTTTTCGCGTTATATTTACAAAGGATTCCTGCAGGGGGACTTCGGCAGGTCCTACGTGACCAAAAACCCCGTCACCGTCGAGCTCATGAATCGCTTTCCCATTACTTTGCGTCTCGCTTTTTACGCCGTTCTTTTGGGGGTCGTCATGGGGATTCCCTTCGGCATCATCTGCGCGGTCAAGCAGTATTCCCTGTTCGATTCGGTCACGATGGTGCTGGCCCTGATCGGCGTCGCGATGCCCAATTTCTGGCTCGGCATCCTTCTGATTCTCCTGTTCTCGGTCCATCTGGGGTGGCTTCCGCCCTCGGGGTTCACGACGTTCAACGAAATGGTCATGCCCGTTTTCACCCTTTCGGGGGGGAGCCTCGCCATTATCACGCGCATGACTCGCTCCAGCATGCTCGAGGTCATTAAAGCGGACTACATCAGGACCGCGCGCGCCAAAGGGCAGTCCGAGTTCAAAATCATTTTCAGACACGCCCTGCCCAACGCGATGATCCCCGTCATTACGATCATCGGAATGCAGTTCGGAACGCTTTTGGGCGGCGGCATCCTCACCGAATCCGTGTTTTCCATCCCCGGAGTGGGACGCCTGATGGTGGAGTCCATCAAGATGCGCGACTACCCGATTGTACAGGGCGGCGTGCTCTACATCGCACTCGTCTACTGCTTCATGAATCTCGCCGTCGACCTTCTCTATGCCTGGGTCGACCCTAGAATAAAAGCGCAGTACCGTTAGGGGGCGTTACGATGATCTTCAGAAAAAACAGTATGCTGAGGCTCACATGGGTGCGCCTGTGCCGCAATCATCTGGCTATCGTGGGACTCGTCATTCTGGTCGCGCTGATCTTTACCGCAGTGTTTGCGGATGTCCTCGCTCCCTACGCCTACTTCAAGCAGAGTTTGCGCGAGAGACTGCAGGCGCCCAGCCTCTCCCACTGGCTGGGGACCGACGAATTCGGGCGTGACGTTTTGAGCCGCCTGATCTACGGCGCGCGCGTCTCTTTGCAGGTGGGTTTGGTCGCTGTTTCGATTTCTCTGGTTTTGGGAGGCAGCCTGGGGGCTATCGCGGGGTATTACGGAGGCAAACTCGATCATGTCATCATGCGCGTCATGGACATACAGCTTTCCATACCCACAATACTCTTGGCTATCGCCATATCCGCGGCCCTCGGCCCGGGGCTTTTCAATCTGATGATCGCCGTGGGCATTTCGTCGGTCCCGGCTTTCGCTCGACTTTTACGCGCGTCGGTCCTTTCCGTCAAGGAGATGGAATTTGTGGAAGCGGCGCGCGCCATGGGCGCTGGCGATTTGCGGATCGTCGCTCTTCACATTTTGCCCAATTGCTGCGCGCCTTTGATCGTTCAATCCACGTTGAGGGTCGCCAACGCTATCCTTTCAGCCGCAAGCCTCAGTTTTATCGGTTTGGGCATACAGCCGCCTTTCCCGGAGTGGGGAGGCATGTTGTCGAGCGCACGCGGCTACCTGCGCGGCAACGCGTATTTAAGTCTATTCCCCGGCATCGCCATCGTGATCACGATTATTGCGCTCAATTTTCTCGGAGACGGACTTCGCGACGCGTTAGATCCCAAACAAAAGAGGTAGAAAACGATGGCCGCAGACACAGACAGACTCCTCGACATCCGCGATTTGAGCGTCGAATACGATACGGATACCGGATTGGTGAAAGCCGTCAACAAGTTGAACCTGAAACTGAATAAGGGAAAAGCTCTGGGTTTTGTCGGGGAGACGGGCGCGGGCAAAACGACCACGGCCCTGGCCGTACTGCAGCTCATTCAGTCGCCTCCGGGCCGCATCACGGAGGGGACAATCCTGTTCGAGGGCGAAAACGTGATGACCATGACCGCCGCGGAAAAAAAATATCTGCGGGGCGGGCGCATCGCGATGATTTTTCAAGACCCGATGACGTCGCTCAACCCTATCATGACGGTGGAAGATCAAATCGTGGAGATGATCCAACTCCACTCCGACATGACGAACGAGGCCGCGCGCGTCAGAGCCGGGGAGATGCTGACGTTGGTGGGGATGCAGATCGAGCGGGCGAAGGACTACCCTCATCAGTTGAGCGGCGGTATGCGCCAACGTGTCGTCATCGCCATCGCGCTGGCCTGCAACCCCAAGCTGTTGATCGCGGACGAGCCGACAACGGCCTTGGACGTCACGATCCAGGCCCAAATTTTGGACCTCATACGAGCGCTGCAGCGCAAGATTCAAACGTCCATGCTTTTGATCACCCATGACCTGGGGATAGTGGCGGAAACCTGCGACGACGTGGCGATCACGTATGCGGGGTCCGTGGTGGAGTACGCGCCCGTCAAGGAACTTTTCACGATGCCGAGTCACCCCTATACCCACGGCCTTTTCGATTCCGTCCCCGACCTGGACAGCGACATCACGGGGCGACTGGCCGTCATTCCCGGACTTCCCCCCGATCCGACGAACCTGCCTGAGGGGTGTCGTTTCTCGCCTCGATGCCTCAAGGCGCAGCCTCGTTGCCACAAGCAAGATTGCCGCGCGCGCGAAATCCGACCGGGCCACTTCGTGAGTTGTCATTTCCCCATCATGGAAGCGAGGTCTGACCGATGACGTTCTACACGCAAAACGGCGAAACGAGAGAGAACCAGGACTGTTTTTTCTCAATCAAAAACCTCAAAAAATATTTCGAGGTCAAAAAGGGAACTTTAAAAGCCGTCGATGACGTCTCCTTCGATATTCCCAAAGGAAAAACCCTGGGGCTGGTCGGAGAATCCGGCTGCGGCAAGTCGACCTTAGGACGGGTCATCATCGGGCTGATTGCCGCCACCGGCGGCGAGATCCTCTACGAGGGGAAAAACATACTTTCCTATAATTCGAAGCAGAAAGCGGAGTTTCGTAAAAAAGTACAGATCGTTTTTCAGGACCCCTTTTCATCCTTGAATCCCCGTATGTCCGTCGCGCAGCTTATCGCGGAGCCTCTCGTCATCAATAAAGCCTGCCGCAGCCGTAATGATGTGGACGCGCGCGTCAATGAAATGATGGATACGGTGGGGCTGGCGCAGCGTCTGTGCACCTCCTACCCGCACGAGCTCGACGGCGGACGGCGCCAGCGTATCGGCATCGCCCGCGCCTTGGCTCTTCATCCCGAGTTCATCGTGCTGGACGAACCCGTTTCCGCGCTCGACGTCTGCATTCAGGCCCAGATCCTGAATTTGTTGGGGGACTTGAAAAAAGAACGCGGCTTCACGTATCTTTTCATTTCACACGATTTGAGCGTCGTCCGCTACGTGTCGGACCGGATTGTGGTAATGTACCTCGGCAAAATCGTGGAGATGACGGACAACATCTCCTTGTTCAAGAAACCAATGCACCCCTACACTCAGGCGCTGTTGTCCGCGGTTCCGGTAGCCAAGTATCGGGAGTCGCCTCCCCAACGCGTCATTTTGGAGGGCGACGTTCCCTCGCCGATTTCTCCCCCGCCGGGATGCAGGTTTGCGGGGCGCTGCGTCCGTCGCCGCGATATCTGCGCGACGGAACCGCCCCTCGAACCCAAAGAAGAGGGGCATTTTGTGTCCTGCCATTTCGCGTGAAAGCATGAAATTTGAAGGCAGGCCCCCAAGGGAGACTCTGCGATGGTTCGTGGGGATACCCATAGGAACCAATCCATTGATTTTGATGGACGTCGTTTCCGTTCTGTGCATCGCTTGGGGGGTCATGACGGTGGCCTTGCTCCTGTTGCAGCTTTATTTTGGAGGGTATCTGGAGGGAACGCACCTGAGGGGTTCGGCTTACGTGGCGAGTTATGTGACGTTCATCTTTATCGGGATTTTCGTCCTGGCGGTTTTCGCGATCCAGCGCAACCGTTATGCCGCGCTTTATCGTTTCGAAAAAGACCAGGTCTACTGCGAAAATTTGCGGACATCTCCTCGCCCTCTGCAGGGAGCCCGCGGTCTTCGCTGGCGGGGATACGCGATAGAACCCGTGGAAAATCCTTTGCGCAGCATCGTCAAGCGAGTATCGTGGAGCGACGTCAAGGTCGTTTCGACGATCGGGGAGCTTCGCGTTCTGTTGCTTAGAGGAAAACGAGGCGTGTTGATGCGCGTTTATTGCCCGGACGACAAGATTTTCGAGAAGGCGCGCGCCTTTGCCAAATGCGCCGTTGGTAGTTTGTAAACGTTCAAACTCAGGAGGGTAAAATAATTGTGGGATCTTGTGATTCGTAACGCGCGCGTCGTCGACGGAAGCGGCGTTGCGTGGTTTCGCGCAGACGTGGCGGTCAAAGACGCTGAAATAAAGAAAATAGGCTCTATTCCAAAAGAAGATCCGGCGGATCGATGTGTCGACGCGAAGGATAAAGTGTTGGCTCCTGGATTTATCGACATTCACAACCATGCCGATTTTGATCTGTTGCGCGACCCCTCCGGCGGAATATCGCTTCGTCAGGGCGTCACGACGATTTTCGTGGGGCAGTGCGGCTTGACCCCCGCCCCCGTCACCACGGAAACGGCGCCGCTCCTGAATCAATATTGCGGTTTTATCAAAACGGGAGAAACCGATTGGCGATGGCGCAGTTTTGCCGATTGGACGGCGTGTCTGGACGCGCTGCCCTTGGGGCTCTCCGTGGGCACCTTTGTGGGGCAAGGAACGATACGCCTCGCCGTTATGGGTTTTGACGATCGCCTCCCGACTCGGCAGCAGTTGGACCGGATGCGCGACCACGCCCGAGAGGCGTCGGACGCCGGGGCCTTCGGCATGACGACGGGGTTGGGTTATCCGCCCGGGTTTTTCTCGACGGACGAGGAAATCGAATTTGTCGCGGGCGGCATTGCCGAGCGGCGGGGGCTTTATCTGTCGCACATGCGCAATCAGGCCGAGGGGTCGCCCGAGTCCGTTCGAGCCACGATCAACGTAGGGCGCGTGAATAACATCCCCGTCCAGATCGTGCATTTGAAAGCGAAAGCCGCCGATCGCTCCGATATGGCGGCACACCTTTTTTCCATCATCGAGGACGCTCGGAAGGAGGGCGTCGACGTCACCGTCGATCAATATCCTTACACGGCGTCCTCCACGACGCTGCGCACCCTCATTCCCAATCACCTGCACAACGAGGGCGTCGCCGGGATTCTGACCGCGTTGGAGAACCCCGCGAAACGCAAAGAGATCGCGAGGGAGATGCGCGATTGGCCCCGGTGCATGACGTCCATCGAGCGCGGCATCATGCTGATGGATGTCCCTATGACGCCGGAATTTCGCGGCATGACCTTGAGCCAAGCCTCCCAAACCCTGGGGATCGATGAAGTCGACGCGCTGCTGGAGCTCATCTGTAAAAATCGGGGCAACGACAGCGCCTGTTTTTTTACCTTGGACGAGGACGACGTACGCAACGTCATGGCGCACCCTCTGGTCATGATCGGCTCCGACGGCTCGCACCCCGCGCCTGGGACTTTGTGTCACCCGCGCACGGCGGGAACCTTTCCACGCGTTTTGGGGCGTTACGTCCGAGAATTAAGGCTTTTGACGCTGGAGGAAGCCGTGCGCAAAATGACCTCTTTGCCGGCGGCGCGCCTCTCGCTCTGGCGTAAAGGGTTGCTTCGAGAAGGCATGGACGCGGATATGGTGTTGTTCGACCCCGACCTGATTCTGGACGGCAGCACCCATGAAAACCCTTTGGCTCCCCCCATCGGCATAGAAAAGGTATGGGTCGCCGGCGTTTTAGCGTGTGAAAACAACGAATTGACGCCTTTTAGAAAAGGCAGGCTGCTGAGGTATCGACCGTGAGATTGTGAGCGCGTGGGTTGGGTGAGGCTTGAACGGATACCAAAGGAGGTGGAGGATAAAGAGTCCGAAAGCGCATTGCTCGCTTGTTTATTTGGGGTTTCAAATCGAAAGGAGAGTGTTGTAGTTGAAAAAGTTGGGCATTCTGATTTTGTTGGTTTTCATCGCGGGGTTTTGCAACGGAACGGCGTGGGCCATTAAAGACACGTTGACCGTCGGGTTAATATCCGACGCGAAGACGCTGGATCCGCACGGAACGAACGACACGACGTCCAGCAGCACCATGATCCAAATGTACGAGCCGTTGCTCGAGGTCGCGGCGGACAAATCCCTGGTTCCGGTTTTGGCCGAGTCCTGGGAGCAGATCGACCCCGTGACCTACAAATTTTATCTGCGCAAAGGCGTCAAATTCCATAACGGAGAGCCGATGACCGCGGACGACGTCATCTTCAGCCTGCGCCGCATGACGACCCCCGAGTCCGCTCCTGTCAAGCTCTATGGCGATAACATCGACCCCGAAGGATTCGAGAAAATCGACGACTATACGTTCACCCTCAAATCGCGCGGGCCCATGGCGGCGTTCCTCGGTAACCTCAGCCACACTTCGGCCTACGTCATGAACAAAAAAGCCGTCGAGGCGGCGGGGGAGAACTACGGCAATCAACCCGTGGGCACGGGGCCCTTCAAGTTCGTCAGCAAAACCAAAAGCGACCGCACGGTCATGGAACGCTTCGACGACTACTGGGGAGAGAAAGCCAAAGCCAAAACCCTTATCTATCGCTCGATTCCCGAGGCGAACAGCAGAGTCATCGAACTAGAGACCGGCAATATCGATCTGATCTACAACCTGCCGTTTACCGAAATCAAGCGTGTGAAAGAGGAAAACAAAGTGGACGTGATCTTGAAACCGGGTCTGAGCCTCACGTATATAGGGCTCAATTACAATGCGAAGCCGTTCGACGACCTTCGAGTCCGTAAGGCCATCAGTATGGCCATCGACAAAGAAGGTTTGAACGAGGCCGTTTACGACGGAAACGCCGCCGTGCCCGTTGGGCCGCTGCTTCCCAAGCATTATTATTATCCCAAGGAGACGAAGCCGTTCGTCTATGACCCCGAAGAAGCCAAAAAGCTGCTGGAGGAAGCCGGGGTTCCCAAAGACTTCAAGATGACGATCTGGACGAACGACAACAAAGAACGCATCGACAGCGCCACGATTGTCCAGGCGCAGCTGGCCGAGGTGGGGATCACCTGCGAAGTTCAGATTTTGGAGTGGGGGACCTTCCTGGAAAAGCTGAAGTCCGGCGACTTATCCGCTTTCATCATCGGTTGGGCCGCGGCCGACATGAACCCCGACCCGGATTCCTGGATCTCGGGCCCCTTCCACTCCAAAAACGCTGGCCCCTCCAACCGGGTTTGGTTGAACGACGCTGAGGTGGACTCGCTGATAGAGAAGGGCAAGATCACTCCGGACGGTCCCGAACGTGAAGAAATTTACACCAAACTGTGGAATCGCATCAACGACCTGACCGGTTGGGTGTATCTTTCCATTCCGGACAGCGCTTACGCCAAAGGCAAAAACGTAAAGGGAGCGGACAACCTTTATCGTGGGATCATCAACCGCCTGGACCAGACCTACGCCGAATAAGCGGAGACACGACAGGCACATTCACGGAGCGCTTTTCTGATCCGATACACCTGATTCGATCGATAAGGGGCAGTCGACAAAACATAAAATAGCCGACCACCCCTTAATTAAAGGCATTGCGGCAGCAGGCTCTCGATCAACGACAGGAGAGCGGCGGGGGTTTCCAGGAACACGGGGGAGCTGGTCCTCACGTTCGGGCGGGCGACGTTGAAGCCGCAGCCGATGAACAAGTCCGCTAGGCCGTCGGCGTACACTTGATAGTCCGACATTCCGTCGCCGAGCATAACGACGGCGCCGGGCAGGCGGTTTTGTTCCCTCAGGGCGTGGACGACCGCGCTCTTGCCGCCCTCGTGGGCCAGAGGTCCGTCTTTGACGCCGACGACGCAACCCTTGTCGTCGGCGACGTATTCATTGGCGAAACAGTCCTCGTCAGGGATTCCGAAAAGCTCCGCGATCGGGCGGACGATCTCGGCAAAACCGCCGCTGACGATGAACAGTTTTTGTCCTCTTCGGGCGAGGAAACTCAGAACGTCGTCCATGCCGGGGGTCAGCAGGTCCCCGATTTGCCCCGCCATCCGCGCAAAATGCTCCGTTCTCGCCCGCGACAAACGCAGGCGCGAGGCAAGCGAGGCGCTGAAGTCCAACTCCCCGTTCATGGCGCGCAAGGTGATCTCGTCGATCCGCCGTCTGTCTTCCTCGTCGTTCAGGTTCTGTTTTATCAGCGTGTCCAGCGTCTCCACGGCAACGATCGTGGAGTCGAAATCGAAAACGAAGGAATTTCGCTCCGCCATGCTCGGAAACGGCAAACGCGCCCTATTCTCGATCTCACTCTTCATCTTGTTCTTCGCCGCGCCGTGCGCCGCGTTCCCCCTCGATGAGCCGCACCCTGATGACGCCGTTTATCCCGGCGATTTCGTTCGCGGCCGAGATCGCCGCCGAGCGGAGGCCGTCTAGGTCGATGATGTTGTAGGCGTAATCTCCTTTGCTTTTGTTCAGCATGTTGGCGATGTTCAATCCGGCGCTGGCGAGGGCGGTCGTGATCGGGCCGACGACGTTGGGGACGTTGCGGTTGATGACGGTCAGGCGCGGCCCCCACGCCGGGCCGATGCTGCAGTCGGGCAGGTTGACCGAGTTCGAGACGATGCCGTTCTCCAAGTAGTTTTTGAGCTGCCGGACGGCCATGATCGCGCAGTTGCTCTCGGCCTCGGGAGTGGAGGCCCCGAGATGGGGCGACACCAGCACTCCTTCCGCGCCGATGAGGTCTTCCGTCGGGAAATCCGTGACGTAGCGGGCCAGGCGCCCGCTATGCAGGGACTTGAGCACCGCCGAATCGTCCACGATCTCGCCTCGGGAGAAGTTGAGCAGACGCGCGCCGTGTTTCATCCGCGTCATCATCGCTCCGTCGAACCACCTTCTCGTGGCGTCCATCAAAGGAACGTGCAACGTAACGTAATCGCTCTCGCTGAGCAGGTCGTTGAGGCTTATGGCTCGGGCGACGCCCCGGGACAACCCCCAGGCCGCGTCCACCGACAGGTAGGGATCATAGCCGGCGACGATCATGCCCAGGGCCTCACAGGCGTTGGCGACCAAAACTCCGACCGCGCCCAGGCCGACGACCCCCAGTTTTTTTCCGGCCAGCTCGGGGCCGACGAAGTCCGCTTTGCTCTTCTCGACGCGGGCGGTTATGTCGGAGCTTCCCTTCAGCCCGCGAACCCAGTTGACGCCCTCCAGGATTTTGCGGGACGACAGCAACAGGCCGGCCAGGGTAAGCTCCTTGACCGCGTTGGCGTTTGCTCCGGGCGTGTTGAAGACCACGATGCCAGCCTCGGAGCACCGGGAAACGGGGATGTTGTTGTACCCGGCTCCCGCCCGGGCTACGGCCAGAAGGCCGGCGTTCAGCGGCCTGTCCAACATGGACGCGCTTCGGAGCAATATGCCGTCGGGGTCGGCGAAGTCGTTCGAAACGGCAAAATTGGAGGGGGGCAGCTCGTCGAAGGCGCGTTCGAAAATATGGTTCAAAGTCAGAATGTGGAACATGGTTTTTTCCTCGTCGGCGCTCAGCGGTTTTTGTGCGCGGTCTCGAAGCGCTTCATGAAGTCCGCCAGCGCGGCGACCCCTTCGACGGGCATCGCGTTGTAGATGCTGGCCCGAACTCCGCCGACGGCCCTGTGTCCCTCCAGGTTCACCAGCCCGGCGGCGAACGCCTCGGACAGAAACGCGGCCGTCAGCTCCTCGTTCGGCAGGGTGAAGGTCACGTTCATGAACGAGCGAAACTCCCGGTCCGCGACGCTTTTGAACAGGGAGGACTCGTCCAGGAGCCCGTAAAGGATCGCGGCTTTTTCCCGATTGACCTTTTCCATGGCCGCCACGCCGCCCTTGTCTTTGAGCCACTCGAACACCAGTTTGGCGACGTAGATCGAAAAAGTCGGAGGGGTGTTGTAAAGGGAGGCGTTGTCGGCGTAGGTCCGATAGTCCAGCATGGCCGGGGTCCGGGCGGACGCGAAGCCCACCAGGTCCTTGCGAACGACGACCAGGCACAGTCCCGAGGGTCCGATGTTTTTCTGCGCCCCGGCGTAGATCAGGCCGAACCGCGAAACGTCCACGGCCTCGGAGAGGATGTTCGAGCTCATGTCCGCCGCCAGCGGCGCGGCGGTCTCCGGGAAAGAGGCGAACCGCGTGCCGTACACCGTGTTGTTGGCCGTGATATGGACATAATCCGCGTCCGGGCTGAACGACGCGGCGCTCAAGTCCGGGACGCGGGCGAAATTCCGGTGTTCAGAGGAGGCGGCGATAGCCACGGAGCCGAATTTTTCGGCCTCCCGCGCGGCGTTTTTGGCGAAGAGGCCGGAGAGGACGTAGTCTGCCTTTTTGAACCGGCGCATGAGATTCAGGGGAACCATGGAAAACTGCAAGGTCGCGCCGCCCTGGACGAAAAGGACGCGGTAGCCGTCGGGGACGCCCAAAAGCTCGCGGAAAAGCCCCTCGGCCTCGCCGAGGATCTCCCCGAACTCTTTCGAGCGGTGACTCATCTCCATGACGGACATTCCGGCGCTCCCGCAGACGGGAAGGTCTTCCCGAACCCGATTCAGAACCTCCAAAGGCAAAACGGCCGGCCCGGCCGCGAAATTATACACTCTGTCCATAAAACTGCCACCTTCCGACATTGAAGCTCAGGGGGGCGGAGCCCCCCTGAAAGCCCTTTGTCCAATCTATTACCCTACATGCCGCTCTGTTTTATCGCTTTATTTTAATACCTATACCGCGTCCGGGCAAGGTGGAAGCATGTAAGGCGTTTGACAAAAGGGGGCGGGGTGTTCTACAATTTTTCCGGACGCCGTGCGGCGATTGACGGCGCTGAAGCGGAAGCGCATCGGGGCAAATCAAGGAAATTTAAGGAAAGGAAGGGGATATTTATTGAGGAAAGGTAAAAAAATAAAGGCCAATCCGGTGAAAATGTTTGCAAAAAAGATGAAGTCACGGT
>JAISQE010000120.1 GCA_031274425.1 Synergistaceae bacterium | reverse complement strand
TGGGGATAAATCCGTCGCCTGGAAACGCCCCACGGCGGCGCACAGGAACCCCAGCAGGTAGATCGCGCCCTTGTGCGTGTTGACCCCGCCCGTGGCGCGGTACATGGCCTTTTCCCCATCCCGCCCCGCCTCTCTTAGGGATGGCAGGGTTTCTTCCGGCGGGCGGCGGGCGAAAGCCCTTCCCGCGGCGGCGCACTCCGCGAAACAGGGGAACAGGGCCAGAGCGCTGTCCACAAAGGTTTTGAAGTTCATGTCCTTATGGGATCCGTTGTCGTAAGGGGTCACCAATCCAGGCTTGGGAGCCAGCGACGCCTCCAGGAGAAGCGACCGGACGGCGAGCCCCGCCGCGTCTTTTATCATAAAAATGTTATAGAAATATCATAAAGAAAGCGCGGCCTCCAGAATGCGCTCGGCCGCCTCCAGAACCTCGTTCAGGGGGTGGCGCGCCGAGCCCGCGCATTCTCGGGCCGGCCTGGGGCAGCAAAAGCAGGGACGGGGGGGCAGGCCCAGGGCTTCCCGGCCGATGGGCTCTCCCCGGACCATCACGTCCAGGTCCACCAGGCGGCCGCCCGGATGGCGCTCCTCGAAATCCGCCGCCCTCCGTTTGAGTTCTTCGCCGGAGGCAAGGCCGCGAAAGAGAAAATGATCCTCCGGCCCGGCGGCGCTCAATTGCCCGAATTTATGAAAAAAATGGGGAACATCGGGAACATGGAAAAAATCGAACCCCTCGTCCCTCAGAGTCCGTTGGAGGTCGGCGCGGACCGCGCCGTAAAACTCCAGCCACCGCGGCAACCCCTTGTCCGGGCCGGGCAGGTTCAGCGTCATCGTGAGCAGCGCCCCACCCTCCGAGAGGGGGTCCGCCGAGAGGGGGCCCTCTGAGAGGGTTCCCTCCGAGAGGGTTCCCTCTGATAATGCGAGACGCCGACGCCATCGCTCTTCCCGCGCGTCGAGAAGCGCCGAAATGTTTAATTCAAGCGATTCAAGCAATCTAATTAACTCAAGCAACTCAAGCGCCGCAAGCGCTCCAGCACCGGCGCGGACTCGGGCGAGAGGAGCCAGCGCCGCGTGGAGGGGGGGATCAGGGTCGCCGCGTCCTCCATTCGTCCCTGGCCCAGAAGGGCGCGGACTCGGGAGGCGCTGACGGGCTCTCCCCCGATCTCCAGGCGCGGCGTCTCCTCCACCGCGATGCCGTAGCGCGGCAGCAGTCGTTTCATGGTCTCGTTGTAGACGTTGGTGACGGGGGAAAAGGGCTCCGTGCCCACGAAACGCTTCTTGATGGAGAGGGCGGGGGCGATGCGGGTCGCGAAGATCGTGAGGTCCAGCTCCGCGTGGACGGAGGCGAACTCCTCCTCCCCCGTAAAGTACGAGGGGAAGGTCGCGGCGGAGACGCAATAGTCCCCTCCGCTCAGGACGGTCACGTTCTCCAGGTCGGACACGCCCTCCTCCACGAGCCGGAACCGGACCTCGAAGGGGAACTCCGACCGGTCCTCGCGAACCACCAGGACATAAAGCCGCTCGCTCGCGGCGGCGGCCCTCTCGACAAGATAACGATGCCCCAACGTAAACGGATTGCAATTCACAACCAGGGCCGTGGACCCCAGGGCCGTGGGCCCTGGACCCGTTATAAGGACAGAGGGGGGGAGGCGCGGCCCCTCCCGTTGGTCGGGATGGGAGGGGGGCGGGATGGTGGGAGCGCTGGGTTTTGTTATGGGTCCAGGGCCTGCGGCCCTGGGACCCCATTCTAGTAGGGCCGCGGAGTTTGTCGCGGCCACCAGGCTAAAGCCCAGGGCGGCGAAACGCGGGGCCTCTACCGGCTTGGTGAAGAGAAAGAGATGCCATATCCCGGCGTCGGCGGCGTGTCGGAGCAAAAGGCTCAAAAGCTCCGAGGTCAAACCCTGGCCTTCCCGGTCCTCCCTGACGGCGACGCCCTGAATGACGCGCCCCACCAAGGAGCCCGTGGCCACCAATTCCTCCCCCTCGAAGAGCCCCAAAGCCACGTCGTTTTCGGAAACGCCCCCCAAAGGGGCAAACCTCGGCGAAGTTAGCTCCGGCGAGGCGAGCCCCCGGGAGGCGAGAAGTTCCGTTCTCTGTTTGAAGTCCGAGGAGGAGCGGAGTATCCGTTCGGTGCGCATAGGTCACGCGGCGGCTTTCCTCTTCTGCCTCCAGTCGGAGATGAAGGGCCACGCGATGGAGAGAGCGGCCAGCAGCCACAGCACGTTGCAGATGATGGAGCGGAAGAACACGACGACGCTTCCGTCGCTCATGATCAGCGCCTGGCGGAACGTCTGCTCCATGGACGACCCGACCACCACGGCCAGGATCAGCGGGGCCGTGGGGATCTTGTAACATTTCATGAAGTACCCCAACAGACCCAGAAGCGTGAGCAGAACAAACTCGGCCGCGCTGTAGTTGATCGTGTACACCCCGAGAAACGCCATTCCGATGACGAGCGGGTAGAGCACCCTGGGGGGCACGGCGAGGACCCGCACCAAAAGCCCGGCCAGGGGGATGTTGATGATCGCGCAGATCACGTTGGACAAAAACAGGGAGGCGATGACGCCCCACGCGATCTCCGGGTTGTTCTGGAACAGGAGCGGTCCGGGTTGAAGCCCGTAGATCATCAGAGCGCCCAGCATCACGGCCGTAGTCCCCGATCCGGGGACCCCCAGCGTGAACATGGGGATCATAGCGCCGATGGAACAGGCGTTGTTCGCGGCCTCCGGGGCGGCAAGGCCCTCGATGGCCCCCTTGCCGAACTCGTCGGGGTGCTTGGAAAGCTGCTTTTCGTTGTTGTAGGACATCATGGCGGCGATGGTGCCGCCCGCGCCGGGAAGCACTCCGATGAAAAACCCGATGGGCGTCTGGCGCAGTATGGGCAGCCAGCAGCGCCTCCAGTCCTCCCAGGAGATCCAGACGCGCCCGAACTTGGTCTGGACGCTGGTCTCCCCCTTCATGCGGAGGGTTTGGTATTCCTTCAAAATCTCCCCCAGGCCGTAGACGCCGATGATGACCACCACGAAGTCGATGCCGCTCTGCAGCTCCACGGTGCCGAAGGTGAAGCGCTGAACGCCGCTCTGGAGGTCGATGCCGACGGTGGTGAGCATCAGGCCGATGAACATGGAAATGAGGCCCTTCAAAAGCTCTTCTTTCGAGATGGCGGCCGTGGCGGCAAGGGCGAAGACCATCAGCACGAAGTACTCCGGCGGCCCGAAGCGGAGCGCGAAACGGGCGACGGGGACGGCGATGGCGACGAAGGCCACGCAGGAGATCAGCCCGCCGATGAAGGACGCGATGGCGGAGATGGCCAGAGCCGCTTCCGCCCGCCCCTGCTGGGCCATGGGATACCCGTCGAAACAGGAGGCCACGGCGGCCCCGTCGCCGGGGATGTTGAGCAGTATCGAGCTGCGGGAGCCCCCGAACATGGCCCCGTAGTACACGGCGCACATGGTGATGAGCGCCATCTCCGGGGGCATGACGAAGGTGAGGGGCAGCAGAAGCGCGATGCCCGTGGAGGGGCCCAGGCCGGGAAGCATCCCCAGGACGGTCCCCAGCGCGGATCCCACGATCATCATTCCGAAGTTCTGCCATTTGACGGCGACGGAAAAACCGAACAGAAGATTGCTCAGAACACTGGATTCCATGTCAAACGCTCCCCCCGATCCAGCCCGCGACCTCTTCCAGATTCAAGGACTCCAGATTGAAAGAAGGCAGCGAGATGTCGAACACATAGACGAAAGTTCCCCAGAGGGCGAACGTGAAAACAAGGGTGATGATGATGTTGGAGATCCAGCGTTTGGGCTCGTTGACCAGCATCAGAAGAAGAAACATGAAACAAAGCGTGGATAGGAGGTACCCCAGGGGCTCGAAAGCGAAACCGTACGCCCCGCAGAGAACGACGGTGCCGACGATGAGTTTGACGTACCCCGGATCTTTTGCTTTCTTTGCTTCGAGGCCCTTTTTCTCGCCTTCCAGCGCCGCTTTTTTCCTGTCGACGATCAGAACGGCGACGCCCAGCGCGATCAGAAACAAGCTGATCGCCAAAGGGAATACCCGCGGCGCCCAAGGGTTTCCTACAGTCGCCCTCCTGATCTGAAGGGTTTCCGCACAGTAAAGGCCCCCCAAAACGACGCTGAATAAACCGACTACGGTATCTCTTCTCATGGTCTTTCCGAAACGATCAATTTATTGCGCCTGTTTATTGAGCCTGCTGATAAAGGCCGATGGTCTCCAGCAAGCTCTTGTACTCATCGTTCGTCTTTTCCAGGAAGGCGGAGAAGTCCGACGAACCCATGAACACGTTGGTCCATCCGTTGCGGGCGCAGATCTCCGCCCACTCCGGCGTCTCGCTCATCCGCTTGAGAGCGTCCTCCATAAAGGCGCGGGCCTCCTCGGGCATGTTGGGGATTCCGAAAATACCGCGCCAGTTGATGAAGACCGCGTCGACGCCCTGCTCTTTCAGAGTGGGAACCTGGGCGAGGGGGCCGTCCTTTATGCGCTCGGGAGACGTTATGGCCAGGACGCGGATGTCTCCGGCCTCCAGGGGTCCTACGACCTCGGCCATGCCGGTGGTGTAAACGTCGATGTGTCCGCCCAGAAGGGCCGCCAGCGCCTCACCGCCCTGAAAAGCGATGTAGGGGATGTCCTTCACGTCGATGCCGGCGGACTTCACCGCGTGGAGAAACTGGATGTGGTCCATGCTGCCGGGGGAAGACGTGCCGCCCAGCTTGACGCTCTTCGGGTCCTTTTTGATGGCGTCGAAAAGGTCGGTGATGTTCTTGTAGGGGGAGTCCTTCGGCACGGCGAAAGCGCCGAAGTCGTTGATGAGCATCGCCAAAGGCGTGACGTTCTTGTAGCTCAGCTCGGTCTGCCCCGTCAGGTTGATGAGCAGCAAGGGAGGCGAGTAGACCGCGATCGTGTGCGGGTCTTTTTTGCCGTTGATGTAGGCCAGGGCCACGCCGCCGCCCCCTCCCGGCTTATTGATGACGGGCATGGCCCTGCTGATGATGCCCTGCTCCGTCAGCACCTTCGCCACCATACGCATGGTGGTGTCCCACCCGCCTCCGGGCCCGGCCGGGGCCAGGCACTCGAAGTTCCTGCTGGGGAACGCCGCCAGCGCCGGAGCCTCCAACACCCCCGCGAATACCGCCGCCAACAACGCCGCAACCAACAATTTTTTACACATCTTTTTCCCCTCCTTATAAAATAGCTCTCTTAACAGAGCTTTACTACGATACTTTACTACAATGCCTTACTACGATGCCTTACTGCGATAGCGTTTGCAGACCTCCAGGGCCCCCTCCAAATGCTCGAAGACGAGCCGCCCTACCCGCTCCACGTCCCGCGCCTCGATGGCGTCCAGAATGTCCGAATGCTGCCGCACCACTTCCTGCTGGCGCGCGGGGTCCGAAAGGGTGATTTTGCGGTAGCGCCGAAGCTGGTCCCGATAGCTACCGATCAGATGCCGAACCCTCGGCAGTCGTCCCGCCTCGATGATCGTGTCCGTAAACAGCTCGTTGGTGTAAAAATATTCTTCGAATTTTTTCTCCGCGAGAAGGGACTCGGAGTCCCTGATGTGTTTTTTGGCTTTTTCGAGCTCCTCCGGCGTGATGTGACGCGCGGCGGATTTGAAGACCATGGCCTCCAGAGCCTGGCGGATCATGTAGATTTCGATGATCTCCGAGATGTCGATCTTCCTGACGACGACCCCCCGGCGCGGAATCGACTCCACGAGCCCGTCGGACTCCAGCATGCGAATGGCCTCTCGGATCGGCGTCCGACTCACGTTGAGCTTGACGGCCAGTTCCGACTCGTTCAGCCGCTCGCCGCTGGGGATCTCCCCGGACCCCACGGCGTCCTTCAGATAATCGTACACGAGTTCCCTGATCGGCTTGATATCCTCGCTCGCAATCATCCACGCCATTAGTATGGTCTCCCTTTTGAGGCTCAGGGGGGCGGAACTCGTTCGGCCGCTACGCGGTCTTTACCTGCGCGGTCTTTACTGGCCCCTCTGAAACCCCCTTGCGATATCGAAATATTCTTGACTCTGCATACAGAATACAGTATTCTATATGTAGAGTCAATACGCTTTTCGCGTTCTTTTTTTTCCGCGTCTTATAGTATGCTTGCGGCATTGTGTTGGGAGGTGGTTTTGTGTCGAGCGGCGGCTTCGTATCGATCAGATTAATCAGAAAAGCTCAGGCGGGGACTTTGGAGTCGTCCGACTGCATGGTCGTGGT
The DNA here is from genome assembly GCA_031274425.1 of Synergistaceae bacterium. GTDB lineage: Bacteria > Synergistota > Synergistia > Synergistales > Aminobacteriaceae > JAISLU01. The sequence continues at coordinate 27,893 of JAISQE010000120.1, read as the reverse complement.
CTCGCCCTCCGACGGATACGCTTTGGAGTACGGAGGACAGAACGAGGCGATATTCAAAAGAAGAACCGAGCGCATCGTCCGGGAGATCGCGGAACGTTACGCGCCGGCCGAGGTTCGGATACAGGACCGGGGCGCTCTGGAGGCGACGCTGCGCGCCCGTGTCGAAACGGCGTTCGAGCGCGCGTCAAGAGAGGACGGCCAGGGAGGGAGCGAGCGATGAACGAGGCGATAATCGGAAAGCCGGCGGAGAAGAGACGCCCCTGCCGGTCCATGCTCTACATGCCCGGCAACAATCCGGGCATGATGCAGCACGTGCCGGCGTTCGGCGCGGACAGCGTGCTGCTGGACCTGGAGGACGCCGTCTCCGAGCGGGAGAAGGACGCCGCGCGCCGCCTGGTGTCCCATTTCATCAGGGAGGTCGATTTCGGGGACTCCATCGTCACCGTGCGCGTCAACGGCGCGGACACGCCCTGGTTCGAGAGGGACCTGGAGGAAGTGATCCCCTCGGCCCCGGCGGCGGTGCGCGTTCCGAAATGCCATTCCCCCGAGGACGTGAGACACGCCGACGACCTCATCGGACGCATCGAAAGGGAACGCGGCATGGCCCTGGGGAGAATCAAAATCCACGCCATGCTGGAGACGGCCCACGGCATCGAACGCGCTTTCGAGATCGCCCGAGCCTCGGATCGGCTGGAGGCCCTGACCCTCGGCGGGCAGGACCTGACCGCCGACATGGGGGTGCAGAAGACGCGGGACGGAGTGGAGCTTTTTTACGCCCGCGGACGCGTCGTCATGGCGGCGAAGGCCGCGGGGCTGATGGCGTTCGACACGGTATGGACCGACATCGAGGACATGGAGGGCCTGAAAAACGAGGCGCGGCTCGCGGTTCAAATGGGTTTCACGGGCAAGGCGGCCATTCATCCGACCCAGATCGACGCGATCCACGAGGCCTATCGCCCCGACGCGGGGGAACTTCGCCGGGCGTTTCGCATCGTCGACGCGGCGGAGCGGGCCCAGCGGGAGGGCAAGGGGGTCATCTCCGTGGACGGACGCATGGTCGACGGCCCCATCGTCGCGCGCGCCTTCTCCCTCATGGAGTTGGGGCGTCTCTACGGCATCGGTCAGGAGGCGGATCTATGAACGCTGAAAGAAATTTTAAATCGGAAAATTTTAAATCAGAAAATTTTAAATCAGGAAACTTTAAATCAGAAAATCTTGCCCTTACAATGATTAAAAACGCCCTGGGACGCGAGGTGCCCGTCTCGATTCCGGGACTGGGGAGCTACGAGCCCTACGTCTCCCCCTTCGCTTACCTGGAGCGCGAGCTTCCCGCCCCGGCGAAAGCGAAATCCCTCCCCTCCCCTCGCCCGCAAAAACCGCGGCATGACAAAGTGACGGACAGCATCGAAAACGCCGTCCGGAGATCCGGCCTGGAAAACGGAATGACGATCTCCTTCCATCACCACCTGCGCAACGGGGACGCGGTCATCCCGATGGTCCTGAAAACCCTGTCGGAGATGGGGTTCAAGGACCTGGCGCTGGCCCCCAGCTCCCTGCCCGACAGTCACGACATGGTGGCGGATTACCTGCGGAACGGCCTGATATCCCGCCTTTTTTCCTCCGGAGCGCGGGGGGAGGTGGGCAGGGCGATCTCCGCGGGAGAGCTGGACGCGCCCGTGGTCCTGCGAAGCCACGGAGGCAGGGCCCGCGCCGTCCAGCAAGGGGACATGCCTATCGACGTGGCGTTCCTCGCCGCTCCCCTTTGCGATAAATACGGGAACATGACGGGTAGCGGCGGCCGCTCGGCCTGCGGTTCCCTGGGCTACGCTCAGGTGGACGCGGCCCACGCGCGTCACGTGATCGCCGTGACCGACGGCCTTGCGGACTACCCCCTGCGGCCTCGAATATCGGTGCCGCAGTACCTGGTGGACCAGGTGCTTTTGGTGGATAGCATAGGGGACCCATCCAAAATCGCCACCGGAGCCGCCCGCATCAGCCGGAATCCCGTGGACCTCCGCATCGCCCGCAACGCCTTCGACCTGATCGCGGCCTCGGGCCTTTTGACGAACGGCTGTTCCTTCCAGGTGGGGGCCGGCGGGGCGAGCCTCGCCGTCGCGGCTTACGTCAAGGACTACATGGCGGAGAAAAAAATCAAAGGGAGCTTCGGGCTGGGCGGAATGTCCGGGTACATGATCGAGATGCTGGAGCAGGGCTATTTCGAGGCCATGTTCGACGTCCAGAGCTTCGACAGCGCGGTGACGGACTCGATGGCGAGGAACCCCAGCCACATGGAGATCGACGCGTCCTGTTACGCCAATCCCTTCAACAAGGGCTGCGTCGCCCACAATCTGGACATCGTCGTTCTGGCGGCGCTGGATATCGACGTCGACTTCAACGTGAACGTCCAGACGGGGCACGACGGGGTTCTGAGAGGGGCCATCGGCGGGCACCAGGACACCGCGGCGGGGGCGAAGCTGGCGGTGGTGGTCGCTCCCTCGTTCCGCGGCGGGGTTCCCACCGTCAAGGAAAGCGTGACGACCGTCTGCACGCCGGGCGAAACGGTGGACGCCTTCGTCACCGAGCGAGGAATCTGCGTCAACCCCCGGCGGGAAGACCTTCTGGAAAGCGCGCGAGCCGCCCGCCTGCCGGTGAAGGACATCCGCGCCCTCAAGGCCGAGACGGAAAAACTGACCGGCGTCCCCGACGCCCCGGAGTTCGACCGGAGCCGGGTCGTCGCGATCATAGAAAACCGAGACGGCGCCCTCCTCGACAGCGTGTATAAAGTGCGAGGCAATTCGGCTTCTTTGCGCTAAACTCATACAAGCTCAGGGGGACGGAGATCGTTGGACCCTTAGATGGTCCTCACTGGTCCCCCTGAAACCCACAATTCGCGATGATATAGTGCTTTACAAAAGAACGTACTGGAAAAAATGAGTTAAACCCTTTAAAAAACTGTTTTTAGCTATTCTAACTTTAGGCCTTTTACTTCAATTCACTATCACTCGCGGTTTTCAGGCGTTTTATTTCTTCGGTCAGGGCGGGAAGCACCTCCAAGAGATTCCCGACGATGCCGTAATCCGCCAGGCCAAAGATGGGGGCGTCTTGGTCCTTGTTGACGGCGACGATCGTATCGGAACCCGACATGCCCGCCAAATGTTGGATAGCGCCGGAAATGCCGCAGGCTACGTAGAGCTTCGGCCCTACGGTTTTGCCGGTCTGCCCCACCTGGTGCGTGTGGGAGATCCAGCCCGCGTCGACCGCCGCGCGGGAGGAACCGACGGCCCCGCCCAGAGCGTCGGCCAAAGCCCGTACTAAAGCGAAGTTTTCGGGCTTGCCCAGGCCGCGGCCTCCGGAGACGACGATCTCCGCTTCCTCTAGGTTCACCATGTTTTCCGCGGCGTCCGAGATCCGATGAATCAGCTTCGAACGACCTTCTGGAGGCGTTTTCACCGTTTCCCGTATAATCTCCGCGGTCCGATTCTCGTCGGGAGTCCTTTTTTTGAACACGCCGGGACGCACCGTACCCATCTGGGGCCTGGCATCGGGGCATTCGATGACCGCCATCAGGTTGCCGCCGAACGCGGGGCGGGTCCACCGCACAATGCCCGTCTCCGCATCGACGTCCAAGCCCGTACAGTCCGCCGTAAGGCCGGTTGCGACTCTGCACGCGACCCTGGGCGCGAAATCGCGACCCGCGCCGGAAGCGCCGAAGAGCACCGCGTTGGGCTTGTATTTTTTAATCAACTGACACATCGCGTCTGTAAACGGTTCGGTGTTATATTCCGCAAAGCGATCGTCCTGCACCAAAATCACCCGATCGGCGCCGTAGGCAATCGCGGATTTTGCGGCTTTTTCCGCCTGATTGCCTATAATCACGGCAACCAACGATTCCCCGGCGGAGTCGGCCATCCTGCGTCCAGGGGTCAATAACTCCAGCCCCGCATTTTTTGCGGCGCCGTCCGCCGTCTCGATCCATACCCAAATATTCTTGCAGCCCTTCACTTTTTTGCCCCTCCCAGTGCGATCCCGGCATCGCTCAGCAGCGCGGCCAGCTTGATTGCCGATTCCCGCTCCGTCTCCTCTTGAACGACGACGCCGCCGTTTTTACGGGGGGGAACGAAGGTTTTCTTTACCTTGGTAGGAGAGCCTTTCAGTCCGATCCTTTCTACTTCCGCCTTTATTTCGTCGATGGTCAGCACCGGAATGGCCGCGTGTCTGGCGGCGATTTTCGATTTGACGGAAGAGCAACGCGGTTCGAAGTCCGGCTTGGTCACGGTGACGACTGCGGGCATCGAGGCTTCCCAGATTTCCTTGCCGTTCTCCGTTTGCCGTTCCGCCCGAATTTTGCCCTCTTCCAGCGTAATGTCGGTGATGCAGGTAATTTGGGGATAGTCCAAGTGCTCCGCCAATTCCGGCCCTACCTGCGCCGTATCTCCATCGATGGCTTGCTTGCCGCAGAAAATCAGATCGAATACGCCCTCTTCCGCCTCCACCGTCCTGACGGCTTTGGAGAGAATGTAGCTGGTAGCCAGGGTATCGGAACCGCCAAAAGCGCGGTCGCTGACCAGATAGGCTTTGTCGGCTCCTACGGCGAGGCATTCTTTCAGCGCGGCTTTTGCCTGTTCCGGTCCCATGGACATGACGACGATTTTCGCTTCCCGCTTGTCTTTGATCCTGGCGGCCATCTCCAGCGCGAATCCGTCAAAGGTGTTGACGATGCTGGGCACGCCGTCGCGGATCAGGCTGTTGGTTTCCGGATCGATTTTGATCTCGGTGCTGTTAGGAACCTGTTTTACGCATACGAGTATATTCACGCCGCCACCTCGGTCGTTATTATGATTTATTGATTATAATAGCTTCCTGAGAGAAAAGTGGAGGATATAACGCCGGTAGATCATCCTATAGCTTCTCCCCTTCAATGCTTCTCTCATCGGCAGTTTGCTATAGTAAAGCCCATCGATGCGATAATATTTTACATGTACGCCATGTTTTTTTACATTTGAATTATCCCGAACGTGCTGTACTCTAGTCATAAATTATTTGATTTCATCAAAAATCTATTTATTCTACGCACCACTGTGCGGCGATGGTCGATGGCGATGGATGTTTTCTTGGACTCGCGGCAATGCGACGGATTCGTAATTCTTTTTTATACCTACGGAGGAGGAAAAATAAATGTTGGTAACAAGGCAGCAAGCGCTTGCGGATTTTCAAAACCTGCTCGGAAAAGACCGGGTCTTGACGGACGAGGAATCTCTGAAATTCGGAGAGGGCTATAACAGGAGCTACGCCAAGGCATACGGCGTGTACGCCAACCCGTTGCCCATCTGCATTCTGAACGCCGCGTCCAAAGAGGAAATCAGCAATGTGATGAAGTACTGTAACGACAACGACGTCTACGTGATTCCGAGAACGGGCAATTCCTCCGCCGAAGGGTTGCTTGAGGTTCGCAACGAGAATACCGTCATCCTGGACGCGTCGATGATGAACAAGATCATCGATGTGGACGAGGCCAACATGATGGTGACCTGCGAATGCGGCGCCCCGATGGAGCGCTTGGAAAACTTGGTGCGCGAAAAGGGCTTGACCACCGGCCATGGCCCGCAGAGCCTGCCGATGGCGGACATCGGCGGCTTGGTCGCCACGCGCAGCATCGGTCAGTTCTCCACCTATTACGGCGGCATCGAAGATATGGTGTGCGGGCTCGAAGCGGTTCTGCCCAACGGCGAGGTTGTCCGTATCCGCAGTGTTCCGCGCCGTTCCTCCGGCCCCGACCTGCGCCATCTGTTCATCGGAGGCGAGGGAGCGTTCGGCTTCATCACGGAGGCCACCCTCAAGCTGTTCCCCTTCTATCCCGACGACATGTGGATGGGCGGCTATAAAATGAAAAACATGCACGACGGATTCAAAGCCCTGCATGAAATCATGATCAAAGGCTACAAGCCCTCGGTGGTGCGCCTGTACGACAAGGCCGACATGGACTACAACTTCGGCAGCGTCAAGATGAAAGACGACGAGGCCTATATGTTCTTCGTGTGCGAGGGCCCCCGGGAAATCGCGCAGATAACCGGCGAAAAAATTCACGAAATTTCAGTAAAAGCCGGGGGCGAGTTCATCGGCAAAGAAGCGGTGGAGCACTGGATGGTGCATCGCAACGATCTCTGCAAACGCTACGGAAACCCCAAAACGGCCCAGGAGTTCCGCGAAACCCAAACGATGTACGCCACCACCGAAATATCGGCCAGTTGGACCGACGTCGTCAAGATATACGACGACGTGCTGAAGAACGTGACCCCTAAATTCCCGAATCTAGTCATGCTGGGCGGGCACGTATCCCACAGTTACATCAACGGCACCAATATTTACTTCGTCTACCGACTGAAGTTGAACAGCCCGGAAACCGCCAACGACGAACACAGCGAGCTGGTGTACGCCATCTGCCGCGAGGTGTTGAAATACCCCACCGGCGGCTGCGTGCACCACCACGGCATGGGCAAACGCCGCGTGCAATTTGCGAAACAGGAGCATGGCACGTCCTACCCATTGATGGTGGCCTTGAAGGACATGATGGATCCGCGCTACATCATGAACCCCGGCGCTTTGGTCAAGTCTCGCGGGGATAGCCGTCTTCAGACAAGTATCCGCATGGAGATTGCGGAAAAATAAGGAGGGCAGCAAATATGCCGTTTATTGCCGTACACACGACAACAGCGCTCCGCGCGGAGCAGAAAGATACGATAGCAAGCGAACTCGGCAAAATTGTCACGTTGATCCCGAACAAGTCGGAGTCCGTTTTGATGATCGACATATCCGACGGGCACACGATGTACTTTGCCGGCAAAAAGATGACGCGCTGCGCGTTTGTGGATGTGCGATGCTACAAACAGGCCCCGTTCGAAAACAATAAAGCTTTTACCGAGGCCGTTTTCAAACTTCTTCAGGATGTCGCGGAACTCGAGGCGGGCGAAGTGTACGTTTCCATTTCCGAACTGCCGGTCTGGGGCGCCAAAGGCTCGTTGAAATAACACTGCCGATCTTGTTCGGCCGTACGCTGCGGACGAACAAGATCTTTTTTTCTTCATGCTTCTCGTTTTCTTCATGCTTCTCGAGATGTCAATTCAAATTCGCATACCAGGGAGGTTTATAAGTTGAAGGTCTGATTACGGGCGGGTTGGGTTTTATCGGCACATACGCGGCGAACCGGCTGATGTCCCTGGGGCATCAAGTGACGACGTTCGATACATTGTCCGGGCCTCCGCCGGAATCGGCGGAGCTATTGAAGGGAGCGGAGCACTTTCGCGGCGATTTACTGAACCAGCTTTCTCTTTTCGAGGCGATCAAAAAGCACAAAGCGGACAGAATCATGCACTTGGCGGCTTTACGCAACTTGGACAGCCAACGGAACCCCTATTTGGCCTTTCGGCTCAACTGCGAAGGGACCGTCAATTGCTACGAGGCCGCAAGAATATTCGGTCTGGAGCGGGTGGTGTTCGCCAGCACCTCCGCCACGGTCGGATCGTACGAATATTACAAGCCGCTGGGCGTCGATAGACTGCCCGACGATCTGCCGTCGAGGCCCATCAATGTATATGGCGTCACCAAGGCGTTCGACGAGATGATAGGTAAGGAATACGACAAGATCTACGGCCTCAATATCGTGGGCGTTCGCCTCGCCCTGATCTATGGCCCGGGTAAAAAGGCCGGATCGAAAACCAGCGGCTGGAACGATTTGATCGAAGGGTCCCTAAAGGGCGAGCCGATGAGGCAAAGCCGGCTCAGCGACATGAAGGTCAGCATCAATTACGCCAAAGACGCAAGCGAAGCCGCGGTATGCGCCGTCCTCGCGAAAAACCCGCCTTCGGGGACCTACAACTGCACCGGCCACGAAGTCACGGCAGCCGAGTACTGCGACGCCATCCGACGCGTGATCCCGAAAGCCGACATCACCATGGTGGACGACGGCGCGAAACCCGCCACCATGGGTCTGTTCGATACGCGGGGCGCGCGCGAGCACCTCGGCTACAGCCCGGTTTTCTCACTGGAACAAGGAATCGAAGATCACGTAAAAACTCTGTCTCAATAAAACACAAAACGGAGGAGGCATTTTTATCTATCTCGCCGTTATTTTCGCACAAAAGGGGGGATTCCATTCGATTGCTGCCTTGTCTCGAAGTCGCGGCGCGTTAAAGAAAGTTTCGAGCGGTAGTGAAAAAGAGAAAAAAGTAAAAAGTAAAAAGTAAAAAGGAGGTAAGATGATGCAGAGAAGGCTTTTACGTTCACGGGTATCTGCGCTTTTCGTTCTGACGTTGTTGGTGTCCGTTTGTGTTCAGTCCGTTCCCGCGAAAGTCGCCTACGCCGACGACGATGTGATTCGCATCGCCGTGATCGGGTCCATCACCGGCGTCTATGCTTTTGGCGGCAATGAGGTCAAAAACGCCATCGAACTGGCCGTCGAGAAGAGAGGCACGGTTTTGGGAAAGAAAATCGAGTTCGAGGCCGCCGACGCTAACGACGCCAGTCAGGTCATTTCGGAATTCGAGCGTTTGTACGCTAAAGGATTTCGCGTTTTCATGGGCACATACGCCCCGTTTGCCGACTTCGCGGTGCAGGGCGTAGTCGACGAATACGGCGCTATCCTAATGTCCGCCGCCGGCTGGGCAAACGAGCTCACCGCCAACAAGATCAAAAATTACTTTCACTGGTCGGCGCGGGTGGGCGTATTCGGCACCCGCATGGGGGAGTACATGCCTCAGTACGCCGAGAAATATCTTGGCGTCAAGAAAGAAAACCTCAGGGTAGCGCTGATCTGGAATACGAACGTGGAATACGTGGCCATCGCGGCGCGCGAAGGGCTGAAAGCGGCCGGCATCACCCCCGTTTTCGAAGAAGGATATCCGGCGGACCGCAAAGACTTCACCGCGCTCGTCGCGAACCTGCAAAGCAACAAGATCGACGTCCTCATTCCTTGCCAAGGATCCGCTGATGGAGTGCCTTTCCGTAAAAAAATGGTGGAAATGGGTTACGCTCCTCCCATGCTTTTCGCGATGGGGTTGATCTACGATCAGCCCGATTTCGGCGCTTTGGGCGCGGATGTGGTGGATGGCTGCCTCGTTTTGTCCTACACGCATCCGTTCATCAACCGCGACAAAGCTCGGGGGCTCGCGGATTTCACCGAATCGTACAAGGCCAAACACGGCTGGTATCCCCTCACCCACGCCACGCAGACCTATGCCGCCACGCTGTTCATGTTCGACATGATCGAAAAGGCCGGAGCGTACGATGTCGATAAGATACGAGAGGCCATCGAGAGCGCCGATGTCCCGAAGGGCCAATACCCCAATTATTGGGCCGTCAAATTCGACGATTATCACAGGAATCTCGGCGCCGGCGACCCGCTGGTCATCGGCCAATGGCAGAAAGGAACGTTGGTCCCTGTGGGCACGGACGAAATCAAGGTCGGCGAGGCCATCATCCCCTGGGATCCCTCCAAACTTTGATCTTCGGTTTTTGTTTTATCTCGCACTCGCAAGTCATGCGCTGAAAGAAGTTCGAAGAAGTCTCGGAAGGTAATGAAAAAAATGAAGAAAGCGAGGCAACAACTAATGAAAAGAGGATTTTTGCGTTCACGGCTGTGTTTGCTTTTTGCCTTGACGCTGTTGGCGTCCGTTTGTATTCCGCTCGTTTCCGCGAAAATCGCGAGTGCCGCCGATGACGTGATTCGTATCGGAGTGATCGGCCCTCTTACCGGCGCTTACGCTTTCGGCGGCAATGAAGTGAAAAACGCCATCGAGCTGGCCGTTGAGAAGAGAGGCACGATTTTGGGGAAGAAAATCGAGTTCGAGGCCGCCGATGCCACCGACGCCAGTCAAGCCATCTCGGAATTCGAGCGCCTGTACGCTAAAGGGTACCGCGTTTTCATGGGCTCTTACGGTTCGTTTGCCGATTTCGCGGTGCAGGGCGTGGTCGACGAGTACGGCGCTGTCATGATGTCCGCGGCGGGCTGGGCGGACGAGTTCACCGCCAACAAAATCAAAAATTACTTCCACTGGACGCCGCGCGTGGCCGTTTTCGGCATGCGCATGGGGGAGTACATGCCTCAGTACGCCGAAAAATATCTCGGCATCAAGAAAGAGAACCTCAGGGTCGCTTTGATCTGGAACTCCAACTACGAATATGTGGCCATCGCGGCGCGCAACGGTTTGAAAGCCGCCGGCATCACCCCCGTCTTCGAAGAAGGATATCCGCTGGATCGCAAGGACTTCACCGCCCTTGTCGCAAACCTGCAGAGCAACAAGATCGACGTCCTCGTACCCTGCCAGGGCTCCGCGGACGGAGTTCCCTTCCGCAAGAAGATGGTGGAGATGGGCTACGAGCCCCCCATGCTTTTCGCGATGGGATTGATCTACGACCAGCCCGACTTCGGCGCTTTGGGCGCGGAGGTTGTGGACGGCTGTCTCGTTTTGTCCTACACGCATCCGTTTATCAAGCGCGACAACGCCCCAGGTCTCGAAGATTTCGCCGAATCGTACAAGGCCAAACACGGCTGGTATCCCCTCACGCACGCCACGCAAACCTACTCCGCCACTCTTTTCATGTTCGACATGATCGAAAAGGCCGGAGCGTACGACGCCGATAAGATACAGGAGGCCATCGAGAACGCCGATATTCCGAAAGGACGCTACCCCAGCTATTGGGGCGTCAAATTCGATGATTACCACAGGAACGTCGGCGCTGGAGACCCGCTGGCCGTCGGTCAGTGGCAGAAGGGGACGCTGGTTACCGTAGGTACGGACGAAATCAAGGTCGGCGAACCTATTATTCCTTGGGATCCGTCCAAGCTTTGATTCCCCATTTCGATACCCATTTCGATATCTGAAGATAATGGCATTCATCCAGGTATGAGCGGACGCACGCGTTCATACCTGGAAAAATCGGGGGGATAGACTGTGAACTTGGCGATATGGACGACAATAGTGATCAATGGTCTCTGTACCGGCAGCTTGTTTGGCCTAGTCTCGGCCGCGTTTTCTTTTCAGTTCGGCGCTCTGAGGATGATGAACTTCTCCTATGGAGCGTTCGTGATGGTCGGCATGTATATTATGTACGCCGGCGTGAATCACTTGGGGCTGCACGCGATGGCGGTCGTGCCGATTCTGATCGTGCTTTATTTTTTTATCGGTTATCTCTTGCGCGCGACGCTGCTCAAGAGCGCGGATCCCAATGTGCAGATCATCATCACGTCCGGAGTCGCGCTGGTGCTTGAGAGCGTAGTCCTTTTCATCGTCGGCGCTTTGCCGAGGAGTTTACTTGCCGGCATTCCTCCGACTTGGAAAATTCCATTCCCGGAGGGAATTTTGGTCATCAGCAAACTGAACCTTCTTACCTTTGCTGTTTCGTCCGCGGTTCTCATCGGTTTTTCCATGTTTTTGAAGCGTACTTGGCTCGGCATGACAATCCGGGCCGTCGTGCAGCAAAAAGAAGCTGCTTCCGTGGTGGGGGTGGACGCGGAGAGAATAATCAACGTCGGTTTCGGCATCAGCTTTGTCATCACGGCCATCGCCTCCATTATGATCTCGCTGCAGTTCGTTCTGGAACCGACCGCCGGCCATTATTACCAGCTGATCGGTTTTTTGGTGTGCGTGATCGCCGGCATGGGGAACCTGAAGGGTGGGTTTTACGCGGGGCTCTTGGTCGGCCTCATTTCGACGATGGCGAATATATTTGCCGCAACCTGGCACGACGCGATTCTCTTTATTCTTTTCGTCATCATCCTCACCTTCCTGCCCAACGGCGTGTTCGTATCCTCAAAAAGTATTTCGCGAGCGGTATAGGAGGCAAAGCAGGTGCAAAACTGGATAACCCCAAAAAACATAGTTGTATGCATATTGATCACTCCAGTGCTGCTCATCCCGTTTTTTTACAAAGGCGGCGCTGCGTTGTTGCCGATGCATCTGGTCATCATGGTGGCGTCTTATATCGCCCTGGCGCAAACATGGAATATTTTGTCGGGCCTCACGGGAATGTTCTCTCTGGGACACGCCACCTTTTACGCTTTGGGCGGATACTCGTTGGCGGTCGCTATGGTGAAGCTCGGTTTGAACCCCTTTGTGGGCTTGGCCGCCGGGATCGTTCTCTCGGCCTTTTTCGGTTTGCTGCTTGGCGCCATCAGTTCGAGATTGACCGGTTTCTTTTTTACGATATCCACGATCGCCCTTGCTCAGGTCATTCGCACCGTCGCGATGCAGTGGACTCCAGTCACCAACAGCATCACCGGGCTGAAAATTTTTCGCCCCATCGTGAGCCGCATGGTGTTTTTCTACGTGGCGATCGGCCTGGCCGTGGCCGTCTCCATATTTTTCGCATACCTACGGCGCTCGCGCATGGGCAGCATGTTCGTCGCCATCCGCGAAAACATTCATCTGGCGCGCTCGCTGGGAGTGGACGTGGTGAGATACAAAACCATCTCCTCCATCATCGCCGCGATGCTCGCGTCGGTTGTGGGATCGTTCATCACCTACTACATCCAGGTAGTGGACCCCAACTATCTTTCTCCCCTCATTTCGGAAAAGATCATCATGGTGACCATCATCGGCGGCATGGGGTACGCTTGGGGACCCATTTGGGGCTCGGTTTTGATTTTACTCGAAGAATTCATCCGGGGTACGCTGGGGGCGAGGTACGCACCCTTGGCCACGGCGTTGTACGGCGTCATCTTGATCGTCTTTATGCTGTTCAGGCCGAACGGAATCGTCAGCATCAACCTCAAACGTTCCTTCGGCATGGCGATCGCGGCGCTGACTCCCGCAAAAAACATAGAAGCCGCCGCGCGGCCGGAGGGGAAATGACGCCATGTTTTTCGAGATCGACGGAATCACCAAGCGATACGGCGGCTTAGTGGCGAACTCGGACGTCAGCCTGCACATGAATCAGCACGAAATTGTGGGGTTGATCGGACCGAACGGCGCGGGCAAATCCACCTTGTTCCAGATCATCGACGGTTTCGTGAGACCCGACTCGGGTTCCATTCGCTTCAAGGGCAAGGAATTGACGAAGCTGCGAACTTCCAGAATCAACAAAGCCGGCATCGCCTGCACTTTTCAACACGCGCAGCTCTTCCCCCGCTTGGACGTATTGGAGTCCGTGATGATCGGCGCGTACTGCCGCACCATGAACAAAAGCGCCGCGCGGCAGGAAGCCGAGAAACTCATCGCGTTCACGGGGCTTGCGGGAAAAGAGAGCACTTTGATCGATAAACTGACGATGTTCGACCGCAAGCGCGTGGAGTTGACGGCCGCTCTGGCCACTCAACCCGAACTCCTGCTGTTGGACGAACTCTTTGCCGGCCTGAACTCCACCGAGGTCTCGGAGATGGTCGATTTGACCCTCCAGATTCATCGGGAGCTGAAAACGACTTTTCTCATCATCGAGCATGTCATCAAAGTGATCATGAGCATCTGCGAACGAGTGTACGTACTGGACTACGGCAAGGTCATCGCGGAATGCAAACCGAACGAACTCTCCAAGAACCCGTTGGTGGTGAAAGCGTATTTGGGGGAAGAGTACGATGCTTCTTAAAATCACGAATTTATGTGTTGTCGTGGATGGGCTTAGGGTGCTGGAGGGAATCCACGTTGCGATCGACGAGGGGCGTTTGGTGGCTGTGGTCGGCGCCAACGGCGCGGGGAAAAGCACCCTTTTACGCGCCATCTCCGGTCTGGACAAACCGTGCGCCGGAAAGATAGAGTTCGAGGGCCGGGACATCACCGGCTGGCAGCCGAAAGCGGTTGCCGCCTTGGGTATTGCGTTGGTGCCGGAGGGAAAAAAACTCTTTTATGAGATGACGGTGCTGGAGAACCTGAAGATGGGGGCCTACCGCTTCAAAGAAGACGCCGCTCGCATCGACAGGAATATCGAGCGGATGTTTCAGCTTTTTCCCGTGCTCGGAGAAAATCGCAATCGCATCGCCGGAACCTTCAGCGGAGGGGAACAGCAAATGCTCACCATTGCCCGAGGCCTGATGAGCGATCCCAAACTCTTGATGATCGACGAACTTTCCCTGGGACTTGCTCCGATCGTCGTGGAGACGCTAATGCAGACCGTAAAAAAACTGAATGGCGAAGGCGTCAGCATTCTTCTCGTGGAGCAGAACGTCAACCAAGCGTTGAAGATCGTCGACTACGGGTACGTCATCGAAAACGGCGAACTGGCCCTGGAGGGATCCGGGGCGGAATTGCGCGACAACGCACATGTGAAAGCGGCATATCTTGGTCTATAAAATCGACAAGCCCCACTCTTCGGAATGAAAATCTTCGGAATGAAAAAGGGAGCGCAGCATGAGCGAAAAAACACATGTTTTGGTTGTGGACGAGGGAACCACGGGAACGAAGGCCTTTATCTTCGATAAAAACCTGAAAGTCGTTTCTCGGAGTTATCGAGAGCTCGATTTGTACAGCACGAGCTGCGGCAGAGCCGAGTTGGACGGCGAGGAGATCTTCAAAAAGAGCGTGGAGGCCTGTCTTGAGGCTATCCAAAAAGCCGGAATCGAGTCGAACGAGATTGCCTGTATGGGAATCGGCGCCCAACGTTCCACGCTGCTCGCCTGGGAGAAGGACTCCGGCAAACCCGTGGGAAGGGCCGTCAGCTGGCAGGACACCCGACTCGGCTACTTGACGGATAGACTCCAAAGGGACGGAATGATGGATTTCGTTTTTAAAGAGCTGGGGCGCAGCAAAGCGACCAGCGGCATTTTCATCATCAAGTGGATGGACGAAAACATCGAAGGGTTTCACGAGCGCCTCGTGAACGGAAGCGTAATCTACGGCTCCGTGGACAGTTGGCTGGTGTACCGGCTGACCGGTTGCAAAAATTATCACAACAGTATCGATCACGCCATGTTGAACGGGATAGTGGATTTTCACCATTTTCAACCTACCGAGCGACTGTTCGAATACCTGGAGCTGCCTTTTCATAATCTGCCTCAAGTGCTGGATAACTCGGCGTTTTACGGCGTCACCGACAAAAAGCTCTTCGGAGCCGAGATCCCCATTACCTGTGTGATCGCGGACCAGCACGCGTCGCTTTTCGCGCAGCGGGTCACCGACCGTGGAGATTGCAAGTGCACCAACGGGACCGGAGCGTTTCTGGATCTGAACATCGGGCGCGAAAGCCTGCCGCCCGG
Source organism: Synergistaceae bacterium (assembly GCA_031274425.1). Taxonomy (GTDB): domain Bacteria; phylum Synergistota; class Synergistia; order Synergistales; family Aminobacteriaceae; genus JAISLU01. The sequence continues at coordinate 12,715 of JAISQE010000120.1, read as the reverse complement.
CCTCACGCACTCGATTCTGCTGGCTTGGAGGCTGAAGGGCATCCCGACGTACGTGGCGGAGTGTTACGCCCCCACCACGGGGACGTTCCAACGATGGATCAAAAAGCTGTTCGGGCTTGAGAGTTATAAGGAAATCGACGCCCTGGCCTCCAAGGTGGAAAGCTCGCGGGACCTGGTGGTGCTGCCTACATTGTTCGGCATGATTCATCCGAAACGGGACCCTAGCGCCCGAGCCGCTATAATGGGTATCTCAGAGGCCTGCGGAAGAGAGCACATCATGAGGGGCACGCTGGAGGGGATCGCGTTTTTCATTCGTTACATCGCGGACGCCATGACCGATGAGCTGGGCATCGACATCAACAACATGCGGATCGACGGAGGACTCGCAAACAGCGACATCTTCTGCCGGATACTGTCTTCCGTTCTGAAACGCGAATTGAAGCGCCCAAGCACGGTGGAGCTGACGGCGCTGGGAACGGCCGAGATTGCGGGGATGTACGGCGGCCTGTGGGACGAAGACACGTTCGACGCTCTCTATCACCATGGCGTACAGGCTTTTTCGTCGAACGCGGAGGAAATGCAGAGGTACGAAAAACAGTTCGGCGTCTGGCGAACCGCTCTCGATCGCTCCTTGAACTGGCCGCAGTAAGATTTTCAAAGCATTGCGTTAAATTGCACTGAACTGCACTGCACTGCACTGAACTGCACTGAACTGCACTGAACTGAACTGAACTGAACTGAAAGGAAAACATCGATTTTGGTAAGATTGCTTGCCTGTTTCAAAACGACCTGGAACCTGGATGAAATGACGACCGATGAATGGAATCGCATGGAGGACGGCCGACCTCCTTCGTTTATGAAAAAAACGCTGGGCATGTACGACGAATCGGCGCTCGAACTCGCGCTGCGCATCTCGGACGACGTGAAAGCTCTCGGCGGGGAATCGGAGTTGACCGCTCTCACCGTCGACGAGGATATCGAAGACCATATAGCGAAAAATTTGTTCGCGATAGGGTACGCTCGCGTCGTGCATGCGGCCTGTAGGGAGGATCTGCGCTTTCGGCCGGACCTGGTAGCCGACATGATTTGCGGCTTCGTCAAAAATGCCGAACGTTTGGAGAATTTTTTCGATTTGATTCTCACTGGCCAACAGGCCAACCTGGGAGATAACGGGCAGACCCACCTCTTGATGGCCGAGAAGTTGGGCCTCCCCTGTGTGCTCAACGTGATCGACGCTTCCCGCGTCGAAGGGGGCGTGCGCGTCGCCAGTTTGGTGGACGACGGCCTCCTCGAACAAACGATCACGACCTCGGCCGTGCTGGGGGTGGGCAACGCGGCGCACCCTTACCTGCGGGTGCCCACGCTGCGCGAGCGGATGAACGTTTCAAAAAAAAGCGTTCTCCTTGTTCCAGGGGAAAGCCTTGTTCCGCCCGATGAAAGGAGACCGCCCAAGGTGATCCAAACGGGTCTTTCCCTCAAAAAAATTCAAAGAGAATGCCGCTTTATCCAGGGCGAATCGGCGGAGGAAAAAGCTCGGTCGCTGTACGATTCCTGCCTTGAAGAAGTTTTGCGGTCATGTGCGTTGAAATCATGAATGGGATCACAAAAATCGCCGTCGCCGCTTTCGCGTCGCGGAAAGGTTATGCGCAGGCGCGTGAGCTTTTGACGTGCGCGGCACATTTCGCCTCTTTAGAGACCGAGCTGTGGCTCCTCGGCCGCGAGTCGCCCAACGAAAACCTTGCCGCTGAAAACCCGTTTCATGAGAGCCTTTCTCATGAAAGTCTTTCTGTTGAAAATCTTTCTCCTGAAAATCTTTCTGTTGAAAATTTTTCTCCTGAAAATTTCTCCCTCCCCGTCGACGTAGTCTGTCAGGTCGTCTTCGAGGAACCCCGTCTTTGTTCGACGGAAGAATGGATGCCCGCCCTGATGCGCTTGTACGAACGATCTCGGCCGCAGGCGATTTTATTTTACGCCGACCTGGCTGGAAACGAGTTGGCGGTACGCCTTGCGGCGCGTATCGAGGGAAGCTGCGCCACCGAGGCGCTCTCCCTCTCGATGACGGACGTTCTGACGGTCGGCCGCGCGGCATATGGTTCCAACCTGACGGCTCAATTCGACCTGCAAGCCCAACCCTGGGTGCTTTCGGTCGCTCAAGGGGCTTTCGAACCCATAAATATCAAAGAGAAAAGAACCCCCGAGAGAATCGTCTCGGTCGAGAGGCTCCTCGACGCCCCCTGGCATACGGAGCTTCGATTGCGGCCGGAAAAAGCGGAAGAAGGCATCGAAACGGCGGAAGTTGTGGTGGTAGGCGGCAGAGGTGTAGGGCATCGGCAGCACATAGAGCAGTTGCGTCGGCTTGCGGAATCGATGGGCGGCAAATTGGGAGGAACGCGCCCGGCCGTGCTGGACGGGTGGTTGAGACACAAAGACCTGATCGGCGCTTCGGGGAACGTGGTCCGGCCGAAACTTTGTCTGGCGATGGGGGTCTCCGGCTCCGGTCCGTTCATGGCGGGCGTCGAAAAAAGCGACGTACTGGCGGCCGTCAACAACGACCCGGACGCGCTTATTTTTAAGTATTGCGACGTCGGCGTGGTGGAAGATTGCAACGCGGTAGCGCAAGAACTGGAACGGATCATTTCGAAATCGAATAACTCGAATAAAAGGACGGCAAATTCATGAACGCCAGCGCAAACGGGGGCAGAAAGCCTGTGAGCGATCAATACGAACTTTACCTGAAGGACGAGTCCCGTTTTTCGGGCAAAGCGGAGGAAATTGCCTTTCCCGTCGACGCGGCGCAGGTCGAAAACGCGTTGCGTTATATGACGGCGTCGAAAACTCCGCTCACCGTACAGGGCGCGCGTACGGGTATCGCCGGGGCGGCGACGCCCGCGCGTGGGGGAATTCTCAGCATGATCAAAATGGACTCGATCACCCAGCTTTCCGTGGACGACGAGGACCGCTTTTACGTTACCGTCGATCCCGGCGTGCCGCTGTCGGAGCTGACGCATTGCCTCACGCGCAAAAATTTCGACACCCGCGGCTGGGACGCGGGCTCGAAAGACGCTCTCGCGCGTCTGAAGCGAGCCCCCGCTCAGTTCTTCCCGCCGGACCCCACCGAAACCACCGCTGCTTTAGGCGGTCTGTTCGCCTGCAACGCTCAGGGCCTGAGCGCTTATCGCTACGGCGGCATGGCGGAGCACGTACAAAGCGTGACTCTGGCGCTGCCGGATGGCCGAAGCTGGAAGATCGTGCGGGGCGAACACCTTTTCGACGCAAACGGCGTCACGCTCCCCGACGGGCGGAGATTGAACGTGAACCCGATCCGCGCCCGACCGATTTGCCGCTGCCCGGTTCCCCGCGAGAAGATGGACCTTCTCGACCTCATCGCCGGCAGCGAGGGAATGTTGGGTATCGTCACGAACCTCACTTTGCGTTTGGCCCCCGCGCCGTTGGTCCGTTGGGGGATCCTGTTTTTCTTTTCGGAGCTTTCTCAGGCTTTGGCGTTTTCACAAACCGTCGTCGCGGAGCGGGGCGACTCCGCCTCCGTCGAGGCCGTGGAGTTCTTCGACCGCGCCTCGTTGGATCTGGTGGAGGAACTGAAAACGAACACGACCCAATTGCGCGTCGTGCCGGAAATTTCCTCCGGACATCAAGCAGCGGTGTATGTCCAGTTGTCGGCGAGGAATTCCGACATAATGGAGGAAACGCTTTTGTCCTTGCTGGACACTTTTGCCGCGCACGGCGGGAACGAAAACGACGCCTGGGCGGCGGAGGGCGAAGACGAAATGCAGAAGTTCAAGATGTTCCGCCATGCCGTCCCCGAAGCCGCCAACGCTCGTATCGACGATATCTGCCGGAATTGCCCAGGCGTGCATAAAATGTCGACCGACTTCACGACGCCGCTGGATCGCCTGGAGGAAGCCGCGGTCATGTACCGGAGCGGAATGGAGGAAAGCGGCGTCTCCGGGGCGGTCTTCGGACATGCCGCCATCGGCAGGCTGCACGTCAACCTCTTCCCTGAAACATTGGGGCAGGTGGAGGAGGCCCAAGCCCTTATAGACGCCTGGGCAAGAAATGCGATCGCCATGGGCGGCAGGCTGGCCGATGAAAACGGCGTCGGCAAAATAAAACGAAACCTGCTGCGCTATATGCCCGAAGAGGAGCTCCAGGCGGCGCGCGCCGTCAAAAACTTTTTCGACCCGGACGGACTCCTCAATCCAGACAACATGTTCCCAGACAACATGTTCCCGGACAACATGTTCCCGCCCGGCATGTCCTGATGGAACGGTCTTCTTACGAGGTATACCGCCTTATCGACCGGGAAAGCGAGCGTCTGGGCTTGGAAATTCGCTGGGCGGGAGAGGTGTGGTGCAAACCGGGCTTTGTTCTCAATCGCTACCATAAGCGTTTTCTGCTGATCTATATTTACGACGGCGTCTGCCTGTATGACGACGGGAATCAGTTTCTGCGCCTGGAGCCGGGAAATTTGATTCTCTACAAACCTCATGAGTATCAGCATTACAAAACCGAGGAGGGAGCCCCTCTTCACTATTACGGTATCGCTTTCAGCGGCAGAATGGTCGAAGAGATCATGGCGGGCATGCCCCTGGTGCAGGAAAGCATCCATAACGTGGGCGTCGACAGCAACCTCGCCAAAGCCATATCGAACCTGATCAAACAGATGATGATCGTTCCGCCCTCCCGCAGCGAGATCATCTGGGGGGAGTTCTTCCGTGTGCTGGGAAGCATCAACGACGTTATCCTCAACGGGCCCCATCTCGATTGCGCAAGCTGCCATCAGGCTTTGCAACTAAAAACCGCGGAGCGATACATCACGCTCAATTACAACGTGGATCTGAACATCAAAGAAATTGCCCAAATCGCCGGGTACAGTGTTTCGTGGTTCGAAAAACTTTTCCATAAACACTATGGGATGTCTCCCATCACCTATCAGATGAAATTACGCATCGAAAAAGCTCAGAACATCATCTGCACGGATATCCTCAGCCTGGCCGAAATCAGTTTCGCCGTCGGGTTTAACGATCCGCTGTATTTCAGCAAAGTATTCAAAAAACACGTAGGCATGTGCCCCAAACAATATCGGATGCTGCAACGAAAGAACGTCAGCCGAGATAACAGGCGGCATACGGGTTCATAATTTCCCAGTCAACGCCCACGCTCAGGGGGACGGAGCCCATTCTAAGCGACTCGCTCCGTTCGCTGCTTGCCGCCGCCTCCCTAGACCCACCTAAGCGCCTACCTAACGCGCTATCGCGCATAATACGTTAAAGTGTTAAGATAAGCGTCGATTTGATTCCGCTTGGAGGCGATGGAGTTGCTTTCGATGGGGTTGCTTTCGGAGAGCAGGAAGAAATTTTTGGTGGAGTTCTGTCAACAGGCCATTCGAACGAAAAGCCTCTCCGGCCAAGAGGGGGATATGGCGTCTTTGCTCGGAGACGCGATGCGGAAGACGAAGTTCGCCCAGGTCGAGACCGACCGCTACGGGAACGTCGTCGGCCGGATCGTTTTTGGCGGCGGCGGAAAGAGGCTCCTCATGGAGGGGCACATGGATCACGTGGACGTCAGCGACCCCTCGAAGTGGACCCACGACCCCTACGGGGGGGAGATCGTGGATGGGAAGCTGTACGGCAGGGCGACCAGCGACATGAAGGGCAATCTCTGCGCCATGCTCCTGGCCGCGGCGTTCGTCGCGGAGGACGGGGGAAGCGGCCTCGACGGGGAGGTGCTGGTCGCGGGCGGCGTCCACGAGGAGTGTTTCGAGGGAGTGGCCTCCGAGGAAATAGTGAAGAACTGGGCCCCGGACATGGTCGTCATCGGCGAGGCCTCGAACCTGGCGGTGAAACGCGGGCAGAAGGGCAGGGCCGAAATCGTCGTGGAGACGCTGGGAAAATCGGCGCATTCCTCCAAACCCTCCGCGGGGATCAACGCCGTCAAAAAAATGTCGCGCTTGATCACGGCGCTGGAAAAGGAGTTCGTCCCTCCGACGCATCCCGTTCTGGGAGAGGGCATTCTCGAGGTGACCGACGTCGTTTCCTCCCCCTACCCCGGAGCCTCCGTGATTCCAGAGCTTTGCAGGGCGACCTTCGACCGGCGCCTTTTGGTCGGGGAGAGCGAGGAGGACGTTTTGACGGCTCTGCGGCGCGTTTTCGCGCGCCTCGCGGCGGAAGACCTGGATTTTCAGGCCCGCGCGGCCCTCGCCGAGGGGCTCGAAAAATGCTACACGGGGGCGGATATCGCGGCGAAACGCTTCGCGCCCGGATGGATTTTGGAAGATACTCACCCCTTCGTGCAAAAAGCCCTAGCCGGGCTTTCGTCCGTCGGGCAGAGGCCGGAGCTGTCGCACTATATTTTCTGCACCAACGGCTCCTGTTACGCGGGAAAGGCCGCCATCCCCACCATCGGGTACGGCGGTTCTCTGGAGACGCTGGCCCACGTGGTGGACGAATACATCGAGATCGAGCACCTATACAGGGCCTGCGAAGGCTATTACGGCATTATCGGCGCCGTTTTAAAATAAGATTAAGATATTGAAATAGCCTGATTTGAGGCGAGGAGAGCGATATGGATCTTTTGCGCCCCACGCGCGTGGAAATCGCGTCCGACAGCCTGAGGGCCAACTACCGGAACATCAAGAAATTTGTCGGGCCCGGATGCGAGGTGTTCGGCATCGTCAAGGCCAACGCCTATTCCCTTGGGCTTCTTCCCGTGGCGAATATTCTGAGGGAGGAGGGATGCCGCTGGTTTGGGGTCGCGATCCCCGAGGAGGCCCTGGCTCTACGGGAGGCCGTTCGAGTTTCACTTATCCCTTTACGCTCATAATTGCAATGCCCGCGCGACCGCTGACTGGAGGAGCTGAGAAAAATTTAAATTGGCCTCGCGTCCCTTTTCATCCAGCCACGCCGGAAGCGTGACCGTCCGGTTTACGGATCGATTTTCCCATCTTCGCCGCGCCCCATCCATCGGGACAACGATACGCTGCGCCACTGCCCCGGCTTTGATCTTGACCGCTTCATACGGGATCGGCTCTGGAATCGGCTTTCCGTCGCGCTCAAGTATGGCCATGTAATCTTCCAGGATATTATGAGCCTGAATAATGGTTTCTTCCAACGTGTCCGCGTTTGTGGCGCACCTGTTTAGATCCGGGAAGCGCACTATCCATCCATCTTCATCCTCTTCAAATACAGCCGTATACGCATAATAATTAGGCAATTCTTTTTTTCCACTCATCGTTTTCACCTTACTTTTCCCCACCGCACTCATTCCTTTTTTTATAATAATTCTAACACATATAAACTATATGCAAATTATTTTTGCGCGAAGAAGCTAACGCGTAAAAAACTACTTGACAACCGGGGGAGGGCGTGCTATAAACGCCTACTAAGAGACGGTGGTTTTCGCGGAGGCGGAAACGTCGTTTCGGATTTGCGGTATCGCGGTGAGGTAAGGCCCGTTTTGCTCTCGGAAGCGCGATTTTGGGTTTTCGAGAGGCGCAATGCCCCAAGACGTAGTTCACAAAGGAGGTTTGATAGGGATCGCGAGACGCGGAAAAAATGTTTGACGGATTCACGGGCGACGATGCAGGGAGCAAGGTCGCCGACACTGGGGCATGGATGGCCCTAAACCGCGGTACGCAAGCGCGTACGCAACAAAACGGATCGGTTCCGACGGGCAGGGATAGCCTGACGGACGTAAATTGGGGATAGGTATGGATACCGGCCCCCGCACACACAGGGAGGTAATTTATAATGGCGCTTGTTGTGAACAACAACATTCCCGCACTTCAGACGTACAACGCGGTCAACGCGACCACCAATTCTTTGCAGAAATCTATTCAGAAGCTCTCCAGTGGGCTACGCATTAATTCCGCCGCCGACGACGCGGCCGGCTTGGCCATTTCCGAAAAAATGCGCGCGCAGACTCGCGGTTTGGATCGGGCCATCAGCAACTCTCAGGACGGCATCTCCATGCTCCAGACGGCGGAGGGCGCTCTCTCCGAGACCCACAGCATCCTCCAGCGTATGCGCGAGCTTTCCGTGCAAGCGGCCAACGACACTCTGACCCAGCAGGACCGTGGCTACATCCAGTTGGAGATCGACCAGCTCCGGGAAGAGATCACCCGTATCGCCAACACCACCCAGTTCAACAAGAAAAAACTTTTGGACGGCTCCGCTGCGGCTCTGTGGTCCAGCGACAGCCTGACGACCAAGGCTATCATCAACGGAGGTTTGCGTACCGTTGACCAGTTCGGGCAGAAGACCTCCGTCGAGGGTAATTACGTCATCGACATCAATGCGGACCCGGGCAAAGCTCAGGTGCAGAAGACGGACATCTTCACAATCAAACACAAAGACGTCATCATGAACGTCAGCACCAACGAGGAGGCCGGGATCAAGGGCGTCAGTGTGAACAATATTCCGGCAGGGGACTATCAGGTGCAGTATGCGGAGACTACGACAACGACGGTAGGGGGTGCCACATTCGTCAGCAAGGCCGGTTCTGACGCACTGAATCCCTTGAACGTTACGATCGAGAACTTTGGAGATGCTGCCGCTCCCGATCATCTCACGATAACGGTTGCTACTGTTAATAGCGGTTCGGTGGTACTTAGCTTCGACGATGGCGCAAGCCCAGCAGTTACTAGAACTTTTGATGGTACAGCCCTGTCGGATATTGAGGTTGGCGACATGGTGGTTGACTTAGGGGCTTTTACCTCGGCGCAGTTGAGCGCTCTGCGGGAAGACATGTCCATAACGTACACTGTAGGGGCTGCCACGCTACCACCGCCTATGACAGTTACTGTTCCGGCATCAGTTGCGTCGAGAGGAATAACGGGGGCAGGGACAGGTAATGTCAATTGGGTAAACGACGTTACATTTACCGCCGTAGACGCACAGGGAAACGCTGTCGCGATAACTTTTGACGCAGAAGTTCTCACGGTTGACGCTACTACTGGCGCAATAACGGATCTCCAAATCACGAACGTCGGGTATGACACGGATGGAGACGGTACAGCCGATGCTACGGATGGGAATATTTACCATATCGATTTCACCCAGGATAACACTTTTTCTTCCTTGGCTGGATTAGTCACAATCAATCTTCCTTCACCTACTAATACAGGAGATTATGTAGCAACTAATACTATGGCTTTTGCCCAAACGTTAAACCCAGCCGCTACAATAGATACGTACGGGACACGTCAGTCGCCTCCAGTTCCTCCGGATCTTCTGGATTATCTCGCCATTGATGTCAGCAACGCTCCTTCGTTTGCAGGCGGAAGGCTTGTTATTGACGAGATACGTGCAAGTTCTAGTGATCCTGACGATGTCGATATTCACTTTTCGCTGACGGCTCTGGACGGCTCTACACTTTACACCATGTCTTTTGTATGGGATGGGGACCCTGGCAACGCCGTCTATACAATTGACTTAGGAAATGGGGAAAGCATTGATTTGGATTTCAGCGCCATCTCACCCAGACTCTCAACTCCAGATGATGATCCTGCCGCCGATTTGATAACTTTGACAGGAATATGGGATGTCACTGGCACCAATCCAGGAACCGGCACGCAGGTTCTCAACGTCAATTCTAATCCGATCGCCAACGCCAGAATTTCGTCGTTTGTCCCGGATGCCGCTTTCACGGGACCGCAAGATCTCATTTTCCACATCACGAATGTTGCCACGAACGGGAATCTTACTGTCGACGTTATTAATGCCGCTACAAATCTAGATATTCAAACAGGGGTCAACATCCTGATTGGCGGGACCGGAGTCACTAGTGTAACGGGCGTAGGCGATTTCAGATTCAACTTTAACGGTTTGACCGCCGCCAATTTCGACGAAGGCGATGAACTCAGGTTCACCGTTATGGAGCTAAATGCCGGCAGCCAGCAGCTTGTCGGCTTATATGGCGCTGACGCAAATGAGATCGCCTTGGAGGCTACCTACGCAGACAGGAACGCGAGTATTTTGTTGGAGGTTGTGGATGTCAACGACACCACCGGTGCCGTGACCTTCAAAGGCACATCCAATATTCTGAACACGGATGGCAGCGTTTCGACAACGGTTAGTGACGTGGTTTTGACCGGTAATGAATTGGATTTCAGTAGCCTTGGGGTTCGGCTTGTGGCAAGCCTGCAACATGTCACTGCAAATCCGACCAACTCCGCACAGAGGGCTTCGACCTATTTCGTGGAGGGCGATAAATTGGCCTACAACGTGACCGCTGGCACACCGCTCAACACGGCGTTCCAGGCCGCTTCCTTCGAAATCTCGGGGCAACAGAACACGGCATGGGACGGTAGCTGGACGCCACGCACCGTTACTAACCCCCACAACGCCGTAACGTATGATAATCGTAACCTTCTGTACACTCTCGATGCCACAGCGGTCAACGGACAGGAAGTCCATTTCAAGAATTTCTACATCAACGAGGAAAATGGCACCGTCTATGCGGGCGACATCGTTCTTAGCCTGACGCAGGAATTCAGCACGACCATAAGCGGATTGAGCGATGGAGATACGCTTGCATCTTTTACCGCAACTTATGTTGGTCAGGTCGCCCGCGAGGACGTTAAATTGCGCGACATTGACAAGTTCTGGAACTCTGAGGGCCGCTTCCTGTTACAGGACGCCCAGACTCTCACCATCACCCAAGGCGACGGTACGAGAACCAGCGTCACACTCTACGCGACGGATACGCTGAAGGACGCGGCGACGAAACTGAACGAAGCCGTTGCAAAGCAACTGGGGCAGCAACGCCTATTGACGATTAACCCTAACAACGACCCCTATAACGCCGCTAATCAGTTCGTGACGTTTGTCAACGAAGCTGTGGACGGCACGTCGGAAGCCGCGGAGGGTACGTTCGTCATTCGTTCTGCCACTGCGGGCGTGAATGGTAAGATCAGTTTCGCGGGTGACGAAGACCTGCTCAAGCAGCTTTCCCTGAACGAAATCCAAGCAGCTTCCGAAAATACTTTCACGGTCAGCGTGTGGGATGCCCATAGCGGCAAGTCCGTGGCCAGCGGCGTCAAGATTACGGGCAATAAGCTCATTGGCGTGGTCAACGAGAACGTGGACGTGGTGTTTGACGCGATGGCGAACATCCAGGTAGAGTGGAATGAGGCAACGAAGTCCTTTGGCTTGACAAAAGAAGCCAACTCCTACCAGACTATTCTGCACCTTGCGGACAACACGACGGTGTTCCAGATCGGTGCGAACGAGGGTGAAGATATGGGCGTCAACATCGGCGACATGCGCGCTGAGGCCCTGGGCTTGAACGCGGTGCTGGTGACCGACCGCGACTCGGCGTCCCGCTCCATCACCATCATCGACAACGCCATCGACAAAGTGTCCATGCAGAGGGCGAAACTGGGCGCGTACCAGAATCGTCTGGAGCACACCATCACCAACCTGACCGTGGCGGGCGAGAACCTGACCGCCGCCGAAAGCCGCATCCGCGACACCGACATGGCCAAGGAAATGATGAACTTCACCAAGCTCCAGATCATGCTCCAGGCCGGGACCAGTATGCTGGCGCAGGCCAACAGCCTGCCCCAGAACGTCCTGAGCCTGCTGCGTTAAGGCGAGTGAGGAAAGCCAGGGGGGGCTAACTAGAGGCCCAGGAGATACCAGGGGGTCTCGGGGGGGCCAGTGAGGACCGCGCAGCGGCCGAACGGGCTCCGCCCCCCTGAGCTTTAATCGATCCGAGGTGAGGCTTTTCATGGAGGTTAAATTACCGGACGCGTTTTTCACCCCCGACTCCCGAAGCGGGTTTCAGCCCAGCGGGTTCTCCGCGGAGGTCGTGCAGGGCAAACCGGCCTTCCCCTCACCCGCCGAGGCGGCGGTGGACGCGAAAAACGCGGGCAAAGCCGAGGAGCCCCCGATGGACGCCGAGGAATACGAGCTTCTTACCGCCTTGATGGACCAAACGGCGGAACTGCTGTCCCGGTTCGACCGGAAGCTGAAGTACGAGGTCCTGGAGGAATCGGGAGTGGTTCAAATTCAGGTGATCGACGTCCGTGACGGGCGAGTTGTCCGCAAAATCCCAGCGGACGAAGTGATCAAGTTCATCGAGAGCATGAGAGACCAATTAGACGACAGAGTAGATGTTTGGGCATAAGAGAAAACGACAGGGGGTCTCGGGGGGGCCAGTGAGGTTGCAAAGCAGCCGAACGAGCCCTGCCCCCCTGAGCTTCCAATCAGAAACGAACACTCAGGGGGCAGAAGGCCGCATACGCGACTCTACCCCCTGAGCTTTAATGACGGAAAGCCTTTCAAGCAAAAAACTGACAGTTACATCAAAAGCGATCATCACACACTATACCGTGAGGTTTGAAGGCTTTCGCAGTACCTGACGGCAACTCATAAATCCTTGTCGTGTTCGGCGGCAAGACGCGCCCGCACTTGATCGACAGTAACGGCACGCGAAGGATCGGCTTTCAAAGCGTCATAAGCGGGGGCTACCTGCTCTCATACACCATCATCGTACGCAACCCATCACGAATCACTTCGCTTTCGCTGGCGTACTCGCCGGTTTGCACTTTGGACTTCACCATATCCATATCATTATACAAGACCACCGCGCGGATGGACGAAGACGCGCAAGTGTCCCTGCCAATCCCCTAAATTTTTAGTTTTTGATTTAAAATCAGAATAAGAACTCAAAATGGGGGTGTTCATGGTGCATC
>JAISQE010000067.1 GCA_031274425.1 Synergistaceae bacterium | reverse complement strand
GCTCAGAAGGAGCAACGGATCGTGCTGGAGCTGAAAACGATTCGCGCCAAGGCCCACAACACCGTGGAACAAATGTTGTCCGATGGAATGGAGCAAACGGCCCGCTACGCCGAACGGTCCAACGCCACGGAGGCCCACCTGATCGTCTGCGACGAACGCACCGGGCGAAGTTGGGACGAAAAGATTTATGACCGCCCCGAACGTAACGGGGCGGGAGAGATTCATATTTGGGGCGTCTGATCTTCTTTCGTGAACCGCGACTCATGGGGATGGCCGCGTCCCCCGTTCGAGCGACCGATGGCCTGATCTGGCCTACTTGTCTACTTATTTACTTGCATGGGCTGTAACCGCAGCTGAAGCAATATGCGCAACCCGAGATCATTTCCATGGGGGCTTTGCACTCCGGGCAGGGAGCTCCTCCCTCGTGCACTACAGGGGTCTGGTCGCCTCTTTCGACCAATTTTTCGAGCAGCACGGCGATGGCGTCCGGAATCGAGCGCGCGACATGGGATTCGTCGAAGCCGAACATCCAATATTCCTTGCCGGAAAGGCCCTTCAGCGTGTCGATGAAATCCTCCAGCTTGCTGCCGGATCGAAGGCCGATGGAGATAGCTCTGGAGAGGGCCTCCGTCATGGCCTTCAACTCCGACCCGCTTTTGCCGATAGTGATGAAAATCTCGAAGGGGTCGTTGCCGTCAAAGTTGAGCGTAATGTAGATGCTGCCCCAGGGCGTGCTTTCTTTGATCGTTTTTCCGAACACCACCAGCCGCGGACGCTCTTTGACGCGCCCAGAACCTTTGGATTCTCCTTCCGTTTTCTTGATCTCTATCGGCTGGTACGAGCGCGAGCCGTCGCGATAGATGGTGATCCCTTTGCATCCCAAACGATAGCAGGCCTCGTAGACGTGCCTGACGTCCTCCACCGACGCGTTGTTGGGCAAGTTCACCGTCTTGCTGACGCCCGAGTCCACGATACGGGCGAAAATTCCAGTCACGTCCACGTGTTGTTCCGTCGTGATGTCGTAAGCCGTGACGTAGGATTTATCCGAAAGCCGGCCCGTTTTTTTATATTCCGCACGCTGTTCCTCGGTCAGGAGCTTGTGCCAAAACTCGCGCGCTTCCGTCCCGGACCCGTCCACTTTAGCGATATGTCTGTTCCAGGACCACGCAAAGTTGGGCTCGATTCCCGAGCTGGCGTCCATAATCATGGAGATGGATCCCGTCGGCGCTATGGAAAGGCGTCTGCTGTTGCGCATTTGCCCATGCACGAGGCTCTGCAGAACCGCCTTGGCTTCTTCAAAAGAACGTCCTCGGTCCGGTTTTCGGAATTCGAGCAGCGTGTTGGTCAACGTTCTCGGGATTGTCGTCGATCGCTGCATACGAACCAACAGTTGATCGTATTCCTCCTCCGAGAGACGCAGAAACCACTCATCGCCGAAGAGCACTCCCTCGCTGAAAAGGCTCGCCCCGTCCTCGATATGGCTTCGAAAGGCGTCGAACAACTTCGCCACCAGGGGAGAATCGGGGAACGGTTTTTTGCCCACGTCGCCGACTATTTGAGACGTCGCCAAAAGCGCGCCCGTCGCCAGCACGCCGCCGACCCGCTCGCAGTATAGATGAAATTCCGGGCTCCCGTAGACGATGCCCTGCATGACGGCCGCATCCGCCAGTCCCATGAGCCCGAGCCCCACGGGGCGTATCCTTTTCGTTCGTTCTTCTATCCTCTCCAAGGGATAGGAGCAGGCGTCGATGACGAGATCCAGATAATAAATGGCTCTTTCAACCTGATCCGCGAACCCGGTCCAGTTGAAAACCCCTTCTCTTGCTCCATCTTTTGCCCTATTTTCCCATTCAACGAAAGCCTCTACGTTGATGGATCCGAGGTTGCAACTGGTATAGTTCGGAAGCGGCTGCTCTCCGCAAGGGTTGGTGGACTCGATGATCCATTCTTCGCTCATTTTGAGCAGGTTGTCCTGCTGGGCCCTGTCGATGAAGAAGATGCCGGGATCGCCCCGTTTCCACGCGCTTTCGCAAATATGTTCCATAAGCTTTCTGGCTTTGAGGGTTTGTTTTACGGAGCCGTCGTCTCGGGAAATCAGGTCGAAATCCCCGTCTTGGGCGGTCGCTTCCATCAGTTTGTCGGATATGGCCACGGAGATGTTGAAATAAGAAAGTTTACCGTCTTCGGTTTTGGAGTCGATAAAACGGAATATATCCGGATGGTTGTCGAAAAGCATGCCCATGAGAGCCGCGCGGCGCTTTCCGCCCTGCACGACGACCGCGCCCATCGTGTTCCAGGTCTCCATGAAAGAAACGGGGCCCGACGCTTTGCCTCCGGTGCCTCCGCCGATTTCGGACCCGTGCTCGCGAAGCCATCCAAAGTTGCCCCCCACGCCGCCCCCGAATTTACTGATGATGCTGGCGTCTTTGACGGATTCGAAAATCCCCTCGATGCTGTCGGGCACGTTGATGACAAAACACGCGAACAGCTGTTGGTTCTTGGTCCGCGATTCGTAAAGGCGCGCGTAATCTTCGAAAGTCATTTCGTTCACGGGTTTGTAAACGACGGCGGCGAACTCGGGTTTCAACGTGAGACCCGCGGCCGCGCTGAAAAGGCAAGGAGAATTGAATAAAAAACGTCGGTTCAGGATATCGCTTGCGATGTTTTTTTCCAAAATCCGAAGCCATTCGAGGGAGGAGGGCTCCGCGGCATCCAGATAAAGCGTTTCCGCGCTGGCTATGGTACGCGCGACGCGCAGGGCGAACTCCTCGAAACTGCTCTCCTTGCGCACGGCTTGGATTTTCGCGTCGTAGCGGAGAACAAAGTACCTTTGTTTCAAGAGCCACATGGCGTTTTCGGAGAGGCGCGGCGCGGCCGGAGTATCGAACGAACCCAAGGGGAAATGGACAGCAAAACGTTCTTTCAACGAACGATTCAAAGACGGACACTCCTTTATAAACGAACTCATACAAACGAACCCACGAATTCGGCTCGAAAAAACTCATCGGCCGTTTATCCGGCCGATGAAGATATTCTACAATAACATATTTGACATAGACGCTTCTCGAAAAAATTTAATTGCCCGGACGTAAACGTTCGGGCAATATCGGACTTTGCTTTGCGGCGCGGCTCACGGGAGCAGAGCCCGCTCCAAGCGGCTCACTCGGGGTCGGAAGGCTCCTCTTCCCCTTCTTTTTCCTCTCCTTCCCCTTTTTCTTCTTCTCTATCTTCTTCTTTACTTTCCCACGCCTCGACCGCTTTCAGGAGTTTGGGCAAAAGGCGTTTTTCCCGCGGAACGTCGACGATCTTGAGCTCCGCGAAGGACGTTTCCAGCGTGGGTGCCCAGAGCTTGAAGGAACTCACCGCAAGCTCCGACTCCAGAAGATTTTTTATGATGTCCAGTTCGGCGGGATCCTGAGCCAGCAGCGCTCCCAAAGGCGACGTCGAGTCGGAGGCCTCTTTTCTCCAAAATTCCCACGTCGCCGCAATGTCGAAAAATCCCGAGACACATAGGTCGTTTTCGAACAGATCGGCGGCTTCCGAGGGGAACTCCGGCTTCTTGTCCAATCCTTTGGGGTCAACGACGCCCAGGAAGAGCGTGTCTTTCGAAACCCCCAAAAGCAGCGAAACGGGAACCAAGGCGGGATCCACCATGAAGAGCGAACTCCAGCCGTCCACCGTCAAGGGCGATAGAGGGACAGCCTGCGAAAAGGCCTCGTCCTCCAAAATCGCGTTCAAAATTTTGGACGCGGCGCCCTCTTGCCCGCTCAAGGCGATGTACCCTCCCGGAGCCCGATTACCCAAAATCGTGGCGTCGCTTCCGAAGACCAGGGAAATGGCGCCCGTCAGAAGGTCCTCCACGTCTTTTTCGGCGAGGCCCCTCTTTTCCAGTTCCTTGAGGAATTTACCCCACGTCGCGGCGATTTCCGGGTAGACGTTCCAGTCCGACGCCTTAAAGGCGTACACGCTGCTCAGACCGAGAAACAATTTGCCCCCTCCCGCAAGAAACAGGCCCGCGCCGGGTATCGGCTTTATTTTTTCCCAGCGGGATGCGTCCGTCAAAGCCTCCAGAGCGTTGACCTCACTGGAAACGAGGAAGCTCCCGGGCTTTGCGTCGAAGGCCACCTCGAAATCCAGCGGCGCTTTGAAGTACGATTTCAGGAGCTTCAGATCGAATTCCTTTTTCAGGTCGTCCTCGGCAAAGCTGGCGAGCGCCGGAACGTCCAAGTGCATCAGCCAGTAATTGGGGCTCTCGAAACGGCGCTTGAAGGCAAGGCGGTTTTCCGCCTTCTCCGTCGCGGCTAAAGAGGCCTCCAGGTCAGCCGAGGAAAGGGCGATCAAGAGCAAATTCTCTCGGGCGGCCAGAACCGGGCTCCCCGCGTCGAGTTCGTCGAGGAGGTAATACAGGCCCTTCGAGCCCTCTCGAACGACGGGGTTCAGCTCTCCCGCGAACAACAGTCCCGCGTCGCCCAGAAGAAGCGTGATCAGGTCCTCGGGCGTGGCCTTGCCCTGAGCGACCAAGTCCAGCTTGGCCCGAACCTCCTCGGGCATGGAGGCCGCTATTTGGAGGAAGGGAAGTTCTTGGTCCGCCTTGCCCGCCATCCCCGCGATGAAAGCGACCGACTTCGCGGGAAGCTGAGACGCCAAATTCGCCGCGATCCGGATTCCCTGAGCGTCCTCGGGATCCACCAGGCTCGCGAGCATCTCCATATTGGCCGGCGAAAAAATTTTTTTGAGCATCCCGCCCAGATCCTCCAGGCGCAACGCGAAATAAAGGGACGCCTCGGGCCTCGCGCTGAACGCGTCCTCCGGGTTCGCCGCCCATGCGCCGGCGGCGGGGGAGAAAACGAGCGACGAGAAAACGAACAACACCGCGAAAGCGGCTTTACGTAGTCTATACAATAGTGATACCTCCCTTAATTATTGGCGTAAGCTTTGTAGATCTGCAGGAAAGAATCCGCTTTCAAGGATGCCCCTCCCACCAGAGCGCCGTCTATGGCCTCCATGGATAAAAGCTCTTTGGCGTTGTCCGGCTTGACGCTGCCGCCGTAGAGCACGACGACGGGCATCGCCGCGCTTCCGGCAAGCTCTCGAATCAGTTTTTTGCTGTAGGCGCAAACCTCCTGCGCCTCGTTGGAGGTTGCGGACTTTCCCGTCCCTATGGCCCAAACGGGCTCGTAGGCGTAAACGATCTTTTCCGCCTCCCCGGGGGTCCGGCCGGACAGCGCCGCGCGCAGCTGTCTCGACACCACGTCGAAGGTCTTGTCCCCCTCCCGCTCCGCAAGCGTCTCCCCATAGCAGAACACGGGAACGAGCGCCGCGTCCAAAACGGCTTTGACTTTTCCGGCGATCAGTTCGTCGGGCTCGCCGAAGATCGTTCGGCGTTCGCTGTGCCCTAGAATGACGTGAGCGCAACCGAAATCCTTCAGCATGGGGATGGAGATCTCGCCGGTGAAAGCTCCCTTGGGCTCGAAGTAGACATTCTGCGCCCCCAGAAACGGAACGGTTCTTTTATCGAGATTTTTCGAAGCGCCCTCCGCGGCCGCAAGAGACGTGAAAGGCGGAAACACCGCGACCTCCAGCGTCTTCCCCATCGCGGCGAGAAGCGCTGGGTCGCCCGCAACCTGCCCGCCGAAGTCCTTGTAAAATTTTTCCGTTTCCTCTCGATTCATGTTCATTTTCCAGTTGCCGTAGAGATAAATCTTCTTCATATTGGGAGAGACTCCTTTCGTCAATCAATCTAAGCCGAACGCGGCGCTCTTTACTTGACCTCCAACGGGGCCATCCCCGGCAACTTCTTACCCTCGCAGTATTCGAGGCTGGCTCCTCCGCCCGTGGAAACGTAGGAAACTTTTGCCTCGAAACCGAATTGTCGAACGGCGGAGGCCGTGTCGCCGCCTCCTATGACGGAGGTCGCCCCCGCGGCCGTGGCCTTTGCGACGGCCTCGCCCACCGCAATCGTGCCCGCGGCAAAGAGCTTGTTTTCGAACACTCCCATAGGGCCGTTCCACAGAATGGATTTTGCGCCGTTCAAGGCATCCGCGAAGAGCTTCGCCGTTTTCGGGCCGATATCGAGCCCCATCTTGCCCTCCGGCATCGCGTCGCTTTCCGCCGTCTCCGTTTCCGTGGCCTCCAGGCCGTCGGCGACAATATTATCCACGGGAAGAAGGACCGTCACTCCTTTGGCCTTGGCCTTCTCCAGGGTCGCCCGCGCGAAGTCCAGTCGATCCTCCTCGCACAGGGACTTTCCGATGGGGCGCCCTTGCGCCTTCAGGAAGGTATAGGCCATTCCCCCGCCGATCAGTATCGTCGTGGCCTTGTCCAATAAGTTTCCCACAACGTCGATTTTGTCGGATACCTTAGCCCCTCCGAGGATGAGGACATAGGGCTTGGCGGGGGATTCGCTGACGGCTCCCAGCATCTCGCCCTCCTTGACAAGGACGTCTCCCGCGAAGGAGGGCAGCACGGACATGATTCCGTTGGTGGAGGCGTCGGCTCTGTGCGACGCGCTGAAGGCGTCCATGACGAACGCGTCGAAGGGCTTCCCCAATCGCGCGGCAAAACCCGCGTCGTTCTTCTGCTCCTCGTCGTGGAAGCGCACGTTCTCCAGCAAAAGCAGCTCCCCTTTCGCCAGCGAGTCCAGCGCCCTCTCGACCTTCTCGCCCACGCAATCGTCGACGAAACGCACTTTTTTACCGTAGGCTTTCTCCACATCGCCCGCGATCTGTCCCAGGGACATCTCGGGAATGGGTTTCCCCTTGGGGCGTCCGAAATGGGAGACCAAAGCCACCTTGGCTCCGGCGTTCACGAGTTTATCGATCGTGGACGCGTGAGCTCGAATACGAGCGTCGTCCTGAACTTTCCCGTTTTTGAAAGGCACGTTGAAATCGACGCGCACCAGCACCTTCTTTTTTTCCACGTCCTTGAAATCGAATGTCTTGAGCTTCACCGAGTTTTCCTCCCTATGTTCGTTCCTCTATATTCACTATGTTCATTCCTCGATCAACATCTTCGCGCCGTCGATAAGGTATTCCATCCCCGACCAAACCGTGAGGAACATCGCCACCCACATCAGCCACATTCCGCCCGGCAGTTTCAAGATGAGGAGGCTGATGGCGATGATCTGAAAGACCGTTTTGATCTTGCCCCCGCGCGAGGCGGCGATGACGACCCCTTCCGCGGACGCGACCAAGCGCAGCCCCGTTACGACGAACTCCCGCGTGATGATCACGACCACCATCCACGCCGGAACGCGCTGCAACTCCACCAGCGCCACCATCGCAGCAATGACCAGGACTTTATCCGCAAGGGGGTCGATAAATTTCCCCAATGTGGTCACCAACTTGTGCTTGCGGGCGATATACCCGTCCAACGAGTCCGTTATCGCCGCGACGATGAAGACCCCGCCGGCCAGGAAATCCCCCCAGGTGGGGCTCCCTCCCCCCATGTCGGGCACGTAAGGGACCGGAGTGCTGATCCTCAGGGAAAGAAACAACAGCACCAAGGGAGCCAAAAAAACGCGCACAAGGCTGAGCGTATTCGGTAAATTCAAAACCTTAATCTTCGTTTTGGGATTCAAGGGACCAAACCTCCAGCATTCAGAGTGACCAACCATGACCGACGACATCCGGCGGATGTCGCGCACCGACGCATCAACGCAGATTATAGCCCAAAAGGGGCATTTTTACAGCATATACGGCAGCTTGAAGTTGAAGCCCTTATAGACCACGAACGTCTCCGTGGATTGAACTCCGTCGGAATGAGCGGAAAACTCCTCGTTGAAAAACTCGAGCAGTCCGAAATTTTCGTTCAACATGACGATCAGGATGATATCGTAACTGCCCGTCACCGCGGCTACGGAGACGACGCCTTTCAAATCCCGCAATTCTTCGGCCTTCCCCACGATATGGGGGCTGGTGAGTTTCATCCCGATGAAGATGACCATGTGTCCGGGCAAGGCGTCCGTGTCCACGATGGCGCAGCGATTCAAGATCCCGGCTTCTTCCAGTCTGGCGATGCGGTTGCGCACCGTGCCCTCCGAGACATCCAGTTCCTGGGCGATCTGCGCGACGGATTGTTCGCGGCAACTGAGACGCTTTATGATTTCAAGGCTCGTCGCGTCCATTTTCACCATAGAGGCTTTTGCGGAGGCCGATTTCAACATCGGGGAGATCCCCTCCGCGGACGGAGCCTGAGGTTTTTCATCTCTGCCATGATATTCCGCCCCTTTCGGAAATGCGCTGTTTATTCTATCGCAAGTCCTCCAAAAAAGACAACGCTTGCTATATCCGTCGGTAATGCCGTATCATATAGAAATCGAGAAGGCCCAAGAAAACCTTGGATTTGGGGAAGCGGAATAGAGGGTTGCGTGTTGAGCGAACAAAGGCATAAAGGAAGACTTTTCGTACTTGCCGGACCCAGCGGAGTGGGTAAGGGAACGTTGAGGACGCGAGCGCTGGCGGACGTCGAAAATTTGACTTATTCCATATCCTGCACCACGCGAAAGCCGCGTAACGGCGAACGCGACGGGGTGGACTATCATTTCGTCACGAGAGAGGAGTTCGAGGAGAAGATCGCGGGGGGGTTGTTTCTGGAACACGCCGTCGTCCACGGAGATCGTTACGGCACCTTGCGGGAGGATATCGTGCGCGAGTTGGAATCGGGACGGGACGCCCTGCTGGAGATCGACGTCCAGGGAGCGCAACAGATTCGGTCGCTCCTTCCGGAGAGCGTTCTCATTTTCATTCTGCCGCCCTCGCTGGAGGTTCTGGAGGAACGGCTGCGCAGACGCAGAACGGAATCCGAGGAGAAGATCGATCTGAGGCTCGAGGACGCCAAGAAGGAGATGGAGCGGGCGAAAGAATACGATCACGTCGTTCTCAACGACGTTCTGGAACGCGCTTCCGAGGAACTGCGTCGCATCATCCTGCATTACAGAAAACAATCACGGGAAAACCAGTGAAGCGAAAAGTTACGAAAGGCGGGTAAACGAATATGAAATTCTACGATATAGATGCCCTCGAGAATACGTGCGGCACGGACAACAAATATGAAATTACGGCCCTGGTGGCGGCCAGGGCTCGGTGGTTGAGCGAAAGGAAAACGGTGATCGACGCCCTGCCGGCAAACGAAAAATATCTTTCGGCCGCTCTTTTGGAGATCGAACAAGGCGCGATTCCCGGAGACTGGGTCGAAGGACTCGAAAAAACGTCGTTCCACCACAATGCCAAAAATACCCCAAACGCCTCGAACGCCCAACACGTCCCCGACATTGAACCAACGGAATCCGTTGGCGCGTGAATCGTTTTTTGACCTTTAAAAATGTTAGCCTGGAAACGCTCTCGAAAGATACTTTTATGCGTCACGGGAGGCATCGCCGCCTATAAAATCCCCGATCTCGTCAGCCGGTTGAGAAAGCTGGATTGCGAGGTGGAGATAGCGATGACCGAGGCGGCGGAGACATTGGTCAGTCCGTTGGCTCTTTCGACGTTGTCGAATCGCCGCGCTTGGCTGCAGAGCGATTTTCTTGCCTCGTCCCGGGGGTTCGAAATCCCCCACATCCACTTGGCCGACTGGGCGGAGGTCGTCGTCGTCGCCCCCTGTTCCGCCAACACCGCGTTCGGCGTCGCGCAGGGGCGAGCCGGCGGCATCGTAGAGGCCGCCCTCCTGGCCACGCAAGCGCCGGTGGTGCTCTTCCCGGCAATGAACGTCCACATGTTCGAAAACCCGGCCACGCGGCGGAACCTGGAGATTTTGACGCAGCGGGGCGTACGGGTGGTGGACCCCGCGTTCGGCCTCTTGGCGTGCGGATATGAGGGCAAGGGAAGGCTGCCGGACACCGATTTGATTTTGGAGGAAATCGCTTACGCCCTTTCGCCTCGACGCGACCTGGCGGGAAAGCATATTCTTGTCACAGCCGGCCCAACCCGAGAGTATTTGGATCCCGTGCGCTTCATCTCGAATCCCTCCAGCGGCAAAATGGGGTTGGCGATGGCGCGGACCGCTTGGTATCGCGGGGCGGAAGTCCGGGTGATCCTGGGGCCGGCGTCGCCTGCCGGCAGCGCTCACGGCTTGGAAATTCACGGCGTCGTCTCGACGCTGGAGATGCGCGACGCGGTCATGGAGAACCTGGAGTGGGCGGATTGCATCGTCAAGGCCGCCGCGGTAGGCGACTATCGCGCGGAGGAGAAAGCCGATCACAAAATCAAGCGAAACACGGGAGGAAATGACCAAGAGAGAACGTTTTCGCTTTCTTTGGTGCAAAATCCGGACATCGCGGCGGAGGTTGGCGCTCGGAAAAGAGCCGATCAGTTGTTGATCGGGTTCGCCGCGGAGACCGACGACCTCGTGGCGAACGCGCGCGCTAAACTGGAGCGCAAAGGGCTGGACGTGATGCTGGCCAACGACGTTTCCGCGCCGAGCAGCGGGTTTGGGGTCGACACCAACGTCGTCCACATGATCTCGCGTACCGGTGGCGAGATCTCCATTTCCGGCAGCAAGGAAGAAGTGGCCGACGCCGTGTGGGAAGAACTGATCACGGGCGGCCTCTTTTAGCCGGAGAGCCCGATTTGCGATGTATCGACGTCGTTGTCCCCGGCCCTTGGTGGAATGCCTTGACCTATGTTTTCGACGGAAAGCCGCTTCCAACGGAGGGCGCGCGGGTGAAGGTGCCCTTGGGGAGAGGCGAGCGCGTCGGTTTTGTGGCGCGCCCCAGTTATGATCTTTGCGAAGGGGGAACGCCTGCGAACGCGACGCTCAAAAACGTCAAGGAGGTTTTGGACGAAACGTCCGCGTTGGGGGACGAACTTTGGGACCTTGCCGGCTGGATAGGAAAAACCTTCCTGTGCGGCATGGGCGAAGCCCTTCAGGTCATCTGCCCCAACCCCATCCTGCGAGGAGAGCCTTTTTCCCCTCGTCCGTCATCGGCGACGACGGCGATAAAGGAAGGGACCTTTCAGGAAATTTCCTTCTACCACCCCTTGGACGAGGAACGTTTCGCCTATTACCGCGAAAGGCTTTCCAGCAATGAGGCGCGTACCCTTCTTCTCTTCCCCGAGGCGAAAGAAAGCGCGGCTTTTTTTGCGCGTTTGCCCAAAGCGCTCAAGACAAACGCGCTTTTGTGGCCCTCCGCCGGAGGAAAAAAACTATGGGACGCGTGGAACAAAACAGCTTCCGGCCAGGTCCGCGTCGTAATTGGCGCGAGAGGCGCCGTGTTTGCCCCTTTTTCTTTCGACGAGTTCATCGTGGACGATGAATCCAACCCGGCCTATTTATCCCAACGGGCGCCTCGCCTTTCGGCTCGCAGTCTGACCGGCCGACGGGCCCTTTTCCTGAAAGCGAGACTCGTCCTGGGGGGACGCATGCCGTCGGCTAAAACCTCTTTGCGCTCTCGCCCCGAGTGCCGGATTTTGCCGCAGCGCAGGAACCTCGTGTTCGTGGATATGGGGCGTTCCTTCAAAACCGAGATACGCGGAACCGAAGGGCAAATTCCCATCACGAAGGCGTTGATCGAGCGTACCCGGACGACCTTGGATCAGGGGCGTCACGCGTTTTGGATTATGGACCGCAAGGGGCAAGCGGGGGAAGTATGTTGCGCCGATTGCGGCGACGCTCTTTACTGTTCGCGCTGCGGTTCCGTCATGCGGGTCGAGAGCGCAAGAGGCGGAGTGGCGAAAAACGAAAACCTTCGGGACTCCGGCCCGACAAACGCGATTTTGCGCTGCTTCAGGTGCGGATTGCGCGAAGCTCTCCCCGCGCAGTGCCCCACCTGCCGAGGGACCCTTCTTTTGGGAAAAAGGCCCGGGCTGGAGGCGTTGCTTCCCCTGGCGGCGCGATATCTAAAAGGATGCGAAGTTTTGCTCGACGCAGGGCAAAAATTGACCGCGCCATCTTTGATCTTGGGCACTCGAAGGCTTTTGTCCTCGTGCGCTTCGCTTGACGTGGGGCTTGTGGCGTGGCTGGACCTGGATGCCGAGGCCCGCAAGGTGGAGTATAACGCGAGGTTTCAGACTTTCAGTATGGTGTGGGAATCCTATTGGCGAGGACTTGGTCGGGACGAACGCGGAGAGGAGCGGACCGTTCTGATGCAGACCCGCCGTCCGGGAAGCAGTTGGCAAAGCTCTCTATGGCTCGGATGGGAACATTTCTGGAGGCGGGAGCTGGAGGAACGCAAATCTTTGAACCTGCCGCCCTATAGCCTGTTGATACAGGTAGATCTGCCGGAAAACAAGGGAGGGAACACAAATAGAACCGCGGACAAGAACGCCTTGATACGGTTGCTCGAAAAAGCGAATATCTTCGCAATGGACGCGGGGGACGAGAAATCGCCTCTCTGGATCGCGTCCAAATCGACGGAGCGCCTGGCTGCCGTTTTGGCTCCCCGTTTCGAGATCAAACATTCGCGTCTCGGTTTTCCCGTGGTAACCGTCTGGACGGAGTAAGACGACGACACGACCGCCGTGTCTCCCGAACGACGCGGAGAGGTCTCACGCTGGGGGGCGATTCCTCTGATGGAGGATAAGAAAACGCAAAAGTGGTGTTTGCAGGCCTCGGATATGGTAGAGGAGCAAATCATCGGACGCGACGTGAAGGACACACGGGTTCTCGACGCGATGACCTCCGTGCCGCGTCATCTTTTCGTGCCGGAGGAGTACACGGAAAGCGCCTATATCGATCGGCCTTTGCCCATAGGCGAACGGCAGACGATATCCCAGCCTTATATGGTCGCCAAAATGACGGAGCTCTTGTCCGCGGAGCCCGGCATGAAGATCCTGGAGATAGGGACGGGCTCCGGTTACCAGTCCGCGATCCTCGCGACAATGGGCCTTCGAGTCTGGTCGATGGAGCGGGTGGAGTCGCTTGCCCGCCAAGCTCGAGAAAGGCTGCGGAGTTTGAGCTTCAACGTCTCGGTGATCCACGGCGATGGACGCAACGGGTACCCCCGCGAAGCCCCTTACGACAGAATCATCGTCACGGCGGCCTCGTCGCGCGTGGAGCCCGCCTGGGATCGACAGCTGCGCCCCAATGGACGTCTGATCGTCCCCTTGAGCGTCATGACGGGAGGACAACGCCTGTTGGTGCGGGAAAATTTGGAGCCCGGCTTTCGCAACACGTGGTACGACTATTGCCGTTTCGTCCCTCTCCTCATAGGCATCGATTGAAAATAAATAAACGTTCGAACCCCAAGGGGCCGAGCGCCGGCCCCTTGGGGACAAACCGCGCCGCTCGGCCTCGCCGTCGCCGACGATTCGATTGTTTGTCTACTTTGCCTGCTTGCCTATTTGCTCAGCAAGGAATCCACGCTGGCCAGCGGGAAGACCAGCTCCCAACCGGAGGGCCACTGTTCGGAGACGGGAACGGCTTTGGACAGGTGCATCTCCTGAGTGCCGCGGCGTTTGCCGTTGGCGTAGTCGATGACGCCGCCGAACGGGTTCTTGATGGGGCCCCCGTTCTCCAACGCCTCCATGTAGGCTTCCCAGGTGATGTCCTTGTCCTTCAGACGACGCAGCCCCTCGCAGAAGAAATGACCCGCTATCCAGCCGGTCTGGGCGTAAATATTCATCGCGTATCGCTCGGGCGCCCATTTGACGTAAAGGTCCAGCGCGGCCTTGTCGGCGTATTCGACCCAACCCAGAGTGTAGACGTCGAATTTGCCCTTGATGTCGTTCACGACGGCCTCGCTCATGGCCAGGGCCTCGTTGACGTAAGTGGTGATGCAATCCTTGTTCACGCTCTGAGCGGCCAGCTCTTTCACGATGGTGGGCATGGTTCCTTGAATGGAGGCGACGATGACGAAATCCACGCCGGCGTTTTTCATGGTGGTCACGGCGGCCGAGACGTCGGCCGTTCCGGCGGTGACCTGCGCGGCTACCGCTTCGAGTCCGCTTGTTTCCTCGATTTGCGCGGTCGCGCCGTGATAGAGGTTCACGCCGGCGTCGTCGTTGGTGTAAATGATCCCTATTTTCTTGGCGTTGAACTTGCCCGCGGCGTAGGCGACCATGATGCGGCCCTCGGTGATGTAGATGGGCTGCACCGGGAAGATGTTGTAGCCCTCGGCGTTGGTTTTGGCGTTATCGGCGTACAACTGCCCGATGCCGGTGGCGAAGTAGACGGCGGGAATCCCGTACTCCTTCAGGTCCTCCACCGTGGCCGCCACCACGGGGGTGCCGAAGTGGCCGACGATGGCGAAAACTTTCTCGTCCTCCACCAGGTTGGCTAGAGCGGCCTTGCCCTTGGCGGGGTCGAACTCGTCGTCCGTGATGTGGTTGAAGACGATCTTGCGCCCATCGATGCCGCCCTCCGCGTTCACCATCTCCATATAAGCCTCGATGCCCGCCAGGAAGGGCACGCCGACGGGGGCGTAAGGTCCGGACGTGGCCGCGGAATTGCCGACCACAACTTGGGCGTCGTCGACTCCCTGAGAGTACTTCTTGGCGGCGCTTCCGCAGGCAGCCATATTGAAGACCATCAGTACCGCCAGCACTACAACAAACGCTTTTTTCATCACTTTCCCTCCAGATCGATTGAGATATATGTTCTACGCTCGTCGCGTAAACATTTAATGTAAAGCTCTGGGGAACGGATCACTCCGAGCCCAGATAGGCTTCCACCAAACGAGTATCCTTGATCAGTTCGGCTGCCGGACCGTGGATGCGGATTTCGCCAACCTCCAGCACATAACCGTAGTCGGCGATCTTTAAAGTTTGCAGGGCATTTTGTTCCACGATGATCACCGTCGTGCCCTCTTGCCGGATCTCGTCGATGATGGCGAAGATGTCGCGCACCACCAAGGGCGCCAGGCCCAAAGACGGTTCGTCGAGCAGCAGGACTTTCGGATTCGCCATCATCGCGCGGGCGATGGCCAGCATTTGCAGTTCGCCGCCCGAGAGCGTATAGCTCATTTGCCTTTTCCGCTCCTGAAGGCGGGGGAAATAACGGTAACAACGCTGGAAGCATTCCTGAATCACCCGTTTGTCGCGCAAGGTGAAGGCTCCCACCTTCAGGTTTTCCTCCACCGTCAAATCGCCGAAAATCTGCCTTCCCTCCGGCGATTGCGTGACGCCCAACCCCGCTATTTTTTCGGCGTCCATGTTGGTGATGTCGCGGCCGTAATAGGAAATCCGGCCCCCGGCGGCCGGCGTCAGGCCGGAGACCGTGCGCAGCGTGGAGGTTTTTCCGGCGCCGTTCGCCCCCAGAAGCGCGACCACCTGCCCCTCCGAAACGTCGATGTCGATGCCCTTGACGGCCTCGATGGCGCCATAACGCACTTTCAAACCCTTTATGCTCAAGGCGGTCCCCTTCATGCTTCTTCCTCTCCAAGATAGGCTTCTTGCACCAATTTGTTGCGCTTGATGCCCTCCGGGACGTCGCAGGCCAGGAACTTGCCGAAGGAGATGGCGCAGATCCTGTCGCATACCCCCATCACCAGGCGCATGTCGTGTTCCACCAGGAGGATGGTGCAGTCGTAGGCGTCGCGTATCTGGCGGATCGTCGACGCCAGCTCGTGGGTCTCGCTGTCGTTCAGCCCGGCAGCCGGCTCGTCCAGGATGATCAAACGAGGATTCGCCATCAGCGTGCGGGCCAGCTCCACTTTTTTCAGGACTCCGTAGGGCTGCCCGCCGGCGAGCAGGTCCCTCCGGTCGATGATGCCCAAAAAGGCCAGCGCCTCCTCGGCCTTCTTCTGGAACAGCCTTTCCTCGCGCCGGGCGCGCGGCAGCTTGAAGGCCTGTTCGAAAATCGTGGCCTTGAAGTCGATGTGAGCGCCGATAAGGACGTTTTCCAGCAACGAAAGCTCCTGGATGACCTCCACGTTCTGGAAAGTACGCACCAACCCCAGGCCGATGATGCTGTGCACGGGACGGCCCACCAGGTTGACCACGCCGTCCCCTTTCCCGGTACGGAAGAAGACGTTGCCCTCGTCGGGCCTGTAAAACTGCGTGATGCAGTTGAAGACCGTGGTCTTGCCCGCGCCGTTGGGGCCGATGAGACCGAAGATCTCCTTTTTTTTCACGGCGAAGCTCAGGTCATCCACGGCCCTGAGCCCGCCGAAGCTGATAGAAAGGCGCTCCACTCGCAGCGCGTCATCCTCCGCCAGGGTGCGGGTGGTCGTTTGGGGGGCGAGCGTCAGATCCATAAGAGGCTCCACCATGCTCACCCGGCCTCCTTTCCGCTCGGGGGGACTTGCTGGGGAACTTGCTGCCGTTTCTTTTTTTTCTTCAGGGGCCACAAACCGGAGATGCCCTGCGGGGCGAACATGACGACGACGATGATCAGAATGCCGTTGAAGATGTAAGGCAGGCCGTTGATGCCGCCGACGACCGGCAGGTTTTTGAGGATGAGGTCCGGCACGGCCCACACCACAAAGGTGCCGATGACGGTGCCGTAGATGGAGCGAAGACCTCCGATGACCACCGCCGCCAGCACGTAAAGAGAAAGGTTCATGTTCCACACCGAGGGATAGGAAAACTTGACGAAAAAGACGTACAGCACGCCGGAAAGCGCGGAATAGGCCGTGGCCAGGGAAAAAGCTATGAGACGATACTGCAGCAGGTTGACGCCCATGGCCTGGGCCGCCACCTCGCTGCCCCGCATCGCGTGAAGGGCGCGCCCCTTTTGGCCGTTCACGAAGCTGTGGGTCAGCATCATCACCAACGTGAGCACCACGACAAGCATGAGGTAGGTGGAACTGCGGTTGAAGGCGTGTCCGAAAACGACGGGGTAGGACACGCTCTTGCCCTGCATACCGCCTGTAATCGAATCCGCCTGTTCGAAGCTTTTCAGCAGAATTTCGGACACGCACAGCGTGGCGATGGCCAAATAAATGCCCTCGATGCGCAGCGAGATGAGGCCGATGAGCAGCCCGATGAGCGTCGGAATGAGAACGGCCGCCACAAGCGCCGCCCAAAAGGACATGCCCATGTCCTTCACGATGTAGGCGGCGATATAGGATCCAAGCCCCATGAAACCGGCCGTCCCCAGGGATATGAGGCCGGCGTACCCCAACAGCAGGTTCAACCCCAAAGCCGCGACGGCGTACACCAGCACGTTGCCGATATAGTTCAACGTGCTGCTCTTCATCAGCCCCAAGCTGGAAAAAAGCGGCAGCGTGGCGATGAGCAGCCCGAAGAGGACGAACCGCAGATAAGCGTTACGCCACAGCGCAGGTTTGGCGTTCGTGAAAGGCGAAGACAAATCGTTCATTAGATCACACCCCCTTACACTTTTTTGATGAATTTTTTACCGATGAGCCCGTTCGGACGAAAGATGAGAAAGATCAGGATGAGCAGGTACATGATCTGTTCGCCCCATATAGAGCTGACGTAGTACACGAGGAAATTGCGCCCTACGCCGATGATGTAGGCCCCGAGCACCGGCCCGTAGAAGGTCTGGAAGCCGCCCAGCACGCATCCGAACAGGGCGTTCACCTGCACGGCGTCCATCAGGGAGGTGGTCACCGTTGTGGTCGGGGCGATCATCACGCCGGAAAGGCAGCCCAGCACCCCGGCCAGAGCCCACGCCGCCAGAGTCACCCGCCGAGTGGGCACGCCCATCAAACGCGCCACGGGCTCGTTGGAGGCCGTGGTCCGCACGGCCAGCCCCATTTTGGTTTTTTGCAGCACGTAGAACAAAATGCCCATCAGCACAAGGCCCAGGCTGATGTTCAAGATAGCGTTGTGAGAGATGGACGCGCCCCCGAAATTCACGTCTCCGCTCTGGAGAAAACGGGGCAGCGACAGCGGGTCCACGCCGAACAACATGGGAGCGAGCCCCAGAAAGACCATGATGAGCCCCAGGGTGATGATCTGCTTGGCCAGAGGGGACACTTTTTTGGTATGTCGGATGATGAGCAGGTCAACCAGAAAACCCAAACCTATGGCGGCGGCGACGCCGCACAGGGTGGAGGCCCACAGGGGCAGGCGGAAGGACAAAAACACGTAAGTGACCACGAACGTGTTGAACATGCCCAGCGAACCTTGAGCAAAATGCACGATATTGCTCGTGCGATAAATAATGATGATGCCCAGGGCCGCAAGAGCATACACGCTTCCGGTCTCCAGGCTGCGCATGAACAATTGCAGGACGGTTCCCAACTCGTTGGTCAATGACAACATTGTCATTATTATCCTCCCTTTTATATGGGTCACACTTTAAAAATATTCCGCGGCGACGCTGTCCAATAGGAAAGTATAGCGCCATTATAACTGCCGTTTTCTAACTTTGCAATAAGGTCCGCGCATTTTCTTGAAATAATCAATTACGCCTGTTATACTGAAAAATAAAAATGACATGGTTGTCATATTTTTAATCTGAATCTTGTATGAATTTGCGGGAAAGGGGATTTGTAGGGTGAAGAACGAAAATGTGAAAAACGAAAATGTCGGCATTCTGGGTTACGGACTGTATTTGCCTTCGCGGGTCATGACCGCGAAGGAGATATCGGAAGCGACGAAGGGCGTGTGGAGCGAAGACGCCGTGGTGGAGAAACTGGGCGTCGTGCGGAAAACGATACCGGGGCCGAACGACGGCACTCAGAAAATGGGCGCGCGCGCCGCGCAGGACGCGCTGAACCGCACGGGGCTGGACCCGAAAGAAATCGACGTGATCCTTTGCATGGGCGAGGAGTGGAAGGAATATCCGCTCACCACCTCGGCGCTCTACATCCAGGACGAGATCGGCGCGGCGAACGCCTGGGGCATCGATGTGGCGAACCGATGCTGCACCACCTGCACCGCCATCAAAATGGCGAAAGACATGTTGAACGCGGACGACGAAATCAAGACCGTCCTGATCGCCGGAGGCTACCGCAACGGCGATTTTGTGGACTACACCGATAAAGACATGAGCATGATGTACAACCTGTCGGCGGGCGGCGGCGCGTTGATTTTACAAAAAGGCATGGACAAAAACCTGGTGTTGGGCACCCACGTCATGGCCGACGGGTCTCTGGCCCGGGACGCCGGCGTGGAGATCGGCGGCATCGCGAAACCCTTCACTCCCGACAACGTGGAGGAGGGCTACAGGTCTTTGCGCGTGATGAACCCCGGACACATGAAGACCCGATTGAACGAAGTGAGCATATCGAACTGGTACCGCTGCATCGACGAAAGCCTGCGCAAGAGCGGAGGGCTCTCCCGAAAGGACATCGGTTATCTCGCCATTCTGCATTTCAAGCGAAGCCAGCACCTGTCTATGGTAGCGGAACTGGGGCTCGCGCCCGAGCAGAGCCTTTATTTGGAGGACTACGGGCACATGGGGCAGATCGATCAGATCCTCTCCCTAGCGCTGGGCATCGAGCAGGGCAAAATCGAAGACGGCACGGTGGTCGCCATGATTGCGGCGGGCATCGGATATGTATGGGCCTCCACCTGCGTGCGCTGGGGCAAGAGGGGATGACTCCGATGTTTGACTATAGTTCGAAAAAAATTACGACGGAGCAGGCGCTGAACATGGTGAAATCCGGCGACAACATCACGGTGGGCATGGCGGGCGCGGAGCCGGTCGAATTCCTGAGCCGCCTCCACACCATCGCCGACCGCGTAAAGGACGTAACCGTCACCAGTTGCCTTTCCACCGTCTCCGGCGAGTACCTTTCGGAAAAATATCTGGAAACGGCTTTTAAGCTGGACTCCTGGTTCTACTCTCCCATTTTGCGCAAGCTGCACAAGACCGGCAGGGTCTCTTTCATTCCCAACCATCTGCATTTTGCGGGCTCCAAGCGTAACTACCATAAAAAAGCGAACGTTTTCGTCTGCTCGGCCTCGATGCCGGAGGAAAACGGCCGCGTTCGTTTTTCCTGCGGCAACGTCTACGAGGAGGAGATCGCGAAGCTGGCCGATATCGTCATCCTGGAGATCACCCCTCACGCGCCCCACAGCTTCGGCGACAACTATCTCGAATGGGACGACGTGGACCACGTGGTCGAGTGCGACTATTTTCTTCCCACCATTCCCGACGTGCCGCCCAACGAAAAAGACCGAGACATCGGCAGACATATTGCCGGACTCATCGACGACGGCGACTGCATTCAAGTGGGGATCGGCGGCATCCCCAACGCCGTGTGCGAGTTTTTGGCCGAAAAGAAGGACCTGGGCATTCACACCGAGATGATGACCACCGGCATCATGAACCTGATGAGAAAAGGCGTGGTGAGCGGCAGCAAAAAGCAGATGAACGTGGGCAAGGTGGTGTGCGCTTTCGCGTTGGGCAGCCAGGAGATGTACGAGTTCATGAACGACAACCCGGACATTTGGGTGAGCCGCGGCAGTTGGGTCAACGATCCCTACGCCATCGCCGGCAACGACAACCAGGTGAGCATCAATACGTCGGTGGAAATAGACCTGACCGGCCAGTGTTGCAGCGAAAGCGTAGGGCCGATGCAGATCTCCGGGACCGGCGGCCAAGGCGATACCGCCGTTGGCGCCCAGAGAAGCAAAAACGGGCGAAGCGTCATCGCGCTCTATAGCACAGCCATGGTGAAAAACGCGGAAAACGGCGAAAGAGAAGAGGTCTCGAAGATCGTGCCGCTGCTCCGGCAAGGCGCGGCGGTCTCGCTTTCCCGTAACGACGTGGATTGGGTCGTGACCGAACACGGCGCCGTGAATTTGCGGGGGACCACGCTGCGGGAGCGCGCCGAACGTTTGATCGCCATCGCCCACCCAAGGTTTCGGGAGGGGCTGCGGGCCGCCGCGAAAAACCTGCAATATTGGCTTTAGGCGAGGGGCACATGGCGACGTTCGCGTTCGGCAAGCGCCGGGTGTATTACGAGGACATGGGTAAGGGCGAGCCCCTGTTGGTCCTGAACGGGATTTTCATGTCCTGCGCCTCCTGGGAGGCGTTCGTCCCCAGTTTTGCGGCGAAAAATCGCCTGATTCTAGTGGATTTCCTCGATCAGGGCAAAAGCGGGAAAATGGATGGCGAATATTCGCTCTCCACGCAGGCGGATATGGTACTGGCGCTCCTTGAGGAAATAAAACTGGAGTCGGTCAACCTGATGGGCGTCAGCTACGGCGGCGAGGTAGCCATGAAGGCGGCAGCCCGCTGTCCGGATAAGGTGAAAAAGCTGATTTTATCGAATACGGCAGCCTATACGTCCAAGTGGCTGCGGGACATCGGCCGCTCTTGGGACGACGCCTGTCGGAGCCACGACGGCCGCCAGTTCTTCAAAACCTGCATCCCCATCGTCTACTCCCCGCGGTTTTATGAAAAACATTACACGTGGGTCGCGGCGCGGGAGGATCTGTTCGTGACGCATTTCACTCCAGAGGTCTACGACGCTTTCGGACGGCTGATCCGCAGCGCC
This sequence comes from Synergistaceae bacterium, assembly GCA_031274425.1. Taxonomy (GTDB): domain Bacteria; phylum Synergistota; class Synergistia; order Synergistales; family Aminobacteriaceae; genus JAISLU01. The sequence continues at coordinate 45,611 of JAISQE010000067.1, read as the reverse complement.
GAAACCCACGACGAGCGTGGGAACCTGAGCGCCATCGCCTCGCCCACGCTCGTCATCTCGTCCGAATACGATTTCGTCACGCCTCCGTACCAACAGAAGGAGCTGGCGGAAGCGATCCCCAACGCGAGCCACGTGACCGTACAAAACGCCGGGCACGCGGTGATGTACGAAAAACCCGCGGAGTTCGTTTCGCTGGTGCTAGGATTTGTCGGCAGCGACCTCGACATCCGCGTTGTATCATAATTTATTAATTATATATTAGGAGGTCATGGTTATGTCAAAACGTCTGGAAGGGAAAATTGCGCTGGTGACAGGGGGCGCGGCCGGCATCGGAGGGGAATGCTGCAAACTGTTCGCCGCCGAGGGGGCGGTCGCGATAGCCGCCGATATGAACCCGCCGTCCTACGAGGCCCCCGGCGTCGGGTACGTCAAGCTGAACGTGACCGACGTGGGCAATTGCAAGCAGGTAGTGGATGAGCTGGCCGCCAAACACGGCAGGATCGACGTGCTGGTGAACAACGCCGGCATCACGCGCGACGCCCTGATCCACAAAATGACCGACGAACTGTGGAACGTGGTCGTCGACGTGAACTTGAAAGGCGTCTTCAACATGGCGCGTCTCATCGGCCCCCTCATGATGGAAAAGGGCTACGGCTCCATCATCAACATCTCCTCCGTGGTGGGCGAATTCGGCAACATCGGGCAGACCAACTACGCGGCCACCAAGGCGGGCGTCATCGGCATGACGAAGACCTGGGCGAAGGAGTTCGCGCGCAAAGGCGCCGCCGTGCGCTCAAACGCCATAGCGCCGGGTTATGTCATGACGGACATGATGAAGACCGTGCCGCAGGACCTCCTGGACAAGTTCGCCGCCTTGACCATGCTGGGCCGTCTGGGCCAGCCGGAGGAGATAGCGCGCGCCGCCCTGTTCCTAGCCAGCGACGAGAGCAGCTACGTCACGGGGCATGTTTTGAGCGTCAACGGCGGGATGCGGTTATAACCCCTCGGGCATCCGCTTGGGATTTGTCCCGTTTTGGAGGATGTAAAGCGTTTGGCGCGCGTGTCGCTCGATATTGGACATGGAGAGTTGGCTCATCACGCTTTGAAAGATGAAAATGTCGGTGACGAAGTGGACGCATAAATCCGCCAGCGCCGAGGAATCGATCTCGAGAGAGATGATGCCGCGCTCCTTGTCGAACTCGATGGCCAAAAGAAAAGTCTCCTTGTAGTGACTTTGCGCGCGCTGAATCAAACCGCGCGAGACGCCGTGAGCGTGGCTGTACAGTTGCTTGCCCAGCTCGATATGGCTGGGGTTTCTCAGCAAAAACTCGCTGTCGCGCAGATAAAACGCCTCGAAGAAATTGAGGAACGGCTCTTTTTTGTAGAGCGAGAACGCGGGTTTGACGTACTCGGCGCGGCGAGCCCGCAAGGTGTCGAAGATGTAAACGTACATGTCTTCTTTGTTCGAAAAATACTGATACAGGCTACCGCGAGAGATATTCGCCGCGCTCACGATGTTCGAAAGATTCGCTTCCTGCACGTTGCGCCGGCCGAATTCCTCGATGGCGGCCTGTAATATTCTTTCCCGCTTTTCGGCGGGCAGGTTGTAAAAAGTCTGAGTCGGCATCCTGGTCCCTCGATATCAATAATCAATAATAAGTCTCTCTATCAATAAGTCTATCTATATGAGCAGCTCTTTTATCGGTTTCGCGTGGGGGTTCTCCGGCGCGCGAGCGCCGAAGTAGGCGGCCACGGTGGCCCCCACGTCGGAAAGCGTGTCGCGTTCGCCCAGTTCAAGACCGTCCGGCCGCGCAACGCGGGGGGAGTAAACCAAAATCGGAACTTTTTCCCGGGTATGGTGGGTATGCCCTATGTTGGGGTCGTTGCCGTGGTCCGCCATCACCAACAAAACGTCGTCGTCGCGCAAGCGCTCCATCAAGCGCCCGATCCAAGGGTCCGCTTTTTCCAGAGCCTCCGCGTACCGCTCGGCGCTCTGCATGTGCCCGGCCAGGTCCGTCTCCTGAACGTTGGTGCAGACAAATCCCCTCTCCAGCGCCGTCAGCGCGCCCATCGTCATGGAGAGGACCTCTTCCGTGTCGACCCAGGAGACGGACTCCCCCCGCGGATTTTCCACGATATCCGCGACCTTGCCGAACAAAAGGACGGGGACGCCGCGCTCCGCCAGCAACGCCGGGATCTGAAGAGCGGAGTCCACGCCGTAGCCCATGTGGATGCACCGATATCCTTCGCCGTATACCCCGCTTCGCGCGGAGCTGACCCCCATATACCGCGCGTCTCTCACTTCCATGGCGCTCAAAAGGCAATCCATGTTCACGGACGGGTTCCCGAAACAGATCACGCGGGAGACCTCCACGCTTTCCCGCACGTAGCGCCCGATTCGAAGCGCTTCGTCGAAAGAAATTCTGTCCAAAACCGCCGTTACGTTGTAGTTTTGTCCAGGATCGGCCTCCAGGTTGTCGCCCAAGGTCACGGCGTCCTCCACCTGCAGCAGATAAAGATTTTGTAAAGGTTCAACCTCAACTCCAACTCCAACCTCAACCCCAGGGGGACGGAGCCCGCCCAATCCCACGCGGCGGACCTTATAGCCCTTCCCCAGCAACAGGCTTTCGATCTTCTCCGCCACGGTCGAGAACGGCTCGCACCGGGGGCGTTTGGGCAGGGTCCCCAGGATCTCCTGGTGTCCCCAGAAGGTGTCCGCGCCCCAGTGCATCAAAGATCCCCTCCCCCAGATCCCGGACGCGGAAAAGCGCATACGGGCGCTTTCCCTTCCCAGCGCGTTCATGAGACCCAGGCGCTCCAGGTTCGGCAGGCGCAGATCGGGGCGGGACTCCAGAATCGAGCCCAGAGTGCAGGCTCCCATGTCCTCGGGGCGCACGGCGGGCACGTCCTCCATAGCCCCGATCCCCAATCCGTCGAGAACGACGACGACAAATCTTTTCACGATGCGATTTTCCCCCCCAGCGGATCGAAAATGCCCAAGAGCTTGCTTTTGCCTTTTTTCGCGTGGATTCCCCGTACCACGGCAATATCGCTGCGGGTTACGAAAGCCTGCGCTCTAAAAGCCATCAACACCGGCGTTCCCACGGGAAATTGTCCATCGATCTCGAAATGATAATCGATCGTCAAAGGATCCAAGGGATAGACCATCGTCGCTTTCCCCGCCACGAAGGCGTTACGCAGGTGTCCCCGCCGGTAAAAGCCCCCGCCGTACACCATGGAGGACCTCTTCCAATGGTGCGACACCTCCGTGACGTACACCATGGCGGGAACCTCCGGCTGGTCCGTCGCCGCGTGCAGCGGCGTCGTGCCCGTCAACCCATGTCCCGGCTCGGCATGGGTTCCTCCTCTCTCGGCGATGAGCGGCAACGTCCTCAGGCAGGTCGCGGAAGGCATGTTGATCTGCAAAGAGGAGGAGTCCGCCCAATTCCGTTTCAGCCATTCTTTGGCGCGGCCCAGCAGCTCCGCGTTTTTCGTGGGGACGATGTCCCCCACGTCCGGGTCGAAAACAAAGCAAGGGAAAGCCGTGACGCCGGCGACGCGGACTCCCTTCAACGCGTCGAGCCTCCAGAGCAACGCCTGCAGCTGGGTGAGGCTGTAGCCCGCCTCCTGCCCCAAGAACACGGGGTTTTTTTCATCCCACATTCGGAGCATGATGGGTTGAACCCGTCCCGCTTTCAACGTCTCCGCGGACAGGTGCTCGGCCTTCTCGTAAGAGTAAACGGTGACGATTTCAGGACGCGCCGCCACGATTTTCGGGACGTCGGCGGCCGGAATTTGCGCGAGATGCCCCACGTGCCCCAAGCGCAGCCCATTTTTTAGCAGAACGGACGCCTCTTTGTGGTCGACCGCAACGGCTCCCGCGTAGCCCAGATCCTGCAATTTCCGCGCGATGAGGGGATTTCTGCCGAATTGCTTCGTCATATAGTAAAGCTCGACGCCGTATTTTCTCGCTTCATTCAGGATCGAAGAAGCGTTGCTCAACAGCGAATCCAAATCGATAACCCAGGTATCGGGGCGAATTTGCCCTGACGCGTGGAGTTCCAACGCCTTGTCCAAAAGTTTGGGATTACGCGCTCTCACTTTTCCTAAAAACACACAGAATCCCCCTATGCAAATCCCCGGCCGGGCGAGGCGGCCGCTATCGCTCTTTCCAATATTCCGAGGACCGTATCGGCCCCCGCCCTCATCGGATTGATGCGAATCATGCGCTCCGCCAGCCAGGGGTTCGACGCGAGAAAGGTTCCCGACACTCGGTAAAACATCGGGGCAAACTCATATTTCGACTCCGCCCCCACGGGCCAGGGCGCGGCCCCCAGAGGCTCCGCCCGCTCCAAAACCTTGCGGGCAAACGGGCGCTCCAGTTCGACGAGCAATACTTTGGATTGGGCATTGGCGATAAAAGCGCGTTTGACGCCCTGGATCTCCGCGGCGTTCAACCGGGCGTGGAGTTCCTCCACCACCTCGGCCTGCAGCGCCAGAAGCACAGGCGCGCAAATCATCCCTCGCAGAACCTCCATGGCCTCATGCCCCTGCACCTGGCCGCCTCCCGAGTAGTTCATTTTATGGATGCGTTCCACCAGATCCGCTCTGCCGGCGACGCACCCCACCCCCTCGGGCCCCAGGAGCTTGAAAGCCGAAAAGGTCGACAGGTCCGCGCCCAGTTCGATGCCGATGCGAGGGACCTTCAACGCCGCGTAGTTGTCGTCCGTCACGACGGGCATTTCAGGCGCGTTCCGTTTTAAAACGGAAATCACGTCGGCCAGAGCGTATCGGTCTTCTATCTTTTGGCGGGCGTGCTGCGCCAAAGCCAAAGCGAAATTCCCATTCCGAAGGGTTTCCGCCGTCTTTTCCAAGGAGTTGAAATCGCAAGAACCCACCTTCAAGCCCATGGAATCGAACAAAAGTTTTGTGGTGTCGTAAATGGGGGCGTCGTGGGTCAACACGCCGTCGCCCGCCCGCGCCACGGCCCACACGGCAAAGCGAACGGCGCCGCTGCCCGCTCCGCGCACCAGCGCGGCGGCCTCCGCTCCGAAAAAATCCGCGACAACGCCCTCAATCTTCTCCGTCGTTTCGGGGCGACCGTGGCGCGCGGCAACCCCCAGATCGCCGGTCGAAAGCGCCTCCGTTCCGCTCAGCCGCCGCGCCGCCGCGTCTACCAGCCGAAACTGCATGGCCTTCGCCTCCGCTACGCTCAGGCTTTCGAGGGGATGGGTCTCTATCGTGTCGACCCGGTTCATTGCGCGGATTGCCTGTTTGAAATAGCCTCCATGATCATGCCGACAGCCGCGTCCACGTGATTGTCGGTAAACCCGAACGCCTGCTTTCCCTCGTTCACGGCCTGCTCGACTTTGTTCTTTTCCGGCGCGATGCCCGGCATGGAAACGGAAACGCACCGGCCGTAACCCAAAATCGCGATCGCCCCCGCGAGGGATCCTCCGCCTCCCGTGGCGCAACATCCAAGGTAGTAGTCGGCTTCGCCCCGTTTTATCAGCATCGCCGCCTCGATATCGCTTTTGACCTGAACGCTGACGCCCTCGCCCCCCAGTTTTTTCACCAAGTCGGCAATGCGTTGTTTCTCCATCTGTCCTCCGACGATCACCCTCAACACCGCGTTCGCACCTTCTTCATCGGCTTTGTCAGCTTTAAATTGGAACTAGAACGTCACCGCGCGCTCGTTGATTTTGGAAGCAAGGGCCCGCACCTCCCGCGCTTGGTTCTCGAAACCGCTCCGTCCCATCAAACCGTAGGTGTAGTTTTTGCCCTGCTCCACTCCGGGTTGGTCGAAGGGGTTCACCTGCATCAGATGCCCCATCATCCCCGTGACGTACTCGTAAAACTGGATCAACCCGCCCAGGTGGTAAGCGTCCAGAACGGGAATCGAAAGCGTCGTCACGGGCCGCCCTTCTTTGGACAGCGCGGCTGCGGTGGCGAAGGCCTCGAAGTTGCGCAGTTCGTCCATAGATTTCCCATAAAGATACGAAAGTTTTTCGAAGGCTTTTTCCGGGGCCGCGGGCAAAGCGATGTCTTTTTGTCCCTGGGTCACGGTCAGGATCGTGTAGAGCTTGTCGTCCGGCCCCGACGTGTAAAGCTGAATTTGCGAATGCTGGTCGACGGCCCCTAACGCCCGCACCGGCGTCGAGCCCTGGCCGTCCTTCCCTATGGACTCGCCCCATAGCTGAGCGAACCACTCGCCAAAACGCTCCAGCGCGTCGACGTAGGGCATCAGGACGTTGACGTTACGTCCTTTTTTCATGTGAAGATAAGAAAGCCCCGCCAGGATCCAAGCGGGATTTTCCAAGACCGATCCGGCTTTCGCGATAGACTCGTCCACAGCGGCGGCTCCGGAGAGAAGCGCCTTGCAGTCGATGCCCAACGCCCACGCCGAAAGCAGCCCCACGCAGGACAGAACGGAAAAGCGACCTCCCACGTCCTCGGGAAGGATCAAACTTTTGCAGCCCGTCTCGTCGACGAAGGGGCGCAGAATGCCCTTTTCTTTGTCCGTCACGACGACGACGCGCTCCCGCGCCGCGGCCTCGCCCAGGGTATCCCTAAGCTTTTCCCAGAAGAACAAGAAATTCGAGGCCGTCTCCGCCGTGCTGCCGGACTTGCTGACGACGATCACGGCGGTGCTCTCGGGGTCGATCAGCTCCCATATAGCGCGGTTGTCGACGGGGTCCACGTTGTCGGACATAAAGAAGCGGGGCCCCCCTCGCTTTGCCTTCGAGCGCTCGTTCCAATACGGAGGCAGAAGCGCACCGTGAAGCATCAGATTCCCCAGGGCGGAGCCGCCGATTCCCACTTGCACGATCGAATCCCGCGTCGCCAGCCAGCGCGACAAGGTTTGGACGTCGTCTACGTTGCGTTTGGGCAGGCCGATCCATCCAAAACCTTCCTTGCCCTCCAAGGCGTTTTTACGCAACCAGGCGTCGCCGTCTTTGAATCGCGGCGCCAAGCTCTCCAGTTCGGAAAAGGCGACGGCGCGTTCGCCCCCCGTGAACGCCGCTCCATAAGCCAGCGACAAAAGCGTTTTTTCGTTCACCCGTAAAACCTCCTCTCAAAAATCCCAGATTTTACTCGATAGGGCAGTCATCACTTTTTCAATCGTTCCGCGAGAAAATTCCGTACTTCGTCGATATCGATTGGCTTCGCAAGGTGCCCATCCATCCCCGCTTCCAGCGCTTTTTCGGCGTCTTCTTTGTAGGCGTTCGCCGTCAATGCTATGATAAGCACGCTTTTGGCGTCCGAACGCGTCAATGCCCGAATGCGTCGAGCCGTTTCATAACCGTCGATCCCGGGCATCTGAATATCCATGAACACCATGTCGTAGTAATTCTCCGCCGATTGTTCGAATAGGAACAAGGCCTTTTCGCCGTTTTCCGCCTCGTCGATACTGACGTTCGTGTCCTCCAACAGCTCTCTGACGATCAGGCGATTGATCTCCACGTCGTCGGTCAAGAGAATTCGTTTTCCGGAAAGATCGATCGCCTGATTTTCAATCGCCTGATCCTCGGAACCCTCCGGGGCGTCCTCGCCCGCCTCGCTTTTCGGGCCGCTTTTGCCGCTTTCGATCAGTTCTTCGATCACGTCCCGCAGGGAGGAGGGAAACAAAGGTTTTGTCAAAAATCGATGAACCCCGAGCCGGTTTGCCTCCTGTTCGATTTTATTCCATTTTAGAAAGGACGTCACGATGACCACGGTATTTTTGTCTATCCCGGAGGAGAGCGAGCCGACGGCTTCGAGCACGTCCTCGTCCGGCAGGTCCTGATCCAGAAAAATCGCGTCGTAGGGGCTTCCGTTTTGGACCGCGGCGTCCAGAAGCGGCATCGCCTCCGAGGAGGTCGCGACGACGTCCGAGGCAATGCCGAATCGGTCGGTAACGGCCTTGAACTGCTCCGACGAATCGGGGTCCGCGTCTACGATCAGCACCCGAATCCCCGGCGGCCCGCCGAAAACCGCGTCGCTCTCCTGACGGGGGTCGCGTTCGATCTCCACCTCGAAGACAAACGTGGTTCCCTTACCGGGCTCTGACGCGACCTCTATCCGTCCGTCCATTTGTTCGACGATCTTCTGCGAAATGGCGAGCCCGAGCCCCGTCCCGCCATAACGCTTGGCGATGCTGGCGTCGGCCTGTTGAAAAGCGCCGAAAAGCCGTTCCGTTTGTTCCCGGGTCATTCCGATTCCGGTGTCGGAAACGGAAAATCGGAGCCGGCTGCGATCCCCTCGGCGTTCCACCTCCTTGACGGTCAACAGGATCTTTCCTTTTTCCGGCGTGAATTTCACCGCGTTGCCGAAGAGATTGGTCACCACCTGCGAGAGGCGCATTTCGTCTCCGACGTAGCGCAGAGCCGTTCCTTTTTCTATCACGACGCGCAGGTCCTGGTTTTTCTGGTCCACCTTTTCCTCGAGAATGTTGCAGACCTTCATCAGCATTTTTTCGATGTCGAAAGGGCTGGCGTCGAGTTCGAGTTTTCCGGCCTCGATCTTGGACATGTCGAGCACGTCGTTGATCAAATTCAACAGATGGTTCGCCGACGTTCCGATGGTGGAAAGGCAGAAACGCAGTTTCTCCTTGTCGTCCGTTCCCTCGGCGATACTGGCCATGCCGATGATGGCGTTCATCGGCGTGCGCATCTCATGGCTCATTCGAGACAAAAACTCGCTTTTTACGCGCGTCGCCTTCAGCGCGGCGTCCTTGACGGCGATCAGGGAGTCGGTCATCTCTTTTTCGAGAATGGCGGAAACGACCAAAATTCCGATGGCCGTCATGACCGACATCTCCTCTTGGGAGTAGGACCTTTCTTGGCGGCTCGGCATGGCCATAAACCCCCAGAAACTGCCCTTGATCACGAGCGGGATTGCCGTAAACGCATGGACGTCCTGAGGAAAAAGCCCCTCCCAGGACACCCCCCCAACGAGGGAAATCGATTCTCCGGCGAACAGTTTTTCCAACCAATCCGTCGGCCAGTCTTTTTTTATCATGAACGAAAAACCGCCGTCGTCCGTCGGCCAGTGGAACAGGCGCTTGAAGCGTTTTCCTTCGTTGTCCGCCTGCCACAGCGACAAACCCGCGCAATCGAAGGTCTCGCACAGATCTTTCAAGGAGTTGACCACGGCGTCGGCGTATCCGGAACCGCCGATAGACAGCAAATTTCCCCCGACCTTATGGATGAGTCGGATATACGCGCTGTTCCGATGATAGAGGTCCTCCAGGGATTTCCAGCGCTCGTCCAGCTGTTGGACCATGGTATTGAAAGCGTCGGCAAAATCTCCCATAAAATTCACGCGCTGACTGTAGTCGCCTTGGGCAACCTGTTGCGTCTGCCAGGTCAAATGACTCAGAGAAGCGTGCAACGATTTCAGCGGGGACGCCATCTCGTTCTGCCGCGAGGGGAAGGAGCCGCTCAAAGCCCCCTTCGACATCGCTTTTGCCACCGAAGCGGTCTCCATCGCACACTCGCAAAAAAACAGCAACCCTTTGCCAAACCGCTGCAGCTCGTCTGGAATCAGGCTCAGATCCAACTTCGCTTTGGAGGGGGCATACATCACATCACGCAGGTATTTGAACAGGTGCTCGTCGAGAACCTGGAGGCGATCCTCCGCCAAGATGCGTTCTCCCTCCTTGTCCTTACGCCGTCTTTACACTACAGAACAGCGCCTTGGAATCTGCAGACTCGGTCTCCATTCGCCCAGCAGTCGACCTCGCGCACGTTGTACTTTTTACCGGTGTACGCCTCCAGAATCCCGGCGATGAACCCCTCGTCGTAATTGCAGACGGTTTCATTGGTCACCGGGAGACCGCTGCAGTCCAGGTCCTGCCCCACGGTCAACACGATATTTCCGGTGCCGGCGTCGAAGGCCTCCATGCGCAAAATACCGACTTTAAGTTCTTGCAAAGTTTTTTGCAGATTGGCGACGAAGGCGTTGAAATCCAGCGTCAGATCCAACACGTTTTTGGCAAACTCGGTACCCGCCAAAAACCCGGCGTTGCGGAAGTGGTCGTTGGCCACCTCCGGTCCGTAAGCCTTGCTCAGCTCGTCCAGCATCGTGTACTGCATGAGACGATACACCAACACCGGCATATCCTCGCCCAGATCTCCCCGGCCCTCTTTGATGTCCCCAAGGTTCTCCCAAGAAAACGAACTGTGTCCCATGCCCTCAGAAAATACATTTTCCACTTCGTTACAACCTCCTTCAAGATTTTTTCGAGAATCTCATTTTCAAGTTCGCGCTTTCGCCGGCGGACCCTCGATCGCTCGGAAAGTCACCCGGAAAGTCGCCTTGCGTTCATGACTTCCTGAGGATACACTAAAGCAATGTTCTCCGTCATCGCAAATGATATCACAATAGAGGGGCTGATGTTTAATGACCACGGCTGTTGCAGGAGCCATTCCGGACCTGGAGGCTCGACTTGCTCCGATCGTCGAAAAGTATCGCGGTAAAGAGGGGGTCGCCATTCCGCTGTTGGCGGACGTACAAAGGGAGGTGGGTTACGTAGCCGAGGAGGCCGTGAACTACGTCAGTTCGCAGCTTGCGATTCCGGCGGCGGAGCTTTTCGGAGTCGCGACGTTCTACGCGATGTTCCGTTTTCGGCCGCAGGGAAAGCACGTCATTCGCCTGTGCCGGGGAACAGCCTGCCATGTTCAGGGCTCCGGGCGCGTTGCGGAGCAAATCGAAAGATCCTTGGGGATAAAAGACGGGGAAACGACGGAGGACTTGATGTTCACCCTGCAATACGTGGCGTGCCTGGGCTGTTGCAGTCTAGCTCCGGTGATGCTGGTGGGGACCGAAGTCCATGGCCGCCTGACGCCCGAAAAGGCGGTAGGGGTGTTGGAAGAGCTGCGCAAGAGGTAGCCAGGCGGCCGCATTGTCCGCGGAGTTTGCAAATACACGAGTTGAAACAAACGGGGGTGTCGCATTGAACAAGACGACGGTAACGATTGGGCTGGCAAGCTGCGGAGTCGCCTCGGGCGGGCTTCCTGTCGCCGAGGAGTTGGAAAAGCTCCTGGCCGGCCGCGAGGACGTGGAGATCAAAAAGGTGGGCTGTATCGGCTACTGCTACATGGAGCCTCTGGTGAGCGTGATACGGGATGGAAAAAGCTACACCTACGGCAAAGTGGACGTGGAAGTCCTGCGCCGCGTCGTCGACGAACACGTGAATAAAAACAGCATTGTGAAAGAACACTTGATCCTGACGGGATCGGAGGCTTCGCCAGGCGGCGGGGCCGAAAACGAGACCGAAAAAGGCAGCGAGAACCCGCGCGCGGACAAACAAGTGCGCATCGTTCTGCGCAACAGCGGACTCATCGACCCCAAAAACATCGACGAATATATCGCCCGCGACGGATATAGAGGGCTCTCCAGAGCGGTCAAGGAGATGACTCGCGACGACGCCATCAAAGAGGTTCTGGACAGCGGGCTTCGCGGCAGAGGAGGAGCGGGTTTCCCCACGGGGATGAAGTGGCGTTTCGCCCGCGACGCCAAGGCCGGTCAATCCAACGCCTCGAACCCGAACGGCGTCGATAAATACATGGTTTGCAACGCGGACGAGGGCGACCCCGGCGCGTTCATGGACCGCTCCGTCCTGGAGAGCGACCCCCACAGCGTCATCGAGGGAATGGCCATCGGCGCTTACTCCGTCGGGGCCTCCCACGGGGTGATTTATTGCCGCGCGGAGTACCCCATGGCGATCCAGCACGTCAACATCGCTCTGGACCAAGCGCGGGAACGAGGGTTTTTGGGAAAAAGCATCCTGGGCGACCCGGATTTCGACTTCGACGTCTACGTCAAAGAAGGCGCCGGCGCGTTCGTCTGCGGCGAGGAAACGGCGCTGATCGCCTCGATCGAGGGGCAACGCGGGATGCCGCGTCCGCGCCCCCCTTTCCCCGCCAACAGCGGGGTATGGAAAAAACCCACGAACATCAATAACGTGGAGACCTACGCCAACGTGCCCTGGATTCTGCTGCACGGGGCGAGCGCGTTCAACCAGTACGGACACGGCCGCAGTAAGGGAACGAAGGTCTTCGCCTTGGCCGGAAAAATCAAAAAAGGCGGCTTGGCCGAGGTGCCGATGGGAATGCCCCTGCGCGAGGTCATCTACGACATCGCGGGGGGCATCGAAAACGACCGCAAGTTCAAGGCGGTGCAGCTTGGAGGCCCGTCGGGGGGCTGCGTGCCCGAACATCTTCTGGACACGCCGGTGGACTACGAGTCCATCAACGCCACGGGCGCCATCATGGGGTCGGGGGGCATGGTCGTCATGGACGAGGACACCTGCGTCGTGGATGTGGCGCGCTTCTTCCTGGCCTTCGTGCAGAAGGAATCCTGCGGAAAATGCCCGTTCTGCCGCATCGGCACCAAACGGATGCTCGAAATTCTGGAGAAGATCACGAGAGGCGAGGGCGTGCTCGAAGACATCGACAAACTGTCGAGCCTCGCCGGACAAATCAAGGACGGCTCCCTCTGCGGATTGGGGCAAACCGCGCCGAACCCCGTGCAGACGACGCTCAAATACTTCCGGGACGAGTATATCGCTCATATCGTCGACAAAAAATGCCCGGCAAAGGTATGCGCGCCGCTGATCCATTACTCCATCGACGCGTCGCGCTGCATCGGGTGCACGCGCTGCACGAAGGCCTGCCCGGTGAGCGCGATCACGGGAACCGTGAAAACGCCGCACCGTATCGACGACGACGTCTGCGTCCGCTGCGGCCTCTGCAAGAAAAACTGCCCGGTTTCGTGTATTTCGGTGGACTAGGGGAGGACATGACGATGAATAGAATCGACAGAACGATAAAAGTGACGATCGACGGAAAGGCCGTTTACGGCTATCCGGGGCAGAAGGTGCTGGAGCTGTGCGGCGAAGCCGGAATCAAGATCCCGACGCTTTGCTACGACCCCCATTTGTCCGTTCACGGAGGATGCTCGGTGTGCCTCGTGGAGATCGAGGGCGCGCGCGCCCTGATGCGGGCCTGCACCAACGCCATTGCGCCCGGCATGGTGGTCCGCACCGACACGACCCGCGTCTTGGCGGCCCGCCGGCTGGCCCTGGAGCTGATGCTTTCCGACCATGTGGGAGACTGCCGCCCCCCCTGCAACCTGGCCTGCCCCGCTCAGGGGAAGGTGCAGTCCTACGTCAACCTGACGGCGCAGGGAAAATATCGGGAGGCCCTCGACGAGCTCCACGACCATGTGACCATGCCCGCCAGCATCGGACGCGTCTGCCCCGCTCCATGCCAAACGAAATGCCGCAGAAACTTAGTGGACGAAACGGTCTCGATTCGAGAGATCAAACGATTCGTGGCGGACTGGGCGATGAGCCGCGAGGAGCGGGGACTGGGCGACATCCCCAAGATCATCGAAAACGGGAAGAAGATCGCCGTGGTCGGAGGCGGCCCCGCGGGGCTGTCCTTCGCGTACTTTGCGCGGCGTATGGGCTACGGCGTCACGATCTACGAGCGGGAACGGCAGTTGGGCGGAATGATGCGCTACGGAATCCCGGACTATCGCCTGCCCCCTTCGGTGGTGGACGCCGAAGCGCGGTGGATCCTGGACCATGGAGTGACGGTGGAGACCGGCGCGGCGCTGGGCAAGGACATCAGCCTGACGGCTTTGCGTTCTCGCTACGACGCCGTCGTGCTGGCGATGGGTTGCTGGAAGTCCTCGTCCATGCGGGTAGAGGGCGAGAACCTGCCGGGGGTCGTGGGGGGCATCGACTTTCTCTACACGGTCAACACCCGCAATCCGAGGGGAGGGCTCGGCGGAACCATCCTCCCCGAGCCCGGGTTCCGGCTCGGCAATCGCGTGGCCGTCGTCGGCGGGGGCAACACCGCGATGGACGCCTGCCGCAGCGCCCGCCGTCTGGGCGCGGAAAAAGTTTACGTCGTCTATCGCCGAACGCGCGAGGAGATGCCCGCCGAGGACGTGGAAATTCGCGAGGCCATGGAGGAAGGGGTGGAGTTCGTCTACCTGGCGGCCCCCAAAGCCATCGAGGGGAACGGCAAGGTCGAGCGCCTGGTGTGCGAGCGCATGAAGCTGGGAGAGCCCGACGCCTCCGGCCGGCGCAGCCCCGTCCCCACGGGCGAGGAACTCGTTCTCGACGTGGACAACGTCATCGCCGCCATCGGGCAGGGAGTGAACTTCGCCGACGTGCCCGTCGAGCTGCACGACGGGCGGCGCATGAAGGTGGACGAAAACTACGCCACGCCGCTGCCCGGTGTGTTTTCCTGCGGCGACCAGCAGACCGGCGCGAAAATCGCCATCGAGGCGATCGGCAACGGCCACTGGTGCGCGGAGTCGGTGGATCATTATTTCAAACAGGGAACGCCGAAAAAGAAATTCGTCTACGACGTCACCAATCCCGATTTGGGACCGAAGGACTTCACCCACGTGGAGAAAACCCCGCGCGAGCACCCCCGAGAGGAGCCCGCGGAGGTGCGCCTGAAGGCCCCCGACGTGGAATACAACTACGGCTTCACGGAGCCTCAGGCGCTTCACGAAGCCTCCCGTTGCATGGAGTGCGGCTGCCCCGACGTGCACGAGTGCCGGCTGAGGGAGTTCGCCATTGACCTGGAAGTCCACCCCGAGAGGGTGGCTGGCGCTCACGTTCCGAAGCGGGAGGTCGTGAACCGCTATTACGTCCGCAATATGGACAAGTGCATTCTCTGCGGGCGCTGCGTCCGCGTCTGCGACGAGGTGGCGGGGGTTCACGCCATCGATTTCGCCCAACGCGGATTCGAATCGATTCTGTCTCCGCAGTTCTACAAGGACATGGAACACTCCGACTGCACGTTCTGCGGATTGTGCTCGCAGCTTTGCCCCGTGGGGGCTCTATTGGAACGCCGGGTGGAGCGGCTGCCGCACCAAAACAAGATGAAGACGACGAAGACCACCTGCCCGCACTGCCCCCTGGGCTGCGAGCTGCTTGTGAACACGGACGCGGAACGCACCCGAATCGCCCGCGTCACGACGGACATGGACGCGGTGGATTCCCCGAATCGCGGTCTGACCTGTCTGCGGGGCCGCTATCACTTCCAGGACGTGACGAACAACCGTTTGGCGGAACCGATGGCCGGAAAAACCGAAAAAAAATCCATCGATTGGAGCGAGGCCGTCGAAAAGCTCTCGGAAATTTTGAGCCCCTCGGAATCCGCGGACGCCAAGGTCGCCATATTTTTGGGGACTTCTTTGACGGATCAGGAGATCGCGGCGGTCAAGTCCCTTCGCGACGCCTGCGACCGCGAAGGCCAGAGGTGCGTCGTGGCCGCGAAGGGTTTCGGGGTCGACGCCGCCCAGGTGAACGCGCTGCTGGCGTCCTTCGAGTCCGAGACGCCGAAGGGCAAGGTAAAGGCGGACGTCGCCGAGTTGGTTCGGAAGACGACGCTTTTGGCCAAAGCCGTGGAGTTCGGGGGCGACCTGTCCGCTTTCCCCGAAAACTTGAAGAGCCTTTCTTCCCTGGGCGCGAACGCGGGAGGGCTTCTGGGTTCGAACCTGGTCACCCACAGCCCGGAGGCGGCGGTCGACGCGATAAAAACCGGCGACGCCAACGTGGCCCTCTTCGTCGACTGCACGCCCGACGATTTCGGTCTCGCGGACATGCCGAAAGAAGCGAAAAGCGCGAAGAAAGTTCTGTTAGCCTCCAACGTTTGCGAAGGCTCTTTCGACCTGCTTCTGCCGATCACGGCTTGGGCGGAACGCGAGGGAACCTACACCGGCGCGTTCAGCGGCGCGAAGCTGGAAGTGCGCATGGGCCCGCTGCCGCCTCAGGGCGCGCGGAGCCTGCGCTGGATTTTAGCCTCCGCCCTGCGCAAGTTGGGTAAGGAGATCCCCGCGGCCGAGATGGCGCTGTAACGTCAGAGCGGAACATACTGCATCCGTTCAATTCCCAAGAGCTTCCCTGAAGCGCTCGGGAATTGAACGGATGCGGTTTTTGTATTTGCTTGAATATTCCCTGCCCGCCTTTTGCTCTTAAAATTTTCTCTGAAAGCCGCGTGAAACGTCGCATGAAACAACATAAAACGTCTCACGCGACGCGTCTTTGGGGGAAACGGCGAAAGAACCCCGGCGCGACCGGGGGGACGGTGATTTTTCGAAGATTCAAATGGCGAACTTCCGTTTCAATATTTTCCCTTACGGTTTTGGGGTCTCGCTCTTCCTTTGGGTCAAACGTACGAAAGTGTTATACTTAAAACAAGTTTCGGAGTTTGCGGAGGAACGTAAGCACTGAATGTTGGATATTCCACTCAGGGGGATCGAGATGGCCGCGAAAATCGAGTTCAAACGATGGAAAAACGTGCCCGACGTCGTCAACACGGCGGAGGAAATCGGGAAGATCGCCGATAAATATCTGCAGTACGCTTCCTCGAATAAAAGCGAGGACAAAGCGCAAGCCAGGAAAACCTGGGGGCAGCTCTCGGATAAATATTGGGATCTTCTGTTCGCGATTTTGGACGCGCAGACGGAGTCATTTCCCTCCGCCTTGACCTTCGACGAGGAAGAGCGCCTCTTTATCGACTTCGGATTTTTGCACGACGAAATCACGCCGCGCAACAAAAAATTCGACGCGTCCCTCGCCCTGACGTCGAAGTTTGCCCTTGGGGTTTTTTCCTACCGAGCTTTTTCGGACTTCATCGCGGACTGTTGGGGCATGATCACGAGGAATCCCCTCCCGGTCTCCCCGTCGGGAGAAAAGACGGAGGACAAAATCGAGGAACTCGAAAAACGATTGTCCGCCTTGCAGGAAAAACGAAACTCTGAGATCCTGAAGATCGTCTCCCGCAGCAAGAACATGACGGGCACCGATTTGGACGCCCTGGTCTCCGACATGAGCCGGACGCTGATCTCCGCCACAAAGGCCTCCATGCGGACCAAAGAATATCGCGAGGCTAAAGACGACCTGAAACAGGCGATGTCGCAGGACCGTTTTCGCTACAACGAAGCGGAACGCGTGATGGAGACCCAGCTCTCCATAGCCCAAAAGGACGAAGAAGAGCCGCTGGGGCTACCGGAACTCGAGATGTTCACCGCTCTTCACGAATCCACGAAAATCCTGGCGCGTAAAATCATCTACTGCCGGCAGGAAAGCGATAAAATCCGGCGCAAGGCCGAAAAAATTTCCCACGCGTGCGCCCAGTTTTCTCAGCAGATGATGCGTAAAGAACTCAAGAACATGCTGACCAAGAAAAAAGAATACATGGCGGTCCCCGCCAAGGTCGCCCGTTGCGAACAATCGCTTTTGTGCCCCCATGACTCCGAGCCCATGCTTTACGAAACCGCGTCTCGAATAATGGAAGAAATGAGCGACCTGGACATGGACATGTTCGGGGTGCCTCGCATTCGCATGTACGGCGTTCCGCAGGTGATCTTCATTCCCGGGCAGGGGTTGGGGACGTACGATTGGGCGGATCATACGATCCTCCTGCCGGTCTTTCCGACCACATCCGCCGAAAAGGCCATCGCCTACGGAGCGGGCACGTTTCGATGGGACAGCGACGAGGACCGCATCTTGAAGAACGCTTACGAAACCATCAAAGACAATAAAGGCAAATCGATTCTGGAAATGGCGACCTCGTTTTACAAAGATTATTTTTTATGGATCACCAAAGAAAAAAAAGGATATCGTATTTTGCCGCGCGACACCCATAAGACGTTTCTTCAAATGTTCGCTCCACGCAAGCAGGAGGATTGAGCGCCACATGCCTTTGATCGACTTGAACAGCACACTGGGCGAAAGCTTCGGGATCTGGCAAAGAGGGATGGACGACGCGATGCTGCGCATCGTAAGTTCGGCGTCGATCGCCTGCGGACTGCACGCGGGCGACCCCATCGTCATGCAGACGACGGTCGGATCGGCTCGACGCGCGGGCGTCAACATCGGGGCTGAATTGG
Organism: Synergistaceae bacterium; assembly: GCA_031274425.1. GTDB lineage: Bacteria > Synergistota > Synergistia > Synergistales > Aminobacteriaceae > JAISLU01. The sequence continues at coordinate 27,707 of JAISQE010000067.1, read as the reverse complement.
GCTATCCGGATCTCCAGGGCTACGGACAGCGGGATCTCGGTATGACTCCCTACGAAATTTACGTTTACTCGCTCTACCAGATAGGCGCGCTGGCGGCGATATGCCGGGCGAACAACGTGAGGCTCGAGTACGTAAAACCCCACGGCGCGCTCTATAGAAGGGCCGCCGCGGAGCTGGCGGCGGCGAAGTCCATCGCCTGCGCCGTCAGGGATACGGACAAGAGCGCGGTCCTTTTGGGACAAAGCGGAACCTGTTTCGAGTCCGCGGCGTCCGACGTGGGCATATCCTTTGCGAGCGAAGTCTTCGCGGATCGCGGATATCGCGAGGACGGTTCCTTGATCCCGAAAGGCGAACGGGGCGAGATTATTTCCGATCCCCCCACCGCGGCCCAACGCATGGTACAACTGATGAAGGAGGGCGTGCTTTTGTCCGCGAACGGAACGCCGATACCGATGAAGGCATCCTCCATCGGTATCCACGGAGATTACAACGGCGCCGCAAAGTTGGCGTTCGCCGTCAAAGAAGCTCTGGAAGCCAACGGATTCACCGTCGCCGGCCTCCGCCGGGTTTTAGAGTCCGCCTCGCCGGAAGCGTCGGCAAACCCTCCCGCTCCCTAGAACCAACGCCAACAAGACCCAGGACATACCCGAATCGCAGCCGCTGGTCATTTGGGGGACATCCGGTTTGGAGGTTCCGCTTTTCCAAATGACGCTTATGGAGTTGATCTCGACGCTGCCCACCACGTCCACGTCGATGTAGCCGTAAATCTTCACGGTTCCTGACGTCGTGGTGGTGAACGTCACCTCGTAGGTCAAGCCGTCGATGGTGACGGGGGGCAGCTCGAAGGGGCGGTTCGTCGTGGGGTTCAACTCCGGAACCACGACGGGGATGTCCAGAAGCACGATCTTGGAGTCCTTCCACGCGTTGATGTTGAACCGCGACGCGTCGAGCCGCAGTTCCAGGGAATAGCCCACAATATACTGGACCCCGTCCTTTGTCTCGGTTTTGATGTCGAGCGTCCCGGTGTCCGTCAGCTCGGACCGCACGGGGCTTTTTTCGGCGTACCCGCTGCCCTCCAGCAGCCACAAACCACTGACGTCGTATTCCGCAAACGCGGTCCCCGACGCAAAAATCGAAACAAGGACCGTTAAAATCAAAAATCTGCGCATGTTCATTTCCTCCATGTTCTATATGCTACGTGACGTGTTCTACTTGTACTCGAAATAATCGTTCAGTTTTTTGAGGTAGACTTCTTTCGTCAGGTTGGGTTTGAACGAGGACAGGATGCGCCGGGCCTTCTCCGCGTCGTTGAACAAGAGGTCGATCACGGTGGCGGCCATCGCCTTTCCGGGAGCGATCACCGCCGCGCCGTAGTCCACGACCCGCGCGTCCGCCCCGTGGAGCACCCCGTCCATCCCGCCCGTCATGGGATGACAGGCCGGCATGATCTGACTGATGTCCCCCATGTCCGTGGAACCCGCCATGTGCCCGCCGTCGAAGAAGTCCTCCGGGGCGACGAAGGGCTCGGAATTTTCATAGAACAATTCGTACAGGTCGGGGCAGCCGGCAAGGGGAAACATGCCCGGCAACACCTTGCATTCCGTCTTCGCCCCGACGGCGTCGCCTCCCGCTTTGAACGCGCGGGCGACTCGGGTCAGGGTCTCCTCGATCACGGGTACGGAACTGGCGCGGACGTAGGCTTCGAGCCGCACGTCGTCGGGCACGCAGTTCACCAGGTCCCCGCCCTTGGTGATGATGAAGTGAACCCGTACATGATCCTCGTCGCGGAACGTTTCGCGCAAAGCGTTCACTGCGGAAATGCCCAGAACGGCGGCGGAGAGGGCGTTGATCCCCTGGTCCGGGCTGCCCGCGGCATGGGCTTGACGCCCGATGTAGCGAATCGTGAGCCCGACGAAGCCGTTGCTCGTCCGCCCTCGGTCCACACTGGCCCTCGGACGATTAGAGGAGGCGTGGATCATCATCGTCATGTCCACGTCATCGAATCGCCCAAGGCGAATCAGCTCCGCTTTGCCGCCGATAAAGTGGATTTTACCCTCATCTTTGAGTTTCAGGCGTCGCTCGATTTGGATGTATTCCTCCGCGGGGACCCCCATAAAAACCACCTTGCCGGCAAGTTCGGACGCCGCTCCGGAACCCGTCAGCCCCACCGCCGTCGCCAGCATGACCCCGAGCTGCACATGGTGCCCGCACTGGTGCGCCGCCCCCGTCTCCGGGTTCGCGTCGGGCGCGTCGAAACAGACCACGGAGTCCAACTCCCCCAACACCGCCACCTTCGGGCCCGGTTTCCCCGTGTCGAACAGCCCCTCGACGCCCGTCAACGCAAATCCGTTCTCGACGGGCAACCTCAGGCTCCGCAAAAAATCCGCGACCTTCTCCGAGGTCCGCGTTTCAAAGAAACCGACCTCGGCGTTTTTTCCGATGTCCCGAACAAAGCGCCCGAGATCCTCCGCGCGTTCGTCGATCGCCTTCCACGCGCGCTCTTTCAAATCTTGATTTTTTCCCTGAATTTTTTCCGTGCTTCCCCCAGCGTTCGCGTCTATGTTCGGCACAGTCATACCCCCTTATCGCGTATAATTTTTCATTATACTCGACTTTCGGAGGCGGCGACGCAAGCCTTTACCGATAATAATACCGGTTTGGAACGCGGCTTTCCCCGCCGCGCGGAGCGTATGCCCGCCGCCTTTGCCACGGAGAGGGTTAAACGCTATAATCCTTTCTGATATTGAATTGCCGGGCGATGTTCGTAGGGGTTTTCAGCGATTCCGGCCTCAAGCCTTTTTCTTAAAATTTCGGGGGGAAATGTACGATGGGCTACGATTTTCAGGCAATCGAGACAAAGTGGCAAAAGATATGGGAAAATCAAAAAAGTTTCGAGGTGGAGACCGATCCGGGCAAGCCCAAGTTCTATTGCCTGGAGATGTTTCCCTACCCTAGCGGCGCGCTGCACATGGGGCACGTGCGCAATTACTCCATGGGAGACATGCTTGCCCGTTTCCTCCGCAAGAAGGGATTCAACGTTCTCTACCCGATGGGCTTCGACGCCTTCGGCATGCCGGCGGAGAACGCCGCGATCAAATACAAGACCAAACCCCACGAGTGGACCTGGAACAACATCGAATACATGACGAATCAGCTCAAGCGCATGGGTTACAGCTACGACTGGAGGCGGCGCGTCGAGAGCTGCAACCCGGACTACTATCGCTGGAACCAGTGGATTTTTCTTCAAATGTACAAAAAGGGACTGGTGTACCGCAAACAAGCTCCCGTCAACTGGTGCGAGCCCTGCGGGACCGTGCTCGCCAACGAACAGGTCGTAAATGGCGCGTGCTGGCGCTGCGAGACGCCCGTCGTCAAGAAAAACCTGGAACAGTGGTTCATTAAGATCACGGACTACGCGCAGGAGCTTCTGGACAACATCGACACGCAGCTCACCGGTTGGCCCGAGCGCGTCCGCATCATGCAGCGCAATTGGCTCGGCCGCTCGGAGGGCGCGCGGCTCTCCTTCAGAGTCGAGGAACTGGACTACACGATCGAAGCCTTCACCACCCGCTTCGACACGGTATACGGCATCACCTTCATTGCCCTGGCCCCGGAGCACGAGCTGATCAAGGCCATGATCGACAAATTGTCCGAAAAAGCCGAAAAAAAGGGCTCGGGGGACGGCGGTTCCTCCGAGGCGAAACAAATGTCCGATTTCGTGGCCCGATGCGCGGCCCAGAGCGCCATCGAACGCTCCGACGCGGGGGGAGAGAAGCTGGGCCTCAAGACGCCCTTCACCGGCGCGCACCCCGTCACGGGCGAGCCCGTCCCCATCTGGATCGCCAATTACATTCTCATGGACTACGGCACGGGCGCGATCATGGGCGTTCCGGCGCACGACCAGCGCGACTTCGACTTCTGCCGCAAGTACGGCATCCCGATCATTCCGGTCATTCAGCCGGAGGGGGAAACGCTGGACGGCGCGACGATGGAGGCCGCGTTCGAGGACGACGGGCTGAGCTGCAACTCCGCGCAATTCAACGGACTGCCGACGCAAAAGGCCATACAGGCGATGATCGACTGGGGCGAGAAAGAAGGGCTCTGCAAGCGCGAGGTGAACTTCCGTTTGCGCGACTGGCTGATCTCGCGCCAGCGTTATTGGGGAACGCCCATTCCCTTCGTGCACTGCCCGAAGTGCGGCCTGGTTCCCGTACCCGAGGACCAGCTTCCCGTGTTGCTGCCCGAGGACGTTCAAGTCGTCGACGTGGGACGTTCTCCGCTTCTGGACCTGCCGGAGTGGCTCGAAACCGCGTGTCCGGTCTGTGGGGGAAAGGCGCGGCGGGAGGCCGAGACTATGGACACGTTCTTCTGCTCGTCCTGGTATTTCGACCGCTACTGCTCGCCTGGATTCGACAAAGCGCCGTTCAACGCGAAGGACACGGATTACTGGATGCCCGTCGACCAATACATCGGGGGAATCGAACACGCCTGCCTCCACTTGATCTACGCGCGCTTCTTCACGATGTTCCTGTCGGATGCCGGCCTCTTGCCCTGCAACGTGCGCGAGCCGTTCACCAATCTTTTGACCCAGGGAATGGTCATCAAAGAGGGCGCCAAGATGTCGAAGTCTCTGGGCAACGTGGTGGACCCGACGGAGATCGTCGACAAATACGGTGCCGACACCGTGCGTCTTTTCATCCTTTTCGCCTCTCCGCCCCAGAACGACTTGGACTGGTCGGAACAAGGCGTGGAGGGCGCGCATCGTTTTCTGAACCGGGTGTGGCGCTTCGTGGAGGACAACCTGGAGGGACTGACCCATGAGCCTAGCTCGGGGGACGTTTACTCCGAGTCCGATCCTGCCCGCGTCCCCATGTCCGCCCTGTCCGACCCGGTTCAGCGCGATTTCAAGCGCAAGATCCACAACACGATTTTCTCCGTGACGCGCGACATCAACGAGGAGAAGCAGTTCAACACCGCCATCGCCCGTTTGATGGAACTGACGAACGCGCTTTATGCGTTTCAGCCCGCCGAGCCCGTCGGATACAAGCTGCGGCGCGAAGCGGTGGACGTCCTTTTGAACTGCCTGTCTCCCTTCAGCCCGCATATCGCCGAGGAACTCTGGCGGATGTTGGGCAACAAAACCTTGCTCGCCAAGACGCCCTGGCCCGTTTCGGAGGAGGACGCGCTCGTCGCGGACGTCGTCACCATCGTCGTGCAGGTGAACGGCAAGGTGCGCGTCAAACTCTCCATGCCGGCGGGACTCGATGAAACGCAGTTGAAGGACATCGTGATGAGCGACGCGCAGGTCAAGGAGAAGATCGCGCCCCAGGGCATCCCTAAGGAGATCGTCAAAATCATCGCCGTACCCGACAAGCTCGTCAACATCGTCGTCAAGGATCTTTAAAACCCGAATGCCGAAGCTGATCGCCATCGAGGGACACGAGAGTCAGCGTCGAAAACTGGAAGAATCGCTGTCGGACCTCACGAAGAAAGGATACGCCTTGACCGGCAAATTCGAGGCCGCGTCCGTGCCGGGCGGCTGGCCGGGGGTGATCGCGGCCTCCCGCAGCGGGGGCCTTTTCGACGATAAGAGAATGACGATCCTAGAGGGCGCCGAGCAACTCGGAGCCTTCCCGCTTTCCCTCGTAGACCTTCTGGAAGACGACGCGGACGACGTTATCGTCGCCGTCTTCAACGGGGACACGAAGAAGATCTTCGCGAAGGAAATTCTGCAAAAAATCGCTTTTATCCGCTCCGACGCCTCCGTTCCTCCCTGGAAGCGTCGGGAGTGGCTCATCAACCTCGCGAGAGAAAAATCCTGCCGACTGGACGGAGCGGCCGCCGCGCTTTTGGCGGAGTCGCTGGAGTCGCTGGAGGAATTGCGCGCGGAACTGGACAAATTGGCGTTTTATAAAGCCGGGGAACTCATCGCCGTCGAGACCGTCAAGCAGCTTTCGTTCGACGAGGGGGGCAACGCCCTTTTACGTTTTTTGGACGGCGTCTGTCAGGCCCGCCACAAAGACGTGCTGAACGCTCTGAAATACCTCGAATCGGACCCATCCCCTCTTCCGCTTTTAACCGCTCTCTACAACCGACTGCGCCCAGCGCTTTACATCGCTTGCTCCTCGCCCCAAACGGAAGGGCAGGCCCTCTCGGCTATCGGAGCCACACGCGAATACGCGCTGCGCATGGCGCGCAACGCCCTCGATCATTTTGGACGAGAAAACGTCAAACACTTCATGTTGAGCCTGATACGCCTTTCCTACCTCGAAAAAACCTCGCTCGCCGAGGGTTGGATCGGCTTTGAAGTCGCGCTGTGGCAGCTTTTAGGAAACTCTCGCAAAATTGCCCGAGGCAGCCTTGCCGATCGCGACGCCGTGGGCTATTAAAGAAGCCCGTCTGGATCTTACCCATTTCTAAAGAAGTTTGACCAGCATTGGACGACTTCTTTGAGCACCCGGCAATCGCTTATGCTACTTGACCTATTTAGACATCGGGGTAATATAATAAAAGCTCATCGGTTATTTTAAAAAAAGGAGATGGAGAGGGTAATGAAAAAGTTCGCAAAACTGTCGTGTGTTGGTTTTTTTTGTTTGGCGCTCATTTTCGCTTGTATGGTCGGAAACGCCGAGGCGGCCGGGAAACTACAGGAAATTCTTGCTCGGGGCAAGTTGGTCGTGGGCACGGGCAGCACTAACGTTCCCTGGCATCTCAAAAATAACAACGGCGAATATGAAGGCATGGACATTGAGATGGGTAAAATTTTGGCACGCGGGTTGTTTGGCGACGAGACGAAGGTCGAGTTCGTAGAGCAAGCGCCCGATCAGCGTATTCCCAATTTGCTCGCGGATAAAGTCGATATCTGTCTTCAGTTCATGACGATCACTCCGGCCCGAGCCCAGCAAATTGCGTTCACCGTTCCCTATTATACGGAAGGCATCGGACTCATTCTATCGCCTAAAAGCCAATATAAAAAATACGACGACCTCGTGGCGGCGGTGCAGGCGGGTAAGACGGTGACCATCGCGATACTGCAAAACGCGGACGCCGCCAATAACGTGCAGAGAATGGTTCCGGGCAGCAAGGACGATCAGTACGAAAACCAGGGCCTGGTTTATCAGGCGGTCACGTCTGGCCGCGCGGATGCCGGCGCGGTAGATCTTTCTTCGATTAAATGGTTGGCCAGCAAACAGCCGGAACTCTATGTCGATTCCGGTTTTGGGTTCAACCCACAACTTTACGGCGGCGGAGTGAGACCCGACGAGCAGGAATGGCTGAATTACGTGAACACCGTGTTTATCGATTGCATGGCGGGTTCGACCTACGAGCTCTACAATACCGCTTACGAAAAATGGTTTGGGGAAAAACTCCCCACGCCCCCTATCGGAAAACCACTCATGTATCGTTGAGCCCGTCGTTTAGAGTTTCATCCAGGAGGTAGAACGATTGAGATATTTTTGGAATTTCAATATCGTGTTCGCTCAGATAAATTTATTGCTCGACGGGCTCCTCCTGGGTTTTTTGCTGGCGCTGGCTTCACTGATGATCGGCATGGCGTTGGGATTGTTCATGGCGCTTGCGGCGATTTCCAAGCACCCCCTCCTCAGAGGGATTGCGCGGTTCTATGTGACGCTTTTGCGCAATACGCCTCTGCTGGTGCTGATTTTTATAGCGTATTTCGGTCTGCCGGACCTCCATATTCGACTGGGTAAGAGCGAGTCGTTTATTTTTGCCCTGTCGCTTTACGCCGGCGCGTATATGACCGAGGTTTTCCGCGCGGGGTTAGAGGCGATTCCGACGGGAATTCTCGAAGCCGGTCAGGCTATAGGGTTGACTCCTTTGCAGATTTTCTGGAACATCCAGCTTCCGATCATGTTTAAGAACGTTCTGCCCTCGTTGGGCAATTATCTGATATCTCTTTTCAAAGATACCTCGCTTGCCGCGTCCATCACCATCCCAGAGCTGACCTATAACGCAAAAAAAATCAACACTCTCACGTTTCGGGTGTTCGAAGTATGGTTGATAACCGCCGCTCTCTACGTGATCGCCTGCTATCTGATGGCCTTTATTTTGAGGCGTATCGAGCGCAGGTTCGCAATCCAATGACGCCCCCCTGACTCGGAGGAAAAAACATGAGCCCCGTGGGTTTTTGGGAAAGTTTGCTGGCGGCGAGGATGGCTGTTTTTATCGGAATTTTTCATTCGATGTTCGCGGCTGTCTGCGCGATCGCGATCGGTTCATTCTGCGGCATCGTCATGGGCTTTATCATGACGTTCGCGCGTAAGTACGTCGTGTTTCCTTTTCGTCTTTTCGTAGACGTGGTTCGTGGAATTCCTGGGTTGGTCGTCGTTTTCACCATTTATTATTTTCTGGACGTTTTCCTTCGATCTTATGGCGTCAAACTGCCGGCGCTGATGGCTGGAATTATCGCTCTTTCCGTCACGAACACCGCGCAAATGGCCGAATTGACGCGTGGGGCTCTACAGGCCATTCCTAGAGGACAAATCGAGGCCGGTAAAGCGATCGGTTTTCGTTTCGGACAAATTTTGTACTACATTCTTCTGCCGCAGGCGTTGATCCAAATGCTTCCGCCTTGGGTGAACAGCGCGACCGAAACGGTCAAGGGGACTACGTTATTGATGCTGATCGGCATTTCGGATCTGCTTTTGGTAACGCAACAACTGATCGCGACCAACAACCATGCCTTAAAATATTATTGTTTCATCGGTCTGATCTATTTTCTGCTGAACACCGTTATCGAATTTACGGGCAAAGCGGCCGAGAAACGACTTCGTTTTGACGGGGGGTAATTTTAATGGAAGATAGCTTGCTGCGAATCAGAAGACTGGGGAAATGGTTTGGGTCCCTGAAGGTCTTCGAGGGTGTGGATTTGGACGTCAACGCCGGAGAGGTCGTGTCCATCATCGGCGCCAGCGGTTCCGGCAAGACGACGTTGCTGCGCTGCATCAACCTTTTGGAAACGTTTCAGGCCGGTTCGATTCTTTTGGACGGAAATCCGGTGGGGTATCACGAGGAAAACTCTAAAAGAAAGCGTTTTCCTGAAAGAATCATTGCTCGTCAACGTTTGCTGACGGGCATGGTGTTCCAACAATTCAATCTGTTTCCTCATATGACGGCGTTGGGTAATGTTTCCCTTGGGTTGCGCAAGGTAAAAAAACTTCCTAGGGCGGAGGCGGAAAAAGAGGCATCCCGTTGGCTGGAGCGCGTCGGACTGGGGGACAGAACTCATTCCCGCCCGTCGCAACTCTCGGGCGGACAACAGCAACGAGTGGCTATTGCCCGCGCGATCGCCATGAACCCCAAAATTCTTTTGTTCGACGAACCCACGTCGGCTCTCGACCCCGAGCTTGTAGGCGAGGTTTTGAACGTCATCAAACAACTTGCCGCGGACGGAGCGACGATGTTGATCGTCACGCATGAGATGCGTTTTGCCTATGAGGTTTCAGACAAGGTCGTTTTTATGGACAATGGTAAAATCGCCTCGATGGGCACGCCCACTGAAATTTTTGAGGAGCGGAAGTCCGATAGACTCAAGGAGTTTCTCTCTACATTCAACAACTGACGCCGATAACAGGCAATGCCGTGCTTTAAGGCGCAAAGGGGAGTCAAATTCGGCATGGACGACATCGTTATCGAGACCTGGAAAAAGGGCTCTCCCCACAAAGGGAAAGTATGTGCGGCGGTATTTCCTCATTCCGACGATTTTTCCCTATCCGCGGGGGGGTTGATCATCAAATTGATCGGCGAGGGGTACGCCGGATATTTCATCCGCACCTCCAATGATGAAATGGATTCATACGACCTCACGGCAGGGGAGACCATATTCCGCATCGAACAGGAAACACGGGCGGTTGCCAATTTTTTCGGAATTCAAAAAGTATACGATCTCAACTACAAGAATCATTATCTGGATCATGCTCTTTTAACGGAAATGCGCCACAGGTTGATTGCGTTGTTCCGTTTTTTAAAAGTCGACACGGTGATTTCATTTGACCCTTGGGGGCACTACGAGGAAAACCCTGACCACTACATCACCGCCATGGCGGTAGAGCAGGCCTGCTGGATGTCCGGTCGGCAACTCGACTTGCCGGAACTCAAAGACATGGGGATTGTTCCGCATTTTGTGACCGAAAAATATTATTGCGCGCGCGGCCCGCAGGAGAGCAATTTGATTGTGGATATCTCGGACGTCCTTGAAAAAAAGATAGATGCGATCGAGATGCATCAGACACCCATCGATAATATGTGGAAGGAGCACCTGGCGGTAAACGGGTACCCGCTCTATAAAGATAAACGGGATTTTATCAAGAAAGCCTTGATCGAATCGAAACCGATAAGGGAAGACCTGCGATACTATGAAAAATATCGGCATATTATTTAGATGGAAGTTTCAGATCGATATTTTTTAAAGAAAGAAGACGCTGACGATACGATGACGCAATCGATATACGAACAACTGAATGTGAAGACAATGGTCAACGCGTGGGGTACGGTGACGAAGGTCGGCGGTTCCAAGATGGCGCCGGAGGTGCTCGAAGCCATGAGGGAGGCTTCGAGGCATTATGTCGAAATCTCGACGCTGCACGAGGCCGCCGGCAAGCGCATCGCGGCACTGCTGGGAGTCGACGCGTGCTGCATAACGTGCGGCGCGGCTGCCGGCATCGCGATTGCGGCCGCCGCGTGCATGACGCGCGGGGACGAGGCGAAAAAACTCCAGCTTCCCGACACCGCGGGTATGCCGGATGAAGCCTTGGTGCTCAAGTGCCACAGGACGTTATACGATCAAGCGCTGTTGCTTTCCGGTATAAAAGTGAAGGAAATCGGCACGACATCTTTTGCCTGCGTCGAGCAGGTGGAGGCCGCCGTTTCCGACCGGACCGCGCTTTTCTTTTACGCATCGGAAGCCGAGCCGATGCGCGGCTCCATCGACTTGAGCCTCATCATCCCCATCTTGAAAAAGTACAAAGTTCCCGTAGTTGTAGACGCCGCAGCGGAAATTCCCCCCAAATCCAACATTCGCAAATATCTGGAAAAAGGCGCGGATCTGGTGATTTTCAGCGGAGGCAAGGAACTGCGCGGACCTCAGTCCTCCGGTTTGATCCTAGGGAACGCGGAACTGGTCGCCGCCTGCGACGCCAATTGTTGTCCCAACTATAGCATCGGGCGCGCCATGAAAATCGACAAGGAAACCATCGCCGGCATCGTAAAAGCGGTGGAGTTGTTCGTCGCCAAAGATTACGACCGGCAGGTCGTCATTTGGGAGTCCATGACGCGCCGGATCAGCGAAAAACTATCTCAAATCCCTTACGCCGCCGTGCGGGAGGGATTTCCCACGGAACCCGGCATACAACCCGCCGACATCCTGAGAGTGTACGTCAAACCTACCCGTAAAACGGCCCCGCAGCTTTATGCGGAACTTCTGGGGCTCGACCCGCAAATTTATACCGGACTTTCCGGCGCCGAACTCGTCATCAATCCGCAGTGCCTAGAGGAGGATGAAATCCCCGTTCTCATCAGCGCTTTTGAAAAGTATTTGTGACCGACACGCGTGGTCATTCATCGGGAACCACTTCTCAAAACTCAAAACGTAGGCGGCGATTGCCCACGCGTGGCGACCCCGGCGCTTGATCAATACAGTCCCATCAGTTTGGGAAGAACGGTGCTGAGCGCCGGGAAAGCGGTCAGCAGCAACACGTCCAGAATCATCACCGCGATGAAGGGAAGCGCGGCGCGGGAAATGTCCTCCAGCGAAATTTTGGCGATGCCGCAGCTCACGAAAAGACAGACCCCCAAGGGCGGGGTCACCATGCCGATGGCAAGGTTGACCACGATGACGATGCCGAAGTGCAGAGGATCGACGCCGATGCTTTTCAGCACGGGCAACAGCACGGGAACCAAAATGATGATGGAGGCGACCGTTTCCATGAAGGTGCCGATGAAAAGCAGCAGCAGGTTGACCATCAGGAGGATGACGAAAGGGTTCGAGGAGAACGCCAACATTCCCTCCGCGACCATCTGAGGCACGCGCTTCGAGGTGATGACCCAACTGAACGCGGAGGACGTCGCGATGATGAACATGACGATCGCCGTACTGACCGCGCAGTTGACGAAGATGCTCTTCATCTGGGCGAAGTGCAGTTCCCTGTACATGAAGAAGCCGACGAAGAGCCCGTAGACCACCGCGATGACCGCAGCCTCCGTCGGAGTGAATACTCCTCCGTAGATGCCGCCCAGGATGATCACGGGCATCAGGAGCGCCCAGAACGCGTCCTTGAAGGCGGCCTTGCGCTCGCTCCATGTGAAGCGCCGCTCGCCCCGGTAGCCGCGTTTGCGCGCGATGCGCCACGCCGCAAACATCAGGGACGCACCCACCAGAACGCCGGGAATAAAGCCCGCCATGAAAAGTGCGCCGATCGAGACGCCGGTCATGACCCCGTAGATGATCATGGGAATGCTCGGGGGGATCATGACGCCCAACGTTCCCGCCGTTGCCTGAACGGCTGCGGTGTAGGGCTTTCCATATCCGCGGGCGACCATTTCTGGGATGATCACGGACCCGATGGCCGCGACGCATGCCGCCGCCGCGCCGGAAATAGCGCCGAAGAACATGCTGGCGATGATCGCGACGAAAGCGAGCCCTCCGGCGAAATGCCCCACGAAGGTGTTGGCCAGGTGGATGAGGCGGCGAGAAATCCCGCCGTTTTCCATCAGCGCCCCGGCCAGAATAAAGAAGGGCACGGCCATCAGAGGGAACGAATCCATGGCGGTGAACATCTTCTGAACGAGGACAATCGGAGGGATCGGGCTGACGAAAAGCGCCAAAAACGTCGCCGAACCGATGGCGATCGCTATGGGGATGTTCAGGACGAAAAAGACGATCAGGGCGGCGAAAAGAATCGTAATCATCGTCCGCCCTCCTCCAACTCCTCCAACGACGCGGGGGCAATCGTCAGGTTCAGGGCCTCTTCCAGAGAATAGAAAAGCATCAAGAGCCCTCCGGCGACCAAGGAACTGTAAGGAATCGCCATTGAAATTTCCATAGCGGGAGACTCCTGAGCCGCGACGACCCGACAGATTTGCACTCCGTACACGACCATGCCGAGGAAAAAGCCGGACGCGATCAGGGCCGTCAGGACGGCGACGGCTTTTTTGAGCGCGGAGGGAAGAAGCATGACCACCGCCTCGACTCCGATATGCCCCTTACGGCGAATTCCGATGCCGGCACCCAGCATGGAGATCCAGACCATGATGTAACGAGCGGCCTCCTCCGACCAGGGCAGAGACGCACGCAGAACGAAACGAAAAATCACCTGCGCGAATACGATGACGACCATCGCCGCCACCATAAGAAACAGGACGTATTCCGTCAGCCGCTGAATGTGGTCCAGCGTTTTCCTGCAGGTTCCCACGCGACGATTCCTTCCTTATTCTTTACCCATCGCGATAATCTGATCCAGCAGCCCGGCGTCCTCGTCGAGCTCTCCCTTGAACTCCTCGTATACGCTCTTGCACGCCTCCTGGAACGAGGCGAGGTCGGGAGTCGTAACTTCCATGCCGTTTTGCTTCAGAGACTCGATGAACTCGTTTTCCATTTTGTCGCAGACCTCACGCTCATAAAGCGCGGCCTCCTGCGCGGCTTCCGCGAAAATTGTCCTGTACTCCTCGGGCAGGGAGTCAAAAACCGACTTCGCCACGACAATCATGGCTGGGGAAAAAACGTGACGGGTCAGGGAGAGGTGCTTTTGCACCTCGTAAAGTTTCGAGGTGTAGATCACGGGAATGGGGTTCTCCTGTCCGTCGATGGTTCCCTGCTGCAGAGCGGTGAAGACCTCGCTCCAGGCCATAGGGGTCGGGTCGACGCCTAGTGTGCGCCACATCGCCATGTGCACTTTATTTTCCATTGTACGGATCTTTAGTCCTTTGACGTCTTCGACGCCATTGACGGCTCGTTTCACATTGGTGAGGTTGCGGAACCCGTTCTCCATCCACGCCAAGCCGCGCATGCCCTTTGCGTCCAGCAAGCTCAGGATATGCTGTCCGATCTCGCCATCCAGCACGGAATACACGTGTTTTTTATCCCTGAAAAGAAAAGGGAAGTCGAAAAGCAGAAATCGTTTCTCGAAACCTCCCATAGGTCCCGTAGAGCCCACGTAAATATCGACGGTCCCCAGCTGAAGTCCCTCGATGAGGTCGCGCTCTCCCGTGCCCAGCTGGTTGTTCGGGAACACGTCGATGTGGACCTCGCCGTTGGTCTTTGCCTCCACCAGTTCGGCGAACTTCGTCGCGCCGTAATGGTATGCGTTCTCCTCCGGGACGGCGTGTCCCAGTCTGAAGGAGAATTTGGGCGCGGCGAGGGCGGGGGCGGAGTGGAGCAGAACGATCAAAAGCAACAGAGCAACGTTTCGAATACAATTTTTCATAGTACATATCCCTCCTGAGTTTTTAGATTTATTGAATTTCTTCGTATGTCTTCTGCCTCGTCAGCACCAGGTTGGTCAGAACGGCGTTGACCGGTGTGGCAATGCCGAGCCGTTTGCCCTCTTCAACAATGGCTCCGTTGATCACGGAAACCTCGGTCGGGCGTTTGGCCGTCACATCCTGCAGCATCGACGAACGATTGGCGGCCGTCAGCCTTGCGATGTGCATCGTGTGTTTCAGCGGGTTGTCAACCTCGAAACGAATGCCCTTCGCTTCCGCGACGGCGCAGGCCTCCGCGACAGCCATCTCCATCAGTTCCATCGTTTCGGGAATGTCGACGAGCCGTCCGTTCTTCAGGCCCGTCAGAGCGGTGAGAGCATTGATGCCAATGTTGACGACCAGCTTGGTCCAGATCAGTCCCATGACGTTCGTGGAAACACGGGTCGTCAGTTTCGCCCCGTTTAAGAGCGCGGCGAGCGTTTCGACGCGGTCGTTCGATTCCCCGCTCTTCGGGAACCCGACCACGGTGTCCCCCGCGCCGGCATGGCGGATGTGTCCCGGCTCGACGAGAGTCGATCCATGCCCCGTCGTCCCCGCTACAACGCGCGAGGCGTCGACGACGTCGCAAAGCTTTTCCACGTTTCCAAGCCCGTTTTGCAGCGTGAGTACGGTCGTGTCCTCTCCAACTAGGCAGAGGGCGCCGCGCATCGCCTGTTCTGTCGTCGTGGCCTTGACAAAAACGATCACCAGATCCGCCGACCCCGCGTCGGCGGGATTCGTGACGCCCCGAATATTGCGGACGGTTCGATCACCGCTCAACCCCTCGATTTTCAGACCCGAAGCGTTGACGGCATCTATATGTTCCTTCCATACGTCGATCAGAACGACATCATATCCGGCTTCCGCCAGCATTCCGCCATAAAGGCAACCCATTGCTCCGGATCCCAGTATTACTGTCTTCATCTTCATCTTCAAACTTTCGCTCATACTCGCTAAAGCGCTCATAGCGGATTCATGTCTTGCTACCATAAAGGCGCGGCTTCAGCGTATTTTCTCGATGTCTTCCCGAGTGACGCCGCCGAAGACGTACTCGTCGCTCGGGAATTTCACCCCACGCACCTCGTCTTTGTAGTCCTTCAGGGCATTGACGATTTGATCGCCAATGTTGGCGTACTTTTTCACGAACTTCGGAGTAAATCGGTCGAACAGACCAAGTAAATCGTGGTACACCAGCACCTGGCCGTCGCACCAGCGCCCGGCGCCGATGCCGATGACGGGCATTTTGACGGCCTCGGTGATCGCGCGCCCCAGTTCCTCGGGGACGCATTCCACCACGAGGGAAAACGCACCCGCCTGTTCGAGGGCTTTGGCCTCATCGATGATCCTTTTCGCCGCGTCCAGATTTTTGCCCTGCAGTTTGAAGCCTCCGAGCAACCCCGCGGTCTGAGGGGTCAGGCCGATATGCCCCTGGACTCCGATGCCCGCTTTCACCATAGCCGAGACGATCTCGGGCATACAGCCCTCGAGCTTTACGACGTCGCAGCCGCCCTCCTTCAGCAGTCGGTTGGCGCTGCGGATGGCCTGTTCCGGGCCCTCGTTGTAGGAGCCGAAGACGAGATCGCCCACGATCATGGGCGAGGACGCCCCCCTGACGACAGCTTTGATGTGATGGATCATTTCGTCGGTCGTCAATGGAACGGTGGAGGCGTTACCCAGCATGGTCATGGAAAGAGAGTCTCCGACGAGGATCATTTCTATTTCCGCCTTTTCGACCAAGCTCGCCTGCCCAAAATCATAGGCCGTGACGTAGGAAATTTTCTCCCCCTTGCCCTTCATCTCGTACAATTTCTGAATCGTTACCTTTGCCATGACATCCCCGCTCCCTTTGGATTAGATGAAAACAACACTATTCCATAATTTTTTTTAAAAGAATAATGAATGTGCAAACAGCATGTTTTGTCGCAAATGGGATTTTTCTTTTTATTATATCCTAACTAGCCATGATCTGCGATCACAACGAGCAATGAAAGAATGGATCATCGGACCATCATCGGAAAAAGAGAACTCATGCTGTTTCTTTTTAGCTTGTTTTTGTTATCCATTATCGATTTTTCAAGGGCCTTGCTTTAAAAACGAAGTTTGAGTCACTACAAAAATTCGAGAAATTAGGTTGTATGTCAAAAGAAAGTATGGTATATTTCATAATCGAATCGGTTAAAGTAGAGGTCAGCCCCTCTCACCTGCGCGATGTTTTTTTGTTGCCTGGTTAAAATTCCATCGTGGAAAAAAGCAAATGATGGTATTGTATTCGGGGGCCGCCAAAAGGTAGGTCCTTTTTTGTTGTTTTAGGCTTGAGAAGCATCTTTTCAGGCTTTTTATAAAATCTGGAGGTGAAAGGCTATAGTCCCGAGAACTGAAGAAGATGAGCCCAGAATCAATAACGAAATCACTTCTCCACAGGTTTTGTTGGTAGACGAGAATGGAGTCAAGGTCGGGCAGATTGCGACAGTTGAGGCTGTGAAGATGGCCGAGGAGCGTATGCTGGATTTGGTGGAAGTGGCGCCTTTGGCGAAACCGCCGGTATGCCGGATCATGGACTACGGCAAATACCGATACCAGCTCCAAAAGAAAGAAAAAGACGCCCGCAAAAAACAAAAGGTGCAAACGTTGAAGGAAATGAAAATGCGCCCCAAAATCGACGAGCATGATTACGACTTCAAAGTGCGGGCCATAAAAAATTTCCTTGAAGAAGGGCATCGGGTGAAAGTCTCCGTGTTTTTCAGAGGGCGCGAGATGTCTTTTCTTTCCAAAGGAGAAGAGGTGCTGAACCGCGTCGTCGCGGAATGCGAGGGCCTGGGCAAAAATGAGGGTTCGCCCAAAATGGAGGGGCGTTACATGCGCATCATGTTGACCCCCGTCGCGCCGGCCAAACCCAAGAAAAGCCATACGGGCGCGTCGATTCCGCCTTCAGAAGCAAAATCGGAAACAAAAAAGGAAAAAATCAAACCGAAAGAGGAAACTCTAGAATCCGCCGCCGCCACGGAGGATTCGGCATGAACATAGAGCCGGCGGGTCTTACGGACCGGTTGCTTTCCGCTCCGGCGGAAGGAAATGTTTTTGACATTTTTAAAAATGTGTAAAAATCGACGACGGCGTAGACGCCGTTTACATTGGAAGGGGACATTCGTATGCCGAAATTGAAGTCGCACTCCGGTGCGAAGAAAAGGTTTTCTTATACGGCGACAGGTAAGCTCGCTTATCGTAAGGTTGGACGCTCTCATATTCTGGAGCACAAAAGCGCCAAACGCACGCGCAGGATGCGCAAAACAGGGTATGTCTCCCCTACCCTCATGGACCAGATGAAGAGGATGCTTCCCTACGCCTAGGGCGTCGAGACTCTTTATTCGAGTAAATTTCGAGCACTTCTTAACGAAAGGATGAAGTTGAATGCGCGTCAAAGGCGGAAGCATCAGCAATCAAAAGAGGAAAAAACTTTTTTCCATTACAAAAGGATATTGGGGTCAGCATAAAAATGTATATCGCCGGGCGAAAGAAGCCTTTTTAGCCGCTCTTTCCAGGGCTTACGGCGATAGAAAACGCAAAAAACGAGATTATCGCAAACTATGGATCACACGCATCAGCGCGGCGACTCGCGCGGAGGGTATGAGCTACAGCACCTTCATCAACGGCATCAAAAAAGCGGGCGTCACGATGAATCGTAAAATGCTCTCGGAGCTGGCCATTCACGATATGACCGCGTTCCGTGAACTTGTCGCTCAAGCAAAATCCACGCTGAAATAGGGTCTTTTTATGGAGACTCGCGTTCTCTGCGTGCCGCAAAGAACAATATCGGGTTCCTGTCCTTTACGGCAGGAGCCCTCTTAATATCTGCCTTTTTATAGTGAATTGAAGTAAAAGGCCTAAAGTTAGAATAGCTAAAAACAGTTTTTTGAAGGGTTTAACTCATTTTTACCAGTACGTTCTTTTGTTAAAGCACTATATCTGCCTTTTATAATGAAGGAGGAAACTGTAGTGAGCGATTTGGAAAATCAGGTGGAGGAGGTCAAAAGCTCCTTCGATCGCGCTGTCGTATCCATCGCGACGACGGACGCTTTGCAGAAATTGAAGGTCCAGTACCTGGGGAAAAAAGGGGCTTTGACGGTCCTTTTGAAGTCGTTGGGAAGCCTGTCGCCCGAAGAACGCCCCCTTGCCGGAGAGACCTTGAACGCACTTCGGGACGCGCTGGAGCAAAAAATCGAAGATAAGAGACAAACCCTGATTCGAGCGGAGGACGCCGAGGCCGAGGCCCTGGGAAGAGTCGACGTCACGCTGCCTCCGCGGGGCCGGCCGGCGGGCGCTTTCCACCCGGTGGCCCAGACGATGCACGAGATCGTCGCCATCATGCAGGGGTTGGGTTACTCTGTGGCGTTGGGGCCGGAGATCGAGGAGGATTATTACAATTTCGAATGCCTCAACATGCCGTCTTGGCATCCGGCGCGCGACATGCAGGACACGTTTTACTTTCCGGACTCGGAAGAAAGCGACGGGGAAACCTCGAAGAGGCGGCTCCTGAGAACGCACACCTCGCCGGTGCAGGTGCGGGCGATGCTGCGATACGGAGCGCCGCTGCGCATCGTCTGTCCCGGAAGGGTCTACCGCCGCGACAACGACCCCACGCACTCGCCCATGTTCAACCAACTCGAAGGGCTGTTGGTCGAGAAGGACGTGTCGTTTTCCGTTTTAAAGGGCTCTTTGATCGAACTGATGAACGGCTTCTTCGGCCGGGAGCTGAAAAGCCGTTTTCGCGCCAGCTATTTTCCATTCACGGAGCCCTCCATGGAGCTCGATATCGAGTGCGTGGAGTGCGGCGGGAAAAATTCGAACTGCCGGGTCTGTAGGGGAACGGGATGGCTCGAGGTCTGCGGCATGGGCATGACGCATCCGTTCGTGATCCGCGCGGGCGGCATCGACCCAGAAGAATACAACGGATTCGCCTTCGGCATGGGACTCGACCGCATGGCGATGCTGAAGTATGGAATCAACGATCTTCGCTATTTGTTCGACGGAAACGTCTCCTATTTTCTATCGGGGAGGGATGCCTGATGATCGTGTCGTGGCAGTTGCTGAACCGCTTCGTGGATTTATCCGCGTCGCCCGAGGAGGCGGCGTTCCGCCTGACCATGTCCGGCGCGGAGGTGGAGTCCATAGAACGCCCGGGCGCTCTGATTTCGGGCGTCGTCGTGGCCCGCGTCCAATCTCTCGAAAGGCACCCGTCGAAGGAAAACCTTTTCGTCGCGGAACTGGATACCAGCAAAGGCAAAGCCGTCTGCGTCACGGCGGCGACGAACCTGAAGGCGGGAGACAAAGTTTTTTACGGCGCTCCGGGCGCGACGCTGCCTGGGATCACACCCCACGGCGCCGCCTCGGAGAAAGTGGAGTTGGGGCTGCGCGATTTCGGAGAGGTCCGCAGCGAGGGCATGATGCTCTCCGCGGCGGAGCTGGGACTCCCCGACGTGGACATCGTCGAGGGAATTCTCGTGCTGCCGGGAGACGCTCCGGTGGGAGCGGACGCCCTTTCGCTTTACGGCCTCGGAGACGTCCTTCTGGATATTTCCGTCACTCCCAACCGGGGCGACCTTTTGAGCGTCCTCGGCATAGCCCGGGAACTGAAGGGACTCTACCCCGATTCCGTCCTGAAGCCGATGCCCTGGGAGGAAAACGTTGCCGGAACTAAAGATTGGCCTGTGGAGTTCGGGACGATCGCCCTGCCCGACGACGGGTGTCTGAACTACCACCTGGGGCTCGCGACGAACGTCGGGATCGCCCCGTCCCCCCTGGAGATCCGCGTGGCGCTCGCCCGTTTGGGAATGCGCCCCATCTCGAATATCGTGGACGCGACGAACTACGTGATGCTTCTCTTGGGACAGCCCTTGCACGCGTTCGACCTGAACACCCTCCCGGAGCGGGAGATTACGGTGCGCTCCGCCTCCGAGGGAGAGAAGATCGTCACCTTGGACGGCAAAGAGCGTCTTTTGACCGCAAAAGACATGCTCGTCACCAGCGGCAAAGAGACGCTCGGCGCAAGGACTCGGCCGATATCCCTCGCGGGCGTCATGGGCGGCAAACAGACCGGAGTCCACGACGACACCGGCATCGTCGTTTTGGAGGGGGCCAGCTTTTCCGCCCGGCGCGTCGGGCACACGTCGCGCCGCCTGGGCGTCGCCTCGGAGGCCGCGTTCCGTTACTCCCGCGGCGTGGACCCCACTCTTTCCGCTCTGGGCGTCGATTATGCCCTCTTTTTGATGAGCGAGTGGAGCGGGGCGACGACCGGATACAAGAAGATCTCCGCGTTCAACGCCCAACCGGAGCCCCAACCCGTCGTTTTGACGAAGAAAAAACTCCAGACCTACCTCCTGTGGAGCGACATGGAGGAGTCGACCCAAATCCTCGAGGGCTACGGCATCCGCCGCGCGAACAAGTTCGAAAGCGAAAAATTTGGGGAGAACGTTCGCGCCTTCACGCCTCCGACATGGCGTCCCGACATCGCCATCGAGGAGGATTTGATCGAGGAAATCGGGCGCTATCGCGGTTACGACAAAGCCCCCGTTCGCCTGCCGGGCGTGCTGCCGAGGCGCGGCGACATCGGCGCGGAGACGTCGCTGGCGGGCGTTCTGCGCGCCTGCGCCATCGCTCGAGGTTACGTGGAAGCGATCACCTACAGTTTCCTGCCGGAGTCCTTCGTCTCGACGTTGCGGCTGCCTGACGACGACCTACGCGCTCACCCGCTCTTTTTGGCGAACCCCATCAGCCAGGACTGGATGACCATGCGCACCACCTTGCTTCCTGGGTTGCTGAACGGCCTGAGGGAAAGCGTCGCCTCCGGGTGGCGCGGCCCCGTCCGGCTTTTCGAGATCGGGCGGGTCTTCCTGCGCGACGAGCCTCACTCTGACTCCCGCTCTCATTCCGCGGGACATCGCGAGCTGGACGTCCTGGCGGGGTTGGTTTACAGCGGCACGGATCCTCGCACTCCGTGGGCGGAGACGCGCGACGACTTCCTCAGCGTCAAGGCCGATGTCCTCGCCTTGCTGGAGATCCGAGGGCGCGGCGCGGCGTTTACCCGAGGCTCCGAGCCCTTCGGACATGCCGGTCAGACCGCGCTTATTCCGGGCATCGGCTATCTGGCGCGCCTTTCGCCCGCCATCGAACGAGAGCTGGGCTTCGCCGAGCCCGTCTACGTCTTCGAGCTGACTCTGACCGTTCTGGAGAACGCCGAAAAACCCGTCTATACGCCGGCTTCGTCCTTCCCCGCCAGCTTCCGCGACATCTCGATGCTGGTTTCGAACGACAGAACACAGGACGAGGTACTGGCCGAGATACGCGCTTCCGTCGACGAGCGATCTTCCGCGAAAATTCTGGAAAGCGTGAAACTGTTCGATATTTACAGCGGCAAGGGGATCCCCGAAGGATACCGAGGCATGGCGTTTTCGCTCTGCTATCGCGCCTTCGACCGAACTCTGAACGACGAAGAAGTTGATAAAATTCACAACTCGGTACGCGACGCCTTGAGTAAAAAAGGATACAATATGCGTTGATATCGCGTTGATGTCGATATTGATACTGCGTTGACATCGCGTTGATTATTGAAAGCTCCTGGCTCCCTACATCCCTATATTCCGGGGCGATTTGGCTGAAACTCGGCGTCCCCGAGAAAAACTTCAAGGTGGAGATGGCATGAACACATTGGAGAATATTGAGAATCTGGTCGAGTATTTGATGAACAAGGTCAGGTTGCTTCTCGACGAGCGTGAAGAAATGCTGGGGGAGATAACGCGCCTGCGCGTTTGCTTGACGGAGAGAGACAAAGAGGCCGTGAAAACCTCGCAGGAAATGAGGTCCGAGCTGGAGGTCGCTCAAACGAACGCGTTGCGTTTCGAACAGGAGCAATTCAGGATAGAGTCGAAACTTCAGGAATTGAACGACAAGCTGATCGCCTTGGTGCGCAACGCCGACGGCGAACGGAGCTGATCTTCCTTGGCTAAACTGCGAGAAGTGCGAATCCTCATAGGCAAGCGAAGTTATCGTATGCAGACGGCGCTGGACGAACCCACGCTCGCGCGAGTGATCTCCATCGTGGACGAGGTCGGGCAGGCCATAGGGGACGGCACCGATCAAGATCATCTGTTGATGTTGACGTGTTTGCAATTGGCCTACAGCCTGGAAACAATCTCGAAAAATCTGGAGTCCTTGGAGGAGCGACTGGAAAGCCTGGATCCTTGGATTCCTTCCTCGGAACGCGATTGAGCCGAACGGAACGGAGAGGAATATTTTTTGATCGATTTTACTAAAGTCCATGGAAACGGGAATGATTTTATTGTGCTGGAAAATCGGGACCTTCGCTATTCGTCCCAGGAACTCGCGCGGTTCGCTAGGCTTTTGTGCCGCAGAAAATTTTCGGTCGGAGCGGATGGGATATTGGTGGTCGAAAACCCAAAGAACACGGACGGGGAAACGGCCGATTTCGCCATGCGCATCTTCAATTCGGATGGCAGCGAGGGCGAAATGTGCGGAAACGGCGCGCGCGCCCTTGCTCGTTATGCCTTCGAAAGAAATTTGGCGGAGGCGTCCATGAGCTTTACGACCCCGGCCGGTTTGATGCGCGCCCGCGTGGAGTCTCCCTACGTCGAACTGGATATGGGGAATTTGGATCTCGCGGGGATCGTTTTCGGCCAAAGCCTGCGATGTCGCGACGTCGAGTTTCCCTATATTTTTCTGACGGCGGGGGTTCCTCATTGCGTGCTGTTCGTGGAGGATTACGACGCGATCGACGCCCCCTCGAAAATCGAGATAGGACGCGAGATCTCCCACGATTTTACCCGTTTCCCCGAGGGCAGCAACGTGTCTTTCGCGCAGTCGATCTCGCAAACCGAGGCGAAAGCCGTCACCTACGAAAGAGGCGTCGAGAACCTGACGGAATCCTGCGGCACGGGAAGCGTAGCCGTGGCCGTGGCCTTTGCGGTCGCCGGGGATGCCGCGCATGAGGATGCCATGCATGAAGATGCGGCGCGTACGATCCGCGTCCGCAACCCTGGAGGGATCAATGAGGTTCGGTTGAGTTTCGCCCCCGACAGGAGATCCTGCCATGCCTGGCTTAAAGGGAGGACCGCGCTGGTGGTGGAGGGGCGAATTCGCGAAGACGCTTTGCGCGAGGAAATCCCGTCGTGAGCGAGCAGCGCAAACGCGTTTCGGCCGGAGCGCTTCTCGCTGTCGGCTTGGCGGGTGTCGTCGTTGCGGGGGGGATCTTTTTTTATAATCTCGGGACCCTGATCGCGTTGATAAAAGGCCTTACCAACTGGCTGGTGGCGACGATCGGGAGACTGGGCTACGCGGGGATCGTAACGCTCATGTTTCTAGAATCCTCGTTTTTCCCGTTTCCCAGCGAAGTGGTATTGCCGCCGGCGGGATATCTCGCCTGGAAAGGGGAGATGTCCTTCGCCGTCGTCGTGATCGCCGGGATCGCGGGGAGCATTCTGGGGGCCCTTTTCAACTATTGGTTCGCCCTCAAGTTCGGACGGCCGTTTTTGCTCAAGTACGGAAGGTATTTTTTCGTTTCGGAGGAATCTCTCGGAAAAGCGGACGCATTTTTCGAACGCCACGGCCACGTCAGCACGCTGGTGGGACGATTGCTGCCCGTCATTCGGCAATACATCTCCCTTCCGGCCGGCATCGTTCGGATGAAACTGGGGACTTTCGTGCTCTACACCTCCATTGGGGCGGGGCTTTGGGCCCTGGTCCTGACGGTGGTCGGCTATTTGCTGGGAGAGCATCAGGAATTGCTCGAACGTTACCTGCATTTGCTGACATTTCTCAGCGTCGCCTGCGCGGTTGCCCTGGCTGCGGGATACTTGCTTTGGTATCGGCGCTTTGCCCGCGACAAAAAGCACGGATAAACGATCGAGGCCAGAGGATGTGTTAAAATTTTACTCTGCGGACTCCGACGGCGTCCCTATATTTTAAAAGAAGATTAAAGAAGATTATTGAAAGAAGATGGTTTCCTTGATGAATAAGTTGAGAACGCAAATGCGTTGGATTATGGTCATCATCGTCCTGGCTTTCCTCGTGTCTACCTTTTTGATGTACGAGTCCGGGTCGCGTAGCGGAGCGTCTTCTTCCGGCCAGATGTCGGATTACGCCGTAGCCGATGTCAACGGCGTCCGGTTGATGCGATCCACGCTGGATCAGAGGGTTCGGCAGTATATCGAAGAACAAGGCAATCGAGAGATTTTGTCCACGGACATGCCCTTCATCTATCAGTCCGCGCTCGACCAATATGTTATGGAACGGCAAATGGACCAGGAGGTTAAAGAGAGCGGCATCGTCATCTCCGACGCGGACGCGGACCAGGCGATGAAAGAGTACGCCGACCAGGTTTTTCCGACGAGAGAGGCTTTCTATCAATTCCTCGAACGATCGGGAAGAAAGGTCGAGGATTACAAAAAAAACATCGCCCAGCAGATGGCGAACCAGCGCTTGTTTCAGGAGTCCATCGGCGCCGTGACGGTCAGTGAGGACGAAGCGGCGGAGTTCTACGAAAGCACGAAGAACCTCTTTTTCAGGCAGCCCGCGGGGTTCAACATCCATTTGGGCAACTTCGCGTCCGAGGACGAGGCCGAGAAGGTCAGAAATTCGCTCCTTGAGGGGACTCCGTGGGAGTCGGCGACCTCTGGGGACGTCGTCGATCCCGCAAAGGTGATCAACGTGACGACCGCTCCGATGTTCGTTCCCGAATCCGCGTTCGACGATTATCTGGCGCCGATGAAGTCCCTGGACCTGGGGGCCGTCAGTGCCGTTTTCGAGGTCGCCAGCGACGACTTCGCGGTGGGCGTCAAGAGCGAAGCGGTCGACGAAAAAATATCACCTTATGACGAGGTCAGCGCGGACATTCGTATGCTTTTGCAGCAGCAAAAAGAGCGCGCGGCCGTGACCAATTTCAGCCAGGGACTGCTCGGCAGGGCTCGCGTCGTGATTCACGACCCCGCCCTTTTCCCGCCCCAAACAGAAGAAGTTCTGCCCGTGACGGATGTCCCCGGCGTCAGCTCCGACGTCGTCAGCGGGGAATAATAAACAATCGAGTCGTATCCAACATCTTGAAAAAAACGCGGAGGTGATCCCATGTATGTCGCCATAGTGTTTGCCGCAGTGCTTGTTGTTTTCGTTTTTCTTTCGTTCATATCGCTGATAAAACGATACAAACGCTGCCCGTCGGACAAAATTCTCGTCATCTTCGGAAAAACCGGCGAGGGAAGCGCGAAGTGCATTCATGGGGGCGCGCGTTCGTCTGGCCGCTTCTTCAGGATTATTCCTATCTGGACTTGACCCCGATTTCCATAGAAATACCTCTGCAGGGGGCGTTGTCGAAAGAGAACATACGCATCGCCGCGCCCTCTACATTCACCGTCGGCATCAGCACGGAACCGGTGGTGATGAAGAACGCCGCCGAGCGCCTCCTCGAACTGAATCAATCGGCCGTGAGGCAGGTGGCGGAGGACATCATCTTTGGCCAGTTCCGCGCGACGATCGCCACCATGAACATCGAGGAGATCAACAAGGACAGAGAGAAATTCCAGTCGGCCGTGATGGAGTCCGTGGAGGTCGAGCTCGCCAAGGTGGGGTTGCGCGTCATCAACGTCAATATCAAGGACATCGACGATGAGTCTGGATACATCAAAGCCTTAGGGCAAAAGGCGGCATCCGAGGCCATCAACCAGGCGAGGATAGACGTGGCCGAACAGGAGCGGCACGGCCAGATTGGCGTCGCTCAGGCGGACAAAGAGAAGGAAATCGGCGTGGCGAACGCCGCCAAAGAGCGGGAGATCGGCGTGGCCGGCGCCGACAAAGAACGGGAAATCGGACTCGCTCAGGCCATGAAGGAAAAGGAGATCGGCATAGCCGAGGCCAACAAGGAAAAAGAGATCGGTCTGGCGGAGAACGCGAAAGAACGAGAGATTGCCATAGCCCGCGCTTCCAAGGAGAAGGAGATCGGGCTTGCCGACGCCGTGAGGGAGCAGCGCATAGGCGTCTCCACAGTCGACGCCGAAGCCGTCAAAGGGGAAAACCTTGCGCGCCAGATCAAGGCGGAGTCCGACGCGGAGCTGCGCGAGAAGATGGCGGAGTCCAACAGGCGCGGTATGGTCGCCGAGAAGACGAAAGAAGCCGAAACCAAACGGCTCGCTTACCTGGCCGAAATGGAGGCGGAAACCGCCCGAACGGAGCGCGACAAGGCGTCTCGCATCGCGGACGCTATCCCGGCCGCCGAAGCCGAAAAACAGCGCATAATCCTGGAGGCCGAGGCGCTGATGGAGCGCCAAAGCCGCGAGGGGCGCGGCGAAGGCGAAAAGATCAGAAACGAAATGCTCGGCCGTTCCGAGGGCATGAAGGCCGTGTTCGAGGCGAACTCCGAGGGCATCAGGAAGCTGGTGGAGGCCGCCGCGGGCGACGCAAACGCGGCTTTCCTCCTCATGATGGCCGAGAAGGTCCCAGAGATGATGGGTATTCAAGCTCAGGCCATATCCAACTTCAAGATAGACAAGGTGACGGTCTGGGACTCCGGTCAGGCGGATGGCAAAACCATCTCGAACTTGGTTCGCGACTACGCGACAAGCCTGCCGCCCTTGCAGGATCTTCTGCGGATGACGGGTGTGACCAGCCCCGGAATCCTCGGCAAGCGCGAGGATGAACCGACGACAAAACCGCCGGAGACGCCTCAAGCGAAACGCCCCAAATGACGATGGACCCGTGGGCGTGGGCCCACGTCGCCATAGGCGGCCTAGCGACGCTCGTTTTTCTTTTCCAGACTTTCGGAACCGTCGAGGACGCGGAGGGCGGGGCCACCGGGGGTGGGAGCTCCGATTTCGACGCGGACGCGGCTGGACTTTCCGATTACCTTTCCGTCAGAAACTTTGTCGCGCTTTTCGTCGGCTATGGGTGGGTGACTCTGGCGGCGTCCCTCTCCGGGGCGTCGAGAGAAATGTCCTCGCTGTTAGGGGTCTGCGCGGGAATCACGCTGGCGCTTCTTTCTCTTTACATGATCAAAACGTTCCTCAAGTTCCAGGAGGACGGGACCCTCGACATGGAGAGCCTGGCGGGGAGGCTTCCTCCGCCGGCAAGGTGATGGTGGACACGAAAAAAGGAAGAATCGAACTCACGGCCCGAACCAACGACATCAAGGCCCTCCGCCCAGGACAGGTCGCGACGATACTCCAAGCCGACGG
>JAISQE010000003.1 GCA_031274425.1 Synergistaceae bacterium | reverse complement strand
GACGCTTCCGGGCAGGCTTCTTTCCGGCTCAACCGCGCCGGAACGTGGATCATGGCGATCGAGCACGTCGACGATACCGCCCCGAAGAACAAATCTGAGTACGATGACTATGACGAATGAGGTTATTACGGGCGAGACAGGGTTAGCCGCAAACGTTCAAACTCAGGGGGGCATGGCCCGCGTGGCTTTTAGCGCGGAGCGCGCCCCCCGAGCCCCTGAAACGACGAACACAGGGTCAACTTACGGGTGAAAATTTCCGACACCCCGGATATTGGGTCGGTCTACAAGCTGCCCGTTTCATTATCGGATTTTTAAAATTACAGGAGCAATCATCTCGATGAAGAAGGGATTTATGCAGGAAGGGGCGTCTGGGTGACGTGCGTTTCTAAAAATTCTCGCAGCTCGTCGATGCCGAACCGCTCCTCGCCGGAGGTGACGATCGGAACGTCGACGGACTTCAGTCCGTCCCGGACGTATTGCTGTAAAGCCGCTCGTCTTTTGCTCCTGGAAATTTTGTCCGCTTTGGTGAAAAGCACCATAACCGCCCTGTTGCGTTCGGAGAGCCAGTCCTGTAAGGCGCGGTCGTTGGCCAGCAAACCATGGCGAAAATCCACGAGGTGGCAGACTAAAATCAAAGACCTCCTCTTTTCGACGTAAGAGGACGTGAGCTGAGACCAGGCTTTTCTCTCGGATTTGCTGCGCTCGGCGTAGCCGTAGCCCGGCAGGTCCACCAGGCGAAAAAGCCCCGCGTCCCCCCTCGATTCGACGGAGTAGAAGTTGACGCTTCTCGTCTTCCCGGGCGTTGCCCCGACGTGGGCGAGTTTCGTGCCCAAAAGGGCGTTGATCAAGGTGGACTTGCCCACGTTGGAGCGTCCGGCGACGGCAATTTCCGGCACGCCTTCGGGGGGAAACTGCGAGACGTTGAAGCCGGTCGCCTCGACTTTGACCTTCCAACGCGTAATATTTTCGGGCATCTTCGATAAGAGCCGCCGTTACGCGGCCAGGGCCTTTTTGAAAATCATTCCGACCTCGGAGGCGTAGTCGAATCTCATGTCTCCCAGGATATCGTCCGGTATTTCCTCCACGTCGACCTTGTTCGCCTCGGGCAGGATCACGTGGTCGATTCCGTACCGCTTGGCGGCTAGGAGCTTTTCGCGGATGCCGCCCACGGGGAGCACATGGCCGCGCAATGAAATTTCGCCCGTCATCGCGATGTTGGGGCTTACCTTGCGCCCGCTGACCGCGGAGAGAATGGCCGTCGCCATGGTTACCCCCGCGGAAGGTCCGTCTTTGGGCACCGCGCCGTCGGGTACGTGGACGTGGATATCGACGGTTTTCCAGTCGAAATCTCCGATCCCCAAGGATTCGCTTTCCGCGCGCAAAAAGCTCACGGCCGCCCGCGCGGACTCCTGCATGACGTCGCCCAGGTTGCCCGTAAGGGCCAGCTCCCCTTTGCCCTTCATCGTGACGGCCTCGATCAGGAGGACGTCTCCGCCGGCTTCGGTCCAGGCGAGCCCCACGACGTTGCCCTTTTGCGCGTTCTTCGGGATCTTCGTGTCGTAGAGTTTCGGAGAGCCCAGATAATCCTTGAGTTCTGAAATCTTGACGTTTATCGGCAGCTCGAAATTTTCTCCTTTGTCCGAGGCCTCGATTATTTTTCGCGTGATCTTACGGGCGATGGTCGAAAGCTCCCGCTCCAGCCCGCGCACCCCCGCCTCCCGCGTGTAGCTGGAAACGACCTTGGATACCGTCGTGGCCGGGATCTTTACCTGAGAATCGCGCAGCCCATGCTCTTTCAAGACCCGCGGAAGCAGGTGGCGCGTGGCGATGCGCGTTTTCTCCTGGTTCGTGTAACCCGATAACTTGATGACCTCCATGCGGTCGAGGAGGGGTTTGGGTATCGTGTGCGTCACGTTGGCCGTCGTGATGAACAACACCTCGCTGAGGTCGAAGGGGACCTCCAGATAGTGGTCCGTGAAGCTGTAGTTCTGCCTGGGATCCAAGACCTCCAAAAGCGCCGAGGCCGGGTCTCCCCTGAAATCATTTCCCAGCTTGTCTATTTCGTCGAGCAAAATAACAGGATTGCAGCTTCCCGCGCGAGACAGCTTTTGAACGATGCGCCCCGGCAGGGAGCCGATATAGGTTCTGCGGTGCCCTCGAATCTCGGCCTCGTCCCTGACGCCGCCCAGCGAGACGTTGACGAACTTGCGGTCGAGAGCCCGTGCGATGGAACGACCCAGCGACGTTTTGCCGACCCCGGGAGGGCCCACGAAACAGATGATCTGAGCTTTCATCTCGTCCCCGGCCTGGCGGCGCACCGCGAGAAACTCGAGAATACGGTCCTTGACTTTTTCCAGGCCATAATGGTCTTCCTCCAGGAGCTTCGCCGCGTGGGAGATGTCCACGTTGTCCACGGTGCGCAGCCCCCAGGGCAGGTCTATCAGCCAGTCCAGATAGTTGCGGACGACGGCGGCCTCCGGCGACATGGAGGGCATTTTGGCGAGGCGGTCCAGTTCTCTTTGAGCCTTGGCCCTGGCTTCGTCGCTCATGGCGGAACTCGCTATCTTCTTTTCGTATTGGGCGAATTCGCCCCCATCCTCGCCTCGGCTCTGCCCCAGCTCATCCTGAATGATGCGCAGTTGCTCGCGCAGGTAATACTCTTTTTGCTGCTTGTCCACCACGGAACGAACGCGGTCCTGTATGTCGTGCTCGAGTTCGAGAATGTCGATTTCCTCGATCAGCATTTTCAGAAGGACGCTCAGGGCCGACTCCAGGTCCGCCGTCTCCAGGAGGGTTTGTTTGGATTCGGGTTTCACGGAGAGGTGCGACGCCACCAGGTTTACGAGCTGCCCCATGTCCTCGATTCCCAGAATGGAGGACATGATCTCGCCCGGAATACGAGGCTGCAGGGTGTTGTATCGCTCGAAGCCGTCCAAAACGCGACGTTTCAGGGCCTCCATATTGGGGGACTCCGAACGCCGCCACGGCATCGGGGAAAGCTTCGCTTCCAAAACGTCTTTTTCCTTGACGTAATCGTCGACCTTCATGCGGGCGATTCCCTCGACCAGAACTTTCGTCGTGCCGTCTGGAATACGCACCATCTGCAGAATGTTGCAGAGAGTCCCCGTGCTGTAAAGGTCTTCTTTCTCCGGGTCCTCCGTGTCCACTTTCTTTTGAGCCACCACGAAAATTTTTTTGCTGTGCAGAAGGGCGTTTTCGATCGCCTTCATGGAGCGAGGGCGCCCCACGAAAAGAGGAATGATGATGCCGGGAAAAAGAACCACGTCTCGTATGGGCAAGATGGGATAAATATCGTCATGATCCTGATCCAGGATAATCTCTACCCCCAGGTTTTGCCGTCGTTCTTTTTGCGGTTCTTTCGATGGGTTTTCCGGGGAAGCGTTCATGTCAGGCGACCTCCTTCTCCGTTCCCAAAAGCTCGTAAAGAGGAAGCTTGTTGTTGACGAAGTCCGCCGTGATCTCTATGGAGTCGACCTTCTTTTCGGATGAGGGCAGTTCGTAGAGAATATCCAGCATCAGGTTTTCCATGATGGCCCGCAGCCCCCGAGCGCCCGTCTTCTTTTTTACCGCCAGCGACGCCACGCGGGACAAGGCGTCCGGGGTGAAGTCGAGCCGCACGTTTTCCATGGCCAGAATCTTTTTGTACTGTTTGACCAGAGAATTGCGCGGTTCCTGCAGGATTCGCACAAACGCGTCCTCGTCCAGGTCCTCCAGCGCCACAAGAACGGGAATACGGCCGATCAATTCGGGAATGAAACCGAACGCCATCAAGTCCTCGGGCTGAATTTTGCTGACGATCTCATAGCGTTTTTCGGACCCTCTATTCGCCAGTTCCCCGCCGAATCCGATGGTGCTTTTGGTCTCGCGCCGCGCGACGATCTCCTCGATCCCCTCGAAGGCCCCGCCGCAGATGAAGAGGATGTTGCTGGTGTCCATCTGGATAAACTCCTGGTGCGGGTGTTTGCGCCCCCCCTTGGGAGGAATGTTCGCGATGGTCCCCTCCAGAATCTTCAACAGAGCCTGCTGCACTCCCTCGCCCGACACGTCGCGCGTGATGGACGTGGACTCGGACTTGCGGGCAATTTTATCCATCTCGTCGATGTAGATGACGCCGCGCTCGGCGGACGGCAGGTCATAGTCGGCGGCCTGCAAAAGACGCACCAGAATGTTTTCGACGTCTTCTCCCACGTAGCCCGCCTAGGTCAGGGTCGTGGCGTCGGCAATGGCGAAAGGCACGTTCAGTTTGCGCGCCAGGGTCTGCGCGATCAGCGTCTTCCCCGAGCCTGTCGGGCCCAGGAACAACACGTTGCTCTTTTGCAGCTCCACGTCGGAATCGTGGGTGTCGATGTTGTTCTTCACGCGCTGGTAATGGTTGTAGACCGCAACGGAGACGACGCGCTTGGCCCGGTCCTGCCCGATCACGTACTGGTCTAAAAAGGCGCTGAGTTCTTTGGGCGTGGATATCGCGAGTTCGCGGTCGGCTTTTACGGCCCGAGGTGGGGCGATGCTGTTTTTGGTTCGCGGTATCGACGCGGTTTCCGATCCCGTCTTCGTTCCCGACTTTTCGTCTGAGAGAATGATGTTGCACAGGCTCACGCACTCGTCGCAAATGTAGACGCCAGGGCCGGAGATCAGGCGATATATTTCGTCCTGAGCCTTGCCGCAAAACGAGCAACGAACTTCTCGGTGCCCGTTGTCGCTCTTGTTCAATCTTTTCATCGTATCCTCCAATAAAGCGTAAGGGGATTCTTTATCCCTTTGCGCGACGACAGGGAGCCGATAAAGCTACCGGGTCTCGAAAACCTTGTCGATAAGTCCATACGCCAAAGCCTCGCTCGCCGTCATAAAATTGTCTCTGTCCGTGTCGGCCGCGATTTTTTCGATCTGCTGACCGGTATGGGCGGCGAGGATCTTGTTGATCTGGTCGCGGGTGCGCAGAATGTTGCGCGCGTGAATTTCGATGTCGCTGGCTTGCCCGCGCGCGCCGCCCATCGGTTGATGGATCAGCACTTCCGCGTTGGGGAGGGCGATGCGCTTGCCCGAAGCTCCGCCCGCCAGAAGCACGGCGGCCATGCTGGCGGCCATGCCCAGGCAGATCGTGGAAACGGGGCTTTTGATGTACTGCATGGTGTCGTAGATGGCGAGCCCTGCCGTTACGCTGCCTCCCGGGCTATTGATGTAAAGATGGATGTCCTTCTCCGGGTCCTCGCTCTCCAAAAACAGCAACTGCGCGACAATCACGTTGGCGATGTCATCGTGCACCTCCGTGCCCAAAAAAATGATCCTGTCCTTGAGAAGGCGGCTGTAGATGTCGTAGGCCCGCTCGCCCCGTCCCGTCTGCTCGATGACATAGGGAATGCTGAAATAAGACATTTGCGTCATTCCTTTCCTTCCGTCGTTTCCAAACCGGCCGGAGACGTTTCTTTCTCCAGGTTTTCCGCGGCCTGCGGCGTCTTCGCGGACAACGCGTCCACTTCTTTGATTTTGACCTTTTCCTGGATCAGGTTGGCGATCTTGACGTAGCGCAGTTCTTCCGTCAGTTGTTTTAGCTGGTCCTGATTCTTGTAATACGCCGCTTTTATGCTCTCCGGCCTCGTTCCGTGGACAAGGGCCATGCGATTGATCTCGGCTTCGATATCTTTCGGCTCTACCTCGATCTCGAACTTTTTCTTGATTTCGTCGAGCACCAGGGTTCGACGCATGATGTCCATCGATTGTTTGCGTACTTCCCGCTCGTACTGATCGGAACTGACGGACGCGTTGCGGAGATACTCCTCCAGGCTCATGCCGAAACGCTGCGCGCACAACTCCACGTCGCGTTGCTTTTGGTACTCGATCTGCCGGTTCAAAAGGGTGTCGGGCACTTCCAACTCGGATTTTTCGATAATCTGATCGAGGGCCGAATTGACGGCGGCGTCCAGGTTCTCTTTGTTCAGGCTGTCGAGCAATCGTTTTTCCAGTTCTTCTCTGAAGGCTTCTTCGGAATCGAGATCGACCCCCAGCGCCTGTTTAGAAAATTCACTCCCCATTGTGGGGGGAGTCCGTTCTTGAATTTGGTCGATCGTCATATCGTAGTGGATTTTTTTACCCGCCATTCTCTTGTCCTGGTGGGCTTCGTCGACGATGAACTCCACGGAAACCTTCTCCCCTCGGGTTTTTCCGAGAAGGGCGTTCTTGATCTCGCCTCGGATGTTGGGGGCGGACAGATCGAAAACGTTCTCCTGGGGCGTGTTCTCCTTTGGCTGGTTTTCGTCGGAATCCACAAGGAAAACGAGAGACGTCGTGGAAACCACGTCTCTTTCGTCGATAGGGCGTTCCACCGGATTCAACGTAGAACAGAGCCTTTTGAGCTCATCCGTCGCGTCGTCGAGCATCTTGTCCGTCACCTTGGCGCGAAGTTTTTCCGCCTCGATGTTCTCGAACTCCGGCAGGGAGACCTCGGGCACTATCTCGAACGTCAGTTCGCACACCAAGGGTTCTCCCTCGCGAATTTCGTCCGTCTTGAGGGAAGGAGCATCTATTGTTTCCAGGTCGTAATCGCCCAGAATTTGATCTATCGCCTTGGGCAGCATCTTCTCGAGGGACTCCAGGTAGAGACGCTTTCTGCCAAAGCGCATGTCCAAGACTTTGCGGGGAATATGGCCCTTGCGGAATCCGGGAACGTTGATTTTCTGCGTGACTTCTTGAATGGTCTTGTTGAGGCTTTCCGTAAATTCTTCTACCTCGAACTCCACTTTTATCGTGACGATATTTTTCTCCTGCCCCAACAACTCCGTCTTCATGACCCCTCTTACTCCTTTCGACCTATTGACCGGGCGTATTATACCACTTAAAAACGAAGAAGAACGGGGAAGCCCCGTCCTCCTTCGCTTTGCCCGTCATGCGAATCCGTTCGAATCCGTTCTAGCGAACCAGGGCTTTCCCCTTTTCGTAGGTGGAGAGGTTCATGGGCAAATATTCGGGCTTTTTCTTGCCCAGCTTCTCTTTTATGGTCTCCACGCACGCCGTGTCGCCCACGATCCCCGAGGCCGCGATGACGGCGCCCAGCATGGCGATGTTGGCGACCTTGTCGCTTCCCGCCTCCATCGCTATGGTGTTGGCGGGCACGGCGACGAGTTTGACGTCGGGCCTCACTCCGTCGGCCTTGACGAGATCGCTGTTGTAAAGCAGAATGCCGCCCTCTTTGACGTCGTTTTTGAACTTTTCGAAGGAGGGCTGATTCATCACCACGACGACGTCCGCCACGGACACCACGGGGGCTCCGATCTCCTCGCTCGACACGATGACGCAGCAGTTCGCGGTTCCCCCCCGCATCTCCGGACCGTAGGAGGGGATCCAGGAGACGTAATGCCCCTCTTCGATGCCCGTGTAGGCCACCAACTGCCCCAGGACCATCAGCCCTTGCCCTCCGAATCCGGCGGCAATCAAAGATGTTTCGAATTTATCTCCCACGACCGTCGCCCCCTTTATTGGAAGTCCTTGAAAACGCCCAAAGGATAGTAAGGAATCATGTTTTCCTCAAGCCACTTGCAGGCGTCCAGCGGGCGCATTCCCCAGTTGGTCGGACAGGTCGAAAGGAGCTCGACGAACGACACGCCCTTGCCGTCCACCTGATTTTTGAACGCCTTGAGAACGGCTTGTTTGGCCTTGATGATGTATTTGGGTTGGGTCAGGGCCACGCGCTCGATGTAGGCTGGGCCCGCCAGGGTAGCCAGCATCTCGCTCATGCGGATGGGGTAACCGTTGACCTTTGCGTCGCGCCCGGCCGGGCTGGTCGTGGATTTTTGTCCCAGAAGCGTCGTCGGGGCCATCTGACCGCCGGTCATCCCATAGATGGCGTTGTTGATGAAGATGACGGTCAGGGGCAGGCTGCGGTTCATCATGTGAACGATCTCGCCCATTCCGATGGAGGCCAGGTCCCCGTCTCCCTGGTACGTAAAGACGATTTTGTCCGGGCGTACGGCCTTTATTCCGGTGGCCGCGGCCGGAGCGCGTCCATGAGCCGCTTCCATCATGTCGAGAGCCAGATATTGGTGCATCAGCACCGCGCAGCCCACGGGGGCGAGCCCTATCGTTCTGTCCTGGATGCCCAGTTCCTCGATGGCCTCGCAGACCAAGCGATGAGCCACCCCGTGCGTACACCCCGGACAATAATGGGTGTGAACGTCCGCATTCCATACTTTCGGCATACTGAAAACCTGGGTCTCACTCATTCAAGACACCTCCTCACTCTTGATTATTTTTGAGCAGTTCTTTGCACTTTTCCTCGATCTGGCGCACGGTGGGGGAATACCCCCCCCAACGCCCGGCCGTGGCTATGGGCAGGTCGCACAGCGTCGCCAGGCGGACGTCGTCCACCATCTGGAAGGCGGCACTCATCTCCACGTCCAGAATGCCCTTCACGCTTTTCGGCAAATTCGAATATCCCGCGGTCGGAAAGGGCCAGAGCGTTATGGGGCGCACCATTCCCACTTTATATCCTTCGGCGCGAAGGTTGTTGATGGCGGAGCGGCAGACGCGGCTAGTGGTCCCGTAGGCGGTGATGACCAGCTCCGCGTCGTCGACCATGAAGTGCTCGAAGCGGACCTCGTTGGCCCGGATACGCGCGTATTTTTCCTGCAGGCGCGTGTTGTGCGGTTCCAATTTATCGGGGTCCAGATGCATGCTGTAGATGGTGAGGTGCTTGTCGCCTCGTTCCTTCCACCAGCCTAGAGCCCAATCCGCGTTGGTGGAGGGATCTTCCGCTTGGCGGGGCTTGATCTCGACGGCTTCCATCATCTGGCCCATAAACCCGTCGGCCAAAATCATAACCGGGTTACGGTATTTCTGAGAGAGAGCGAAAGCGTCTTGCGTCAGGTCGACGGCCTCCTGCAGGTTTCCGGGAGCCAAGACGATCACGTTGTAGTCGCCGTGCCCTCCTCCGCTGGTAGCCTGTCGATAGTCGGCCTGGGCCGGGAGGATGTTTCCCAGACCGGGGCCGCCGCGGGAGATGTTGACGATGACGCAGGGAAGCTCCGCCATGGCGATGTAGGAAATCCCCTCGGACATGAGGGAAATGCCCGGACTCGAGGACGTGGTCATGACCCTGTAGCCCGTCGCGGCTCCGCCCATCACCATGTTGATCGACGCCACTTCGCTTTCTCCCTGCACGTACATTCCCCCCGCCTTCGGCAGGTGAGCCGACATGTACTCCGGGATTTCGTTCTGAGGAGTTATGGGGTAGCCGAAGAAGTATTTGCACCCGGCTTGAATCGCCGCTTCCGCAATCGCTTCCGTTCCTTTCATCAATGACCTTGCCATGTTTGCACCTCCTGACAAAATAGCCGGCAAGCTAACTTGGTCAGCAAGCTAACCGTCGATCCGATATACGGACAACGCCACGTCCGGACAGGTCCGGGCGCACAGAGCGCAGCCCGTGCAGCCCTCCTTGAACTGCTCCACCGGACGATGCCCCTTCGGATTGATACGCTCGGATATTCTGAGGACTTTTGTGGGGCAAGCCGCCACACAAATGCCACAACTCTTGCAAAATTCCTCTCTGACCGTCACGCGTCCTTTCGGCATCACAAAAGACTCCCTTCCTGCAAAATTTGAGACCCCTCTTAGTTCGAAATTTTTTATCAGGACCACATTTCGGAGCCCTCCCACGGGCGCTTCATGAAGCGAGTCAGCGGCCAGATCGGGACCTCATATTTCCCCATATATTCCCCCATCGACGACTTCGTTTCCTCGTAAAGCTCGGGAGTGGCGGTAGCGTAAAGCACCGGCAGATTCATGCTTCTGCCGGCCTCGAGCACGACGTCGAGCCCTTGAAGAATCTCCTCCACCGTCGTATCTTCCATTAAGTGAGAATTGCTGACGAGAGCCCCCACCTGAAGGCCGCAGAGAGCCTCCATGCGCGAGGCCATTCGGGCGATGTCCTTGAGCGTCGCGGTTTTGGGGCGATAGGCGTTGACGATGAGCAAAAGCCGATAGCTGACGGATTGGATGTCCAGCTCGAACTGTTTTAAAGCCATGACGCCGCCCGCGTCTCCTCCGACGTCGAGAATCAGGTGATCGGCTTTGCCTACGATGGCGTTTCCTATGCTGGGATTGATGACGGACATATCGGACCATTTTGCGGTTTCAGGCGGGTTCAAGATGGAAAATCCCTCTTGTTCGAGAGGTTCCGTTATTTGACGGATACAAAAATAAGGATTGATGATGTCGGCGTCCGCAATCGTGACGTTTTTGCCGTTTTCTTTCAAACCCCTCGCGAGGTTCAGTACGAACTCGGTCTTGCCGGAACCGAGGGCGCCCGTGACAGCTATTGTTTTGGGCCATTCATAACAAAGAGCGAGCTTACCCAAAATACCGTCTTCCATTACGTCAATACCCCCCCCATCTTGAGCCTGCCCCCACAAGCCCAGTCCGCGCCGCTGATTTTTCTCTTGCCCTCGCTCTGGACTACCTCTAGGCGCACCGCGCCCCCCGCACACGCGACGACGGGATCTCCGTCCAGAAAATAAAGCACTTCCCCCGGCGCTCCTTCCGCGTCGACAGGAACCGTGCGCCACAACTTCACCCTCTTGCCGAGCACGACCGCGAAGGCTCCCGTCGAAGAGGCAAATGCCCTGACCGTGTTATGGAAAAAAAGATAATTTTGACTCCAAGATACCCGCGCTTCTTCTTTGGTTAATTTAGCAGCGTACGTAGCGAATTCGGAATTTTGGTCTAAAAACTGATAACTGCCATCAATGAGAGATTCTATACCGGCGATCGCGATTTGGCTACCCGCCAAAGCAAGGATATCGAACAGCTCTACCGACGTCGCCGCAAGCGGTATGGAAAGTTCGACGCGCGTCAGTATCGGGCCCGCGTCCAGTTCTTTGACCAGGCGGAAAACCGTCGCCCCCGTCACCGCGTCGCCGTTCAGCAACGCGCGTTGTATGGGCGCCGCGCCGCGCCATCGGGGCAGCAGCGAAGGATGCACGTTGAGGCAGCCGTAGCGGGGCGCGTTCAAAAAAGGCTCTTTGACAAGCTGCCCGAAATCGACGACAAAGATCACGTCCGGCGGGGCGGAGGAAACGGCTTCCAGGAGTTTTTCGTTTCGGTCCAGAGGGCCGGTGCGCTCCACGGAAAGCCCCAACTCGCCGGCGGCCTCCTCGACGCACGACGCGCATTCTTTGAGCCCCCGCCCGGATCTTGTGGGATGGCCCGTGATGATTTTCTCGAACGCAAGCCGTTTGCTCATGTGAGCCAGGCAGGCGGCGGCGAAGGCCCCGCTGCCGATGAACCATGCCCGCACCTATTCGTCCTCCCCTATCGCGCGTTTGTACATCTTTTTGCGTATCATCCCGCGCTTCAACGTCGAAAGGTACTCGATAAAAAGCTTCCCCTCCAGGTGGTCCATTTCGTGCAAAAAGGCGCGGGCCGTGAACCCCTCGACCTCGTAAACGCGCTCTATGCCGCCCGTGTCCTGCGCCGCGACCTTGACGCGAGCCGGGCGTTTCACGGGGGCGTAGATGCCGGGGAAACTGAGGCATCCTTCTTCTCCTTCTTGCTCTCCCTCCCGCTCCAGAAGCCGGGGGTTGATCAAGACGTAAAAAACGCCGTCGTAAGTGATAATGGCTATTTTTTTCGAAACCCCGACCTGAGGCGCCGCCAGTCCGACTCCCTCCCGCAGGAGCATCGCCTTGTGCATTTCGTCGACAAAAGAGGACAACTTCGCGTCGAAACGCTCGACGGGCGTCGCCGGTATCTTCAAAACGGGGTCGGGATAAACTTTTATCTTCAATCCTTCTATCTTTAATTCTTCTATCTTCGACCCTTCTATCTTCAACTCATCCCCACTCGGGGTTTTCTCTGTCGTCGTTTTTTTTGCCGTATCCTCTCTCATGTCGCCCTCCCAAAACCCTCAACGCCGTTTGCCCTTATTATAGAACCATGCTCGACGTGGCAAACCGAAAAAATAACCGAATGTCGTAAGCGAGATCAAAGCACTAGGGGACGCTTTTTTTTGTCGGGGGGCTTGTTTTCCGGAAAAAAATCGGGGGAGAGGATATGTCGTATCAAAACGCTGATTCCGTTTTCGGCGGCTTTGGGCATGACGATATCGGCCAAAGGCAGCAAGGCCTCGGCGGCGTTGGACGGTATGGCGGCGACGTCCGCGCGGCGCAGCATGGTCAGGTCGTTTTTATGGTCGCCGGCGGCCACGATGATATCGGGGCGTTTCGGCAGATTTGAAACGCAGAACTCGAGAGCGCTGCCCTTCGAGACGCCTTTGGGCAGAATATCCAAAAATTCCGTTCCGCCGGAGACCACCTCCGCAAAGTCGCCGAACGCGGTTCTCACTTTGTCTTCAATAAAAGAAAAGTTTTCCGGCTTGAGCCATAGTCCTATCCGATAAACGGGCCCCGAGATAAGGGGAGCCGCGATGTGGTAGACGGGGACCTGGGCTTCGCGGTAAAAACGATCAGTCTCCACGTCGCTTTCCCTGCAGTGGATGATCTCGTCGCCCGCGACCTGGATTTCGGCCGGCAGGGTCCAGAGAAAGTCGAGCAGTTTTGTCGCCAGGGAAAAATCGAAAAGGAAAGAGCGAATTTCTTTTCCCCGCATATCCATGACGCGGGCTCCATCGTAAAGTATGGCGGGCTGGGTGGCGCTCGCCGCCTCCATGTGCCTTCTCGCCGTTCCGAAGGTTCGGCCCGTCGCGATCATGATCTCCCACCCGTTGTTTTTGAGGCGCGCGCAGGCGCTTTTTACTTCCTCGGAGACGGCTTCGCCCACCGAGAGAGTGTCGTCGATGTCCGTAACGAATAATTTCATGGCTTCTCCTGAATTATGGAAGAGAATATTTTAACGAGTTCATTTTACCAGAGGGCTAGGGCAAACGCGTCGAGAAGGGCTAAAGCATTGTAAATACTCAATTGATTATTTTGCGCATGTATTATGCCTTCAACTCCTCCAGGACGCCGCTGTCGTACTCGGCCAGCGCGTCGCGCAAAAGCGACATCGCGCCGGCGAGGCGCTCCAGGCAATCTCGCAGCTCCTCCTCCGTGGCGTCGCTCGCCTCAAGCCACGCGTCCCACTCCGAGAGAACGCCCCGCGCTCCCGACAGAACGGGGCGCAGGTCCTCTCGGTCTTTCAGCAGCCGCCGGCTCATCGACATCAGTTTTCGGGTTTGGGGCGCGATCGTTCGCTCGTCCGCGCCGGCGGACCGAAAAGCTCGTCTCACCGCGTCCACGGTTGCGGAGAAATCCCGCTCCTTCGGCAGGTGCGCCATCTCCTCGACGATGATTTTTAGGCCGCCGTCGGGCTGTTCCGCCATGCGCCGCAACATCAAATTCATCGGTATTTTCATATTGAAACTCAGGGGTTTGAGTTTCAGCGGGCGACCGGCGAGCGAAACGAATCCGTCGGCCGCTTACCCCCGAAACCTCCTTCTTTATATTTGCGCAAAGGCCGAACCCGAGGGTCCGGCCTTTGTGTTTCGGATTGGAAGCTCAGGGGGGCGGAGCCCGTTCATATGATTTAAAGCTCAGGGGGGCAGAGCTCGCTCGGCCGCTACGCGGTCCTGGTAGTGAAACTAAGCGACTCACACGGCTCCTTCGTCGCCGGTTCGCTGCTTATCGCTGGCCCCCCCGAGACCCCCTTTATGCCCAAACATCTACTCTGTCGTCTAGTTGGTCTCTCATGCTCTCTATGAACTTGATCACTTCGTCCGCTGGGATTTTGCGGACGACCCGCCCGTCGCGGACGTCGATCACTTGAATTTGAACCACTCCCGCTTCCTCCAGGACCTCGTACTTCAGCTTCCGGTCGAACCGGGACAGCAGTTCCGCCGTTTGGTCCATCAAGGCGGTGAGAAGCTCGTATTCCTCGGCGTCCGCCGGGGCCTCGGCTTTGCCCGCGTTTTTCGCGTCTACCGCCGCCTCGGCGGGTGAGGGGAAGGCCGGCTTGCCCTGCACGACCTCCGCGGAGAATCCGCTGGGCTGAAACCCGCTTCGAGAGTCGGGGGTAAAAAACGCGTCCGGTAACTTAACTTCCATTGATCCTCACCTCGGATCGATTGAAAGCTCAGGGGGGCGGGGGTTAAGCAGACGACCGATGAGTGAAGCGAATCGTGTCGGTCGCTTACCCCCCCGAGACCCCCTGGTACCTCTGGTGGCCTCTAGTTAGCCCCCCGGGCTTCCTCACTCGCCCTAACGCAGCAGGCTCAGGACGTTCTGGGGCAGGGTGTTGGCCTGCGCCAGCATACTGGTCCCGGCCTGAAGCATGATCTGGAGCTTGGTGAAGTTCATCATTTCCTTGGCCATGTCCGT
>JAISQE010000149.1 GCA_031274425.1 Synergistaceae bacterium | reverse complement strand
AAGGCTTTACGGATTGCCAGCAGTTAAATTTGTTCATCTCAAGGGCTTTCACCTTGAGCTGCATACCGATTACCCGGTATGGAGGGCTTTTATAGACGTTTTAGATAGCTATTACAATGAAAACTTAGTTATCCGATGACTATATTGTTACCCCAATACAACGTGCTTGTACTCGGCGGCATCCATGTTGCCGCGCAATATATCAGCGGCACTCCATATCTGTTGTTCAAAGCCGATATCGGCTGTATTGGCTTCTGGCATGACAGATTCCCCTTTCGTCGATTGCGGGTTCAATTATACGTCATAGTACGCACACATGAATTTGTCGTATCTTGAGATTTTGCATTTTTGAGCCCTGGCAAGCCAGTTTTTTCAACGACCAGTTGCACGACATATCCTGAATATTTTTAAGATATATCGTTTTACGCATATATATTTATTTAAGATGATTTTATTTCAGTATATGTATTAATTTACAATATACTGATTTTCGGAGATATAATAATTTAAGGTATGCTGGACAGCAGTGGGTTAGAACCTTGAAAATACAATAACAGTGAAGCCTCAACAGACATACGTTCTTCCGGAGCTGTTGCGTTGCCAGCCTTGTCTGCTTCGGCATAAGGCCACTTTTCAGCAGTAGAACAGCAGATCAAATGGTAAAATGGAGCGAGGGCGGTTGAGCCGTCCTGACGCTGACGGCTCAATGCAGCGCAGAGTCCGTCTCATGGTTTCTTGGATTCGGCGATGAAGAGGCAGTCGCAAAAAAACCACGCCCTCGTAGCAATGTACAGATATGAGGTGCACGGCCCGCGAAAGGGTCAAAGAAGGAGAACAGCGATGTCAACGGCTGAGCGAATAATAAAAATATGCCTGATGTGCGGAACTAGCGTGACAGAAGAAATGTGTCCGGCGTGCGGGTTTAATTTGAGCGAAGCCAGCGTTTGCCGCGCGAAAGCCCTTGCCAAAAAGGATAGGTTGGGAAGAATAGAGCTCCGCGTCAA
This sequence comes from Synergistaceae bacterium, assembly GCA_031274425.1. Lineage (GTDB taxonomy): Bacteria > Synergistota > Synergistia > Synergistales > Aminobacteriaceae > JAISLU01. Next base: position 4,472 of record JAISQE010000149.1, on the reverse strand, counting down.
TGAACCTCATCGCGGCAAGCCCGGGCGCGAGGCGAAAATACCGCAATTTTTGTTCGTCGGCGTGGGGTCGTTCGGAGAGGCCGCGATAGAGCGTCTACTCAATAAAGCGCCCGAAAACATCGTGTGCGTAATGATCAAAGATAACTCTCAAATCAGACTCTTGAGACAACAAGAGGACGTGGACGTAGTTTCGTGACCGTGGACGCGAAGAATGAATTCGAGACTTAAAAACTTCCTGCGAAGTTTGAGCAGAAAGGCTTCGAACGCGCGTTTGGGACAGGGCAAGTTGTTGTGTGAAATTTAGCCGAGGGAGTGCTGCACGGTGTTTTTTGGGGATGCGGTGACAGACGGGTTTATTGTTTCTATGAGCGCTGTTTTTTTGATATTGGGCTTATGTCTGTTTCCCTATAAGATACAGCGTCTGAAAAAGGACTGCGACGCGCTTGCGGCGCTCGCGAGAGATTCTGTGTACGCTCCAAAGACGGTCGAGATAGAATCTCTGAAGAATCTGTGGAAAACCTATCGGAACACTTTCGAGGACGCCGAAAGAGAATCCAAAACAGAAACGGACGCGGAGGAGGCGCTGGGATATTTTCTTGTCGTATCGGAAAATATGTCCCGCCGCTTTTGGGCGTTGTTGCCGGCTTTTTTCGTGGGGGCCGGGATTCTGGGAACCTTCGTTGGACTGGCCCTCGGCATTGGAAATTTCAACACCGACACGACGGAGACGATTCAGGCGAGCATTCGTCAGTTGCTTTCCGGGATGAACACGGCGTTTTATACGTCAATCTTCGGGATGTCTTTTTCTCTTCTGTTCAGTTTTACAGAACGCATAGGATACCGGTTCCTCAAGGTTGCGGCGATGAAAATGACGGATGCCCTCAACGACAGGTATTTCCTGCCGCCCTTGGAAGTACGCCGCCGCAGGGAAGACAAGTTCGTTCAGATGCTCGACCGGCTCTTCAAGGAGTCTGAAAAGCAATCCAAATCTCTCTCCAATTTTTCGACAGACCTCGCGGAAACGATCGGTGAAGCTCTGGACAAAAAATTGGCGCTGACTTTCGCAAGTTTGAACACGACCATTGCCGAACTAAAAAACAATAACAGCGAGAGCGTACAGGGTTTGGTGTCGGACGTCGTCGGGAAATTGACGGACGCGTTCGCCGAGCTTCAGGAAAAGTTCTCCGCCAGTTCGCAAGAGGCCGTACAACAGATAGGGCAGACGGTCGCCTTGGCCGCCGAGGCTTTGAAGGCCGTTCCAGTGCAGATCGGCGAGACATCCTCCCACCTCGTGGAGACGATGGATCGGCTTCAGTCATCCATCGGCTCCGAGTTCGAGCAACACACGCAGGGCATAAACCACAGCTTCACCGAGGGCGCGGAGAAGATCGACGCCTCCACCGAAAAAATGCTGGCCGGAATGCTTGAAGCCTCGCGGGAATATACACAATTCGCCTCCACGCTCGACGAGATGATGCAGCGTTTCAAAGAGACGATCGAGAGTACCGTCGGTCTCCAGTCGGGTCTTTCGCAGAGCGCGGAGCGGCTGGAGGAGATTTTATCGCGAAGCGCCGATACGCTCGAAAGCGTCGACGAATCCTTGGGCGCGATAGAGCAAAGCCACAATGCCCTTAAGGAAGTCACCGACGCCGTAAAGCGGGAAAACGACGCCCTCACGGCACAGCGAAGCCTGTTGTACGAAGCGACGCAGACACAGATCGGGGATATGCAGCAAAAAATATCGGATCTGCGGGCGATACACGCGGATTACGTGACGCAATTCCCCACGATTCGGGACGGTCTGCAAGGGGTCTTCGCGGAACTGAGTACGGGGCTGAATGATTTCCAGAACGCCGTCAGGGAGCAGATGAACAACTCCATCGCGGACTTTTCGCGCACCTTCGCCGACGCGGCGAATACCCTATCCGGGGCGGTTCAGGAATTGAGTGAAGATATAGAGGAAATGCACAACATTAACGCGGCAAAGAACATTTCAGACGCGAAAGCAAACTCGCCCGCCTCGTCTGCCGTACCCGGCACACTCCGATAAACGGGGGCTTCCGATATGCGGCGAGTCGAGATCCGTCAGGAGGAAGATAATGTTTTTTCCCAGTCGGTGGGCGATTTAATGTCCAGTATGCTCCTGATTTTCATTCTCATTTTGTCAGCGACCCTACTGAGGTTGGAGAACGAGTTCGATCAGCGGGTGCAGTTCGCGGAGGAATACCGCCAGCTGCGGGAGAGTCTCTATCAGGAGCTTTACAGAGAATTCAAGGATGACCTCGAAAAATGGGACGCGGTGCTGAATCAAGAGCAGCTGTCTCTCCGTTTCAACGAGCCGGAGGTGCTTTTCGACCAAGGACGCGACACGGTTAAAGCAAGGTTTGCCGATATTATTCGGGATTTTTTCCCGCGCTACGTCGGGATACTCTACGATGAAAAGTATCGGCTCTCCATCGAAGAAATTCGCATCGAGGGTCACACCTCCAGCGAGTGGAGCCAGAACGCGGGCTTGGGCGAAGAGGACATCTACTTTCGCAACATGGAGCTTTCGCAGAACCGCACCCGCAACGTCCTGCGCTGCGCTTACGACAGCATAGGCGACTGGGCGCGGCGCGAGTGGGTTCGGAGCAAAATCACCGCAAACGGGCTTTCGTCCAGCCAGCTGATTTTGAAAAACGGACAGGAAGACCGTATGGCCTCCCGTCGCGTGGAATTTCGAGTGCGCACAGACGCGGAGTCCAAAGTGACGGAGTTCCTCTCGCAGTGGAGTCCGGAAACATTCGATCAGCCGGAAAAATCCGAGACAGGGGAAAAGCCGTGACTCCGGCGCGAAATTTTTTGAATTTTCATTTTCAGTTCACCCCGCCGCGCTCACCCTCCGGTTTTCTCACTAATGAGACTCGAAAAGAGCTTCAAAAAAACGAGCGCCGGCTCAAGATCGCCGCCGAATACTTGGACGCGGAACCGCGTCCCTTGCCTCCCTTCGACAAAGAGGCGCTTCGTATGCGCTTTGACGAAGCCGCGGCCAAAGGAGAGAAGGGAATACAAGATGCGTTCGCGGCCTTCCGGGACAAGATTCGCCTTGTCCAAATTCTGACGTTTCGCCCAAAGCAGTCCGAATCTCAGGCAAGCGCGTTATCCGAACGGCGAATTGTCGACGTCCCGTTTTTTCTGGAGGTAGCGCTGCGTCTTTTCGAGTCTCAAACGAGCGTTCGGCTCTTCCGTGCCCTTTGTATGGAGTACCTCTCAAATTGGTCGGAGTTCCGCGAAAACCCGAAAGCCGAGGCGCGAATCTCCCGCTGGCTAAAAGAGAGCTTGGCCGCTCTGAAGCCGCGTTTCGCGAGACGTCGATGGCTTCGGATGGCTGCGGAAAGCGAGCGTTTTATTTTTAACAGCACCGAGGGAATGGCAGATTTGGCAAAAGCCTTGCGCGCGTTGGAAAAGAACGAAAACGATGACGCCGCGCGTTTTTTTGAGTCCCGTCCTTCCGGCGTAAAGCAAGATTCGGGACTGCCGTTCTTTTTGACGATTGCGAACGCGAGAGATTTTTGGCTGGAGTCCTTCGTGACATTTTTGAAAAGCCTCGGCGCCGACCTGCACGAGGGGGGCAAAATTTACGGAAAATACCTTAATATTGCCCGAACGCACGCCGAGGATAAGAATTTGGGCCGCGATGCCATGCTGCGGATTCTGGCGGCTTGTTTTGACGGGGCGCGTTCCTATATCAGCGGCGATGAAGGCCTCCGAGGGACAATCAAAGAACTCGCGCTGCGTTATGTGGGAGACCCGATCCGCCGTTCAAAATGGCTTCGGTGGCCCGGGGCATCCGTGGAGGACGAGAATACCGTCGAAGAACTGAGGAGCGCCGTCAATATGTGGATTATGGAGAACATGATGGCGATCTTCTTCGAAGTCCTGTTCAAGAATGACGCCAGGCGTAATTTCTGGAGACCCTATATCCCCAAAATGAGCGGAGTGCATATCTTCTGTAATTCGGGCGATAAGATGCGTCTCAGGAACGACCCTCGTTTTGATGATAATATGGACGCCCGTTTCGGCAATTTGGCCAGAAACATCATGGTCGCCGTTCTAGTCATGGAAATCGGTGATCATGTTCTTATCGAGGTTAGCTCCACCGGACACGCTTTTTACATTTACAAGAGGGAAAACCTCAAGACCTATGATCTGCTCAAATTACGTGACGCGCTGGACTATAAACCAAGCGGCAGCTTTACCATGAATGACTTCAAGTACACTCAGCTTCCGAGGATCGGTCCGGTCGATGCCGACAAAGAAGGGAAATTTTTCCATTTCCGCGATTGGGAATCGGAATTGGAGCGCTGGCTTTTTTATAACCTAAATTCCCTCGCAGTTTGAGCACATACAAAACAAAGTTCAGTTGTCTCTGATGTAGGCCTTAATATTATTCTCACTCAAGGCAAAAGCCTCCAAAATCGTGCGCTGGGTTT
>JAISQE010000071.1 GCA_031274425.1 Synergistaceae bacterium | reverse complement strand
GTAAGCGGTTCAATTGCTGGAGACAGTGTAAACACCAAGTAGATAAGCGAAATTCCTATAATTTTTGCTAACCCGAGTTTCGCAGTTATGCTAAACTGAAGACATAAAGGCTGTAAAATCAATGAGTTTCAAACTTAAAATGTATTACCCTGCTATTTATTGTAAAATCATAATGCAAAAAGCTTGCAAATAAACACATTAGTTGTATAATATTTTAAAACGTATTACCCTGCAAAGGTGGATGCACTATTGGCAAGCATTGTCAGGAAGATGAAAAAGGGGCACGCATACTATTATCTTGTCGAATCGGCACGTGTGAATGGCAAGCCACGTATCGTCCGTCAACGATATCTTGGCACAGCCGAGTCTGTTGCTGCTGCATTTGACAGTGACGCCAGAAGGAATCCAGTGCCTGAATTCAGTAAAGTAATGGATTTTGGAGCAGTTACGGCACTGTACGATATTGCAGAAAAAATTGGGCTGCGCCGAATCATCGACAGGCATGCGGGAAAACGTGCACAGGGGTTATCCGTTTCAAATTCCATCATCCTGGCGGCCATAAACAGGGCTGTTCTGCCAACCAGTAAGAAAAGTTTTTACGATTGGTTTGAGAAAACAACACTATCGAAGCTTTTTCCGAATGCAAATCGGAAGAGTCTGTCGAGTCAGGGTTTTTGGAATAACATGAAGCAGCTCAATCAAAATCGAATACGAGCGATCGAAGACGAAATTATGCGTACCATCATACAGAAATATGATATAGAAACGGACTGCCTTCTGTTGGACAATACAAATTTTTTTACATACATTGACACAGAGAATCCCGCCATGTTGCCCCAGAGGGGGAAAAGCAAAGAAAAGCGCAGTGATTTAAAGATTGTCGGGCTTTCTTTGCTGGTCTCTCCGGATCATAGTATTCCATTATTTCACGAAGCGTATCCCGGGAACACAAACGATGCAAAGCAATTTGGGAAAATAGTGACGCACCTGAAAGAGCGTTTTGCCGGACTCGGAAAAGCCCCCTGTCGGATAACGCTTGTGTTTGATAAAGGAAATAATTCGGAAGACAACATTGCAGAAGTTCTCGGAGACAAAGAGCGAGGGTTCGATTTTGTGGGAGCTTTGCGTTTCAACCAGTGTCCGGAGTTCAATCGAGTGAGCCTGGATCAGTTTACGCCGTTAGAAAGCGACAAATTAAAGGACACGATAGCATACAGAAGTAAAAAGCATGTATATAACATGGATTTAACTGTTGTGCTTACATTTAACCCTGCATTATATGATGCACAATTATCAGGAGTTATTACAAATGCTGAAAAATGTGCAGAAAAGCTCAAAATGCTGGAAAAACACCTGTGTGAGCGTTCTGAACAGAAATTGCCGAAAGGCAGAGCCCCAACTATCGGAAGTATCCAAAAGAAAATTGCGGGAATATTGACGGCTGAGTACATGAAAGAGCTATTTATATGTAAGATATGGCATCGGGAAGACGGAAAAATTCAAATATGTTCAAAATTTGCCGATGAAGTTTTAGAGAAACTAAAAGCGGAAAAATTAGGTCGATCGATCCTGTTGACGAATCATCATGATTGGACGACAGAGCGTATAGTATCAACCTATCGTAGCCAATATCATGTAGAAGAGTCATTCAGACAGATGAAAGATAGGAAATATTTGTCATTTCGCCCAATACACCATTTTACAGATGCCAATATACGAGTACACGCGTTCTATTGTGTGTTATCGTTGTTGCTTGCTGGGCTTTTGAATAAAGAATTGGATAAAATGGGTCATAAGGTTAGTATTCATAGTATGTTGGATTATTTTCAACATGTACAACAAGTGATTACATACTTCCCTGCTGAACGAGGGAAAAAGAGACGCTGTATTTCGTCTTTCAGCGGGCTGGATGGTTATGTGAAAGAGTATATAGAAAAATACGAATTAACAAAATTAGCTACTAATTTTTGACCGGTGGGTAATACAAATCATCTTTGAAAATTTACTAATTGCAAGGCTTGAGGGATACTATTTTCCCTAACTGCGAAACTCGGGCTAAGAAAAGCGTCGGGGGAGAAGTCGTCCAAGCGTTCGGCCAGAGCCGAAAGCATCTCGTCGTCGGGATATTCGGGAAAATTCAGGATATTGCCTCCTGAAGGACTCATGCGCCGCCGCCCTCTTCTTTTCAGGTGATCTTTTCTATGGGGTATTGTACCCTGCGGACTGCAAAAAAGAGAGGCACTTCGTCGCGACCTGTAGCCTGTGGGCTACTCCAGGTCAACGAAACGGAATTTAAGCGGTGTTAAGCCGTAAAATGTTGTGTTGTAAGATTTTACAGATTTTTGGCAAAAAACTGCGCAAAAGGGATTGATAGCATTAACCTTTACTGATCAATTAAATTCACCTCTGCGTTCTTCACGTCGATTCTTCCCTTTCGGGCGGTATAATTTTCGCGGAAATAGAGTGCACCGACTGACGGAGTGGGCTGCAGCCGGAAACAATTGTCCTGTTTTAAATGGGAAATATGGTGACAGCATTATGTTACGTAAAATAATTCATGTCGATATCGATGCTTTCTATGCTTCCATTGAGCAGAGGGACCACCCGGAATACCGGGGGAAACCTCTGGCGGTGGGGCACGCCGCCGAACGGGGCGTGGTCGCCGCGGCAAGTTACGAGGCCCGAAAATGGGGCATACACTCCGCCATGCCCTCGTTGACCGCCCTGGCGCGGTGCCCGGATCTGATTTTCGTTCCCACGCGGTTCGACGTATATCAGGAGGTTTCCAGGCAGATACGAGAACTTTTCCTCGAATACACAGACCTTGTGGAGCCGCTTTCCCTGGACGAAGCATACCTGGACGTGACGGTCAACAAATTCGGCATTCCCTCGGCAACGGCCATCGCCCGGGATATTCGGAAACGCATTCGGGAGGCGACCGGCCTGACCGCCTCAGCAGGAGTCTCCGTCAATAAACTTCTCGCAAAGATAGCCTCGGATTGGAAAAAGCCTGACGGCCTTTTCGTCGTATTGCCTGAAGAGGCGGAGGCTTTCGTGGAGGCGCTGAAGATCGAGCAATTTTGGGGCGTCGGCAGAGTGACGGCGGAGAAGATGCACCGACTGGGTATCCACACGGGAAGTGACCTGAAGCGGCTCGACGAGGCTGAATTGCTTCGCCTGTTCGGAAAGGCGGGGCATATGTACTATCTGAACGCCAGAGGCATCGACGACCGTGAGGTCGTTCCCGACCGGATACGAAAATCTCTGGGAGCGGAAACGACTTTTATGGCCGACCTCGACGACAGAGAAGAACTGACGAAAAGGCTCTGGGAGATCTCCAAAGAGGTCTGGAATCGAAGATCCCGCCAGATGTTCATCGGACGTACCGTAACGCTGAAAGTAAAGTACGCGGACTTCCGGGAGATGTCGAGGCGCAGGACGCTTCCGAAGGCTGTCAGAAACTTCAGGACGTTTTGGACTGTGGCGAAGGATCTGCTGAACATCGTGGAGTTTGGGAACGGAAAAAAGATACGCCTGATAGGTCTTACTGTGAGCAATGCGGAGGACGAAACAGAGGACAGGCAGCTGAGATTTGACTTCGGGGACGAGGAAGAAGGCAGTTAAAAAATGAGGTATCCGTTCAGGCTTTCCACGCGCTCGATTACGCTCAAACGAGGCAGCCAATGATGGAACGTTGTGTTGTACTGGTTCACGGATTCATGAGGCAAGGTTGGAACATGCGTTATCTCTCAGGAGAACTGAAACGTCGGGGATATGTGACGTTCGCTCCCAATCTGCCGACGACGTTTCGGGATGTCAGGACATGCGGCGAACTCCTGGCGGAGTACCTCGACGCGCAGCGCCTGCCGGAGGATCGTGTCGTCCATTTTGTGGCGCACAGCATGGGCGGGCTCGTGGTTCGTGATTATTTGTCCCGGCATCTCGTCGAAGGTTTGGGGAGGGTCGTTCTGATGGGAACGCCCAACAGGGGCTCACGTCACGGTAATCGGGCACTGCGGGTTGCGCCGCATCTGCGCCGCATTTTCGGAAGTCTGCCGGACCTTTCGGAGCCAGGTCCCAAAATTGCTCCGCCGCTCAACATGCCCGCCCCTGAGGTGGGTATTATCGCCGGGACACGACCGGACCCTGTGAGAAAGATGCTTCTGCGGGGGGATAACGACGGGCTCGTTACGTTGGAATCGGTACGGAGCATGAACGTGAAGGTGGCGGACGAAATTTTGATACCGTGTCCTCACGAATGGCTTCACTGGCGATTGGATGCCGTAGAGGCGATCATCTCGTTTTTGGAAACGGGGAAGTTCAAAAAAAGGTGAACGTTCAAACCCATGAGAGCAGAGAGAGCCCTTCCGGTTTATCTTTGCGATAAGTCCTAAGGCTACGTTCTAAAGTTTACAAATATTATCTTTTGAATATTTTAACCCTGAATCAAGCAGATATCCATAAAATTTTACTCATGAGGTAATGAAACTATGGGCAAAGTAGATTTTGTAGATGGTATGCCAATACTCGATACAGATTTCTTTATGGAATGGGCGATGTTGTCTAATGACGCGCCGGAGGTGCGCCGCGTCATCAGCGAAGATCTGACAGATGTTGAAGCAGAAAAACTTATGAGGCACGGGCCGGTGATTATTCCTACTACGCGCCGGGAAATTCACGACCGCCTTTATACCCTGATTAAAAAAGTAGGCGAAGGAGTCTTTGTCGAATTGGTTATCAAACAGACGTATCACCCTTTGACGAAAACAAATTTGCACCAGGCCATGCTCGCTTATTACGAAGGCAGAGATGATGTCGCCGCTAATCAAGACAACTCAAAAAAATACGAAGGGCTTTCTTTGGTGTTTTATTGGGCGGGACAGGCAGTTTATAGTATGGTAGCTACAGTCTTGCAGGGAGACAAAGAAGACAGGATGCTTGACCTGGAGAAAATCGATAATGCTTTTTACCGAGGCTCAACCGCCATGCAAATTTTACATGCTCTGGCCGCCAGGGAAAGACGCGAAAAGGCAAAAGAATAGCGTTATTGTGTTGCTCCACCCCTGTTTTTATATCCGACCTTCGAGTTTTGCCCGTCGGTACTGGACGGCGCCCGTAGAGCCTCCAAATGCGTTGCGCCAGTCGGGGTAGAACCAACATACGTGCCGCCAGGAGCCAATAACTTCCAGGTTCTGCCATAGCAACGTATTGTTCAGAAAGGATTTACTGGAATTTTGGGATATAATACGTTAAAACAAGCTTTGTTACGACTGCGTTTATGGCAGAAATGGCCCCTCATGACATGATTGTTGGCGCAACCCCAACAAAGGCGGGATGTTTATTAAAATTTTACGAAGGCGGGGTGGCAGGATTGGATGGGAACTGGCTGGACGAAGCATGGAAAGATATGCTGATCCAGGAAATTGACGACGCAATAGAATTTTTCATGCCAGCTCTTGCGGCGGACAGGGATTACACAAAGAGAGTGGAACTGATGAGCGAAGACATGCCCGGCCTGGCAGCAGATACGGATAAAGGCGGAAAGGTTGCTGATCTTTGCCTGTCAGTATACCTGTCAGGCAGTGGTATACAGCGAGTTACCCTTGTGCTCGAACAACAACATGAGTCTGATTCCGAATTTGCCCGCCGTATCTACACTGAATTTTACAGGGCGAGCGACCGCTTAGCGTACCCTGTCACGTCCCTTGCCATATTCACCGGCAGGAAGTGGCACGCTGGGCCGTATGAGTACGAGTGCTATGGCACGAGGCTGTATTTCGACTATAATATTTTCAGAGTTGCGGAGGTGGATATCGAAGCCCTCCGCCGTGACGAGCGACCGTTTGCCGTTGTGGTTCTTGCCGCGGCGCTGATGCTCGAAGCCGGAGATGACCCGAATTACCGTGAAAAATACGCGCGTGAGCTTCTGGGACTGATGATGGAGCGGAACTACGAGAAACGCAAAAAGAAGGCAATTCTAAACTTCGTGAGAAGAGTATTCCGGTTGCAGGACGACGATATAAGCCAAAGCGTAAAGGAGGAATGGAGAATGAAGGCGATCCCGATAGAGGAAGCCGCACAGGAAGTATGGATACGGCACGCAACGGAAGAAGGAATAGAAAGAGGCAGAGAAGAGGGCAGAGAAGAGGGCATGGAAACTCAGAAGGTTGAAGTTGCTCGCTCTATGCGCGCTGACGGGCTTCCCATTGAGACGATTAAAAAGTATACCGGATTGCCCGAGAGCAAAATTCTGAGGCTTTAAAAAGAACCCGCTTTACCCTGCGCATCGCATTTTATTCGGCGGGCGGTAAAATGCCGCTCGCTTGGTTTACACTAAATCTCCCCTTATGGGTCGTGTTTATATCAGTTCAATAAAACGGCCGTTTTTTAGAACCCTGACCAATGGGGTCGATTGAAAAAGTAAATGCAACTTTGAAGGGGTAAATGCAATCGGAAAGAATGGGGTTGCATTTAATAGTGCAAAGCGCGAGAAAACGAAACAAAAATTTGATTTGAAAAAGTAACTGCAACTTTTGGTGAGTAAATGCAACCCTAAAAAATAGTACAGTACAAGCGGAGAGGAAATGTTGTTTTTTATTATCAGCACTTGCTTTTTGAATAATTTAGGCCGTCGCGTTTATAAATTTTGCGGCGGTTTTTATTTTTTCTTTTGGGAACTACGTTACATTTTCCCTAGACGGAAGAAATTTTGGGGTACAGCAAAATAGAGCATTGCAATTTATCGGTTTTTCCGCAAACCTTATTGCAACCCCACTCTTTAACCTGTTCTTTTTCATAAAATCTATCATTTCCTCAGCTATTACAACATTATTACTTTGTTTTATGCGCGCAGCAATTCCGGTTTCAAAATAATGTCCTGAGGAGGTATAAACTCAGCTCCAAGCCTCCTCAAAATTTCTTCCCCATGCAAAAACGCGAATGTCTCATACGGAGACTTATTGTTCAGCTTTTTCCTCTGATACGAATTTATGTGGTTCAGCATCAGCTGAATATCCTTCTCCTGATTCAGAGGGTCAAAACTCGTCCCTTTTGGCACTATCCGGCGAAGAAACTCATGATTGTTCTCTATCGCTCCCTTCTCAAACGGCGAAGACGGATGACAGTAAAATAAATTTGTCCGCCTGTCGTTTTCTTCGTCGAATTCTATTGCGGCGGGGTTGCTGAATTCGCTGCCATCGTCCGTCAGGATTACGGGGAAAAGCTCCTTGAAATATTCCTTCCCCAATACCTCCCACAGCATTTGAAAAATATCAGTCACTGACCTGGACGTATTGGCATCCCTCAGATATGTAAGTCTTCTCTTCCGGTTTTGCTTGTTTGATCATAAGCTCCGTCAGCGACACGTTTTCCACCACCGTATAAAGGATCGATTCTATGCGGTCTATTATACGGCATCGCATCAGGTAGATACAGTTTCCTGGGATTATCCAGGCTCGCTTAAAAATCGAAAACCCCCGCCATAGCGAGGGTTTTAATCTATCTCAGGAACCTCTATTTAGTTCAAATGGTGGCGGCAACTGGAGTCGAACCAGTGACACCGCGGGTATGAACCGCGTGCTCTAGCCATCTGAGCTATGCCGCCGCATTGATTTCAAATTGGTTGCGGGGGCAGGATTCGAACCTGCGACCTTCGGGTTATGAGCCCGACGAGCTTCCTGGCTGCTCCACCCCGCGATAATAAAATCAATTCCTGGTGCCGGACGCGGGACTCGAACCCGCACAGACCTAAGCCCCCAGGATTTTAAGTCCCGTGCGTCTACCACTTCCGCCAGCCCGGCGACACCAAGAGATTATAACACCTTTATTCGGAGCGTCAAGCTCCGTCGATTGATTCACCTCAAATGCTCCACCGCAGCCCTCTCGACGGCGAGGCCCCGCCGGTACCGTTCCATAAAAACGGCGAAGCCGCGCATGTCCTCCGCTTTCGGGTCCACTCGCGCGCTTGGGTTTTTGTCGAATACTTTTTGCGCAAGATATGCTTCCAGCGATTCGCCCTCTTGCTTTTGCAACATGTAGGCCGCCAGAAGCGCGATGCCCCACGCGCCTCCCTCTCCGGCCGACTCCATCACGGAGACAGGAGCCCCCAACACCGCCGCCATCAAGCGTTGACCCACGCCTTCGGTTTTGAACAAACCTCCGTGGCCGAGCAGTTGGTCGAGGCGAACGTGTTCTTTTTCCGTGAGAATGTCCATGCCGATTTTCAACGTGCTCATGGCGGAGAAGAGAATCGTGCGCATCAAGTTCGCCAGCGTGAAGCGGCTGTCCGGCGCGCGCGCAAGCAAAGGGCGTCCTTCCTCGAAACCGGTGATGGGCTCCCCGGAATAATAATTGTAGGAGACCAAACCGCCGCCGTCGGCGTCCCCCTCCAGCGCCTTGCGGTACAGAACGTCATAAAGCGTCGTTTTGTCGATTTCCAGTCCGAACGCTTCCGTCGATTCTTTGAACAGCCTCATCCACGCGTCGAGATCCGACGTGCAGTTGTTGCAGTGCACCATAGCTACGGGTTTCCCCGAGGGCGTCGCTACCATGTCGATCTCCGTATACACCCTCGACAACTCTTTTTCCAGCACAATCATAGCAAACACCGACGTGCCCGCCGAAACGTTGCCTGTGCGCTCGCCCACGCTGTTCGTGGCCACCATGCCCGTTCCCGCGTCTCCCTCGGGCGGGCACAGAGGTATGCCCGCCTTTAGGCGGCCCGTGGGGTCCAGCAGTTTGGCGCCCTCCTCGCTGAGCGTTCCGGCTTTTTCGCCCGCGCTCAAAACATCGGGCAAGATATCCGCAAGCGTCCAGCCCAGCTTCCGGTCGGCGGCAAGCGCGTCGAATTGGTCCTTCATCCGGGCGTTGTAGCTGTTGCTCTCGCCGTCGATCGGGAACACGCCGGACGCGTCCCCCACGCCCAGCACTTTTTCCCCCGTCAGTTTCCAGTGCACATAGCCCGCCAGCGTGGTCAAAAAGGCGATATCCCCGATATGGTTTTCGCCGTTCAACATCGCCTGATATAAGTGGGCGATGTTCCAACGCTGGGGGATGTTGAACCGGAATTTCTCCGTGAGCAGGCTTGCCGCCTGTTCCGTGATCGTGTTGCGCCACGTGCGGAACGGGACGAGCTGCCTCCCCTCCCCGTCGAACGCCAGGTAACCATGCATCATGGCTGAGACGCCGATGGCCCCTACCCTGTCGAGCGTCACGCCGTAACGGCTTCGCACCTCGTCCGCCAATCCGCGAAAGCTGTTTTGAAGGCCCAGCCACACCTCTTCGAGACGATAGGTCCAGATGCCGTCCTCCAGACGGTTTTCCCAGTCGTGGCCGCCCGACGCCAAGGGCGCGTGGTCCTCGCCGATCAACACGGCCTTGATGCGGGTGGAGCCGAACTCGATGCCCAGGGCCGTTTTCTCTCCGATGACGATCTGTGTTGTTTGCTGTTTGTCCACGTCCGACCTCCTGAATTTTTACGATCCGCGCACCCCCGCAAAGGGGTTCTCGTCCGGGTAAAGCGTTCCCGCCGGGAGATTGTAGTCCGCCGGCACGCCCAGAAGTTTCATCGCGGAGTAGAGGGTTTTTCCGGCGTGCCTGAAGGCGACCCCGGCGTGATGAGGGTATTGTTTGCCGATGAGGACGTGACGGTAGAAGCGTCCCATCTCCGGCACGGCGAAGACGCCTATCCCGCCGAAGGACCTCGGCGGAACATCCAGGACCGAGCCCTCCGCGATGTAGCTCTTGAGCTCGGCGTCGGCCGTGGACTGCAAGCGGAAGAGGGTCACGTCCCCGCTTTTTATCGTGCCCTCCAGGGTCCCTCGGGTAATGTCCGGCTCGCCCTTCGGCTCCAGCGCGCGTTTCATGATCAGCTGATATTTCATCTCGGGCTCGACGACGTGGCAGGACGGCGTGTTGCCGCAGTGGAAGCCCATGAAGAGATCGGTGATCTTGTAGCCGCCGATAGTCCCCTTGTGTTCCTTGAAGAGGTCCTCGGGGACCGTGTTGTTTATGTCCAGCAGCGTCGGAGCGACCTGGGTGCCCGCCGCGATCACGTACTCCGTCAACGCGCCGTAGATGTCGGTCTCGCAGGAGACCGGAATACAGCGCGACGCCAGGCGCGAGTTCACGTAGCAGGGCACGAACCCGAACTGCGTCTGAAACGCGGGCCAACACTTGTTGGCGAAGGCGTAATAGTCGCTTGCGCCCCCGTTCTTCTCCGCCCAGTCCAAAAGCGTCAGCTCGTACCGCGCGAGCCGCTCCAGAACCCCGGGGTGCTTGTTGCCCTTCCCCAGCTCGCTCTCCATCTCCTTGACGAGATCCGGGACGCGAGGGTCCCCCTTGTGTTGGTTGAAGGACGCGAAAAGGTCCAGCTCCGAGTTTTCCTGAATTTCCACGCCAAGACGATAAAGGGGCTTGATGGGCGCGTTGCAGGCCAGAAAATCGTAAGGGCGCGGCCCGAAAGAAAAGATTTTGAGGCGCCGGATGCCGATGGCGACGCGAGCCACGGGCTCGAATTCCTCGATCATGCGGGCGACCTCTTGGGGCGTGCCCACGGGATACTCGGGGATGTAGGCCCTCGCCCCGCGCAGCCCGAGGTTGTACGACGCGTTCAGCATGCCGCAGTACGCGTCCCCTCGGCCGTCGAAAAGGTCCCCTTGACTCTCCTCGGCCGCGGCGGCGAACATGACCGGTTTCGTGCCCCCACTCGAAAAACGGGAGGCCAGAAGCGTCTCCGGCCCCTCCGGTCCGAAATTGCCCAGGTAGACCGCCAAGGCATTCACGCCCGCGTCCGCCAGCTCCCGCAGCGCCGCCAGAGCGTCTTCCTCGTTCTCCACGATCGTGTTCGCCTCGAAGATATCGACCGGCAGCTTGGCCGCTTGAGCCGCAACAGCGCCGCGCCGACGGCGGCTCAGCTCGCTCGGAAAGCAATCGCGCGAAACCGCGACCAGGCCGATCTTGACTTTAGGCAGATTGCTCATCGTTTCCCCCCCTAATTTAAGTTCTCCCCCTTTTACGCCCCGCGACGTACACGATGAAACGCTGCATGACGATGAAGAAAAGCAAAAGCACCCCCACGGCTATCTTCGTCCACCAGGACGAGAGCGTTCCATTGAACGAGATGAACTTCAAAATGATGCTGTAAATCATGATGCCGAACAGCGACCCCAGAGGATACCCCACTCCCCCGCTGAGCAGTGTGCCGCCGATGACCACGGAGGAGATGACGTCCATCTCCATGCCGTAAAGGTGCCTGCCGTAGCCGGAGAAGGTGTAGAACGCGAAAAGCACGCCGGACAGGGCCGAGCAGAAGCCGCTGAACGTGTAGATTCCGATCTGTATGCGCGCGGTCGGCAGCCCCATCAGCTTCGCCGATTGACGGTTGCCGCCGAAGGCGTAGACGCCGCGCCCGAACCTGGTGTACCGCATGACCACAACGCCGACGACCAGCATCACGGCGAAGAGAATCACGCTCAAGTTGATGTAGGAGTTTTGGGGCAGCTTGATTTTCCACTTGCCCAAGGCCCTCAGAAACGTATCGTTGATCGTGATCGATTGTATGCTGATGATGAAACACAGTCCACGGGCCAAAAACATGCCGATCAGCGTGGAGATGAAGGGCGGCACGCTGAGCTTCTCGATCAGAACCCCCATCAGAAAGCCCAAAAAGCTGCCGACCGCGAGCGCCGCGCAGAGAATCAGCGAGGAGTTCATGCCCAGCTCCTCCGTGCAATAGGCGATCAACATCGTGGAAAGGGCCGCCACCGACCCCACCGACAGATCGATGCCCCCGGAGACGATGACGAGCGTCATGCCCACCGCGGAGACCCCCAGGTAGGCGTTGTCCGTGAAGATGCTGGTGAAGGTCCGCAGCCTCAGGAACCCTCGGTCCCCGTAAAGCAGCCCCCCTATCCCGTAGGCGACGAAAAAAAGGAGAATCGCCGCGATGGCGGGAATATATTTCAGATCGATCGAAAACCCTCTCTTGCGCTCCGCAATCTTGTCCGCGCCGTCAGTCATGCCGCTATTCACGCTGTTATTCATACTGTTGTTCATGATCGGAACCTACCCGACGCTTTCCCGGACGCTCCCCGGCTTTCGCTTTCGGGAGCGCAGCGACTCCCTAAGCGACCGATAGAGCGGCGACTGGATCATGACCACGAAGACGACGACGAAGGCCTTGACGACCAGCGCGCTCTCCGGCGCCACGTCGAAGGCGTAGATGGACTTGGTCAGCGCCATGATGATCAGGGCCCCGATCACCGTGCCCCCCAGGTAGAACCTTCCGCCCATCATCGAGGTCCCCCCGAGCACGACGGCCAGTATCGCGTCCAGCTCGTAGTTGAGCCCCGCGTTGGTGGCGTCCGCGCACATGATGTTCGAGGCGTAGATCAGCCCCGCGACGCCGGCGCAGAAGCCCGAGATCGTATAGACCACCATGATGACGAGGCTGGAATTGATCCCGGAATAACGGGCGGCGGAGGCGTTGACGCCCACCGCCTCCACGAAGAGGCCGAACGCCGTCCTTCTGGCGAAATACCACACCGCCAGGAAGACCCCCGCCGCGATGAAAAGCGGGACGGGAAGCCCCAGAAACCACCCCTGTCCTATGACCGAGAAGGGCTCGTAGCTGGTGGTCAGGTTGCGCGCCCCCGTGATGAGCTGCGCGATGCCCCGCCCCGCCGTCATGAAGATGAGCGTGGCGACGATGGGCTGAATGCCCAGCTTGGCGACGAGAAACCCGTTCCACAGGCCGCACAGGCTCGTCACGACAAGGCTGATGAGGATCACGGCGGCGAAAGGCATGGCCGTATCCGCGTTCAGCACCGTGGAATCTCCCCGTATGAGGGACACGGCCAAAGCGCCGGAAAGGGCCAGGAGCGCGCCGCAGGAAAGGTCGGTGCCCGCCGTGGCGATGACGAGCGTCATTCCCGTAGCCAGGATCATCACCGGCACCGCCCGGTTCAGAATATCGATCAACTGCCCATAAAGGTGCCCGTTGACGATGGTGATGGACAAAAAACCCGGATTCAAAAAAATATTGAAAAGGAGTATGGCAAAAAGGGCGAGAAGCGGCGAAAATATCTTGGAGGACGCGGGTTTTATCCCCCTTTTCGTATCTTTCGGATTTTTCGCATCTTTCGCATCGATGCTCATACGGCCTCGCCTCCCGCTATGGCTTTCAGGATCGCGTCCTGGTCCAGTTCTTTTCCGTCCAGCTCCCCGGTTTTCGTGCGGTCCCTCATGATGACGACCTTGTTGGACACCCTAACGATCTCGTCGAGTTCGGAGGAAATAAAGGCGATCGCCATCCCCTCGCGACAGAGATCCAGGGTCAGCTTCATGATCTCCGCTTTGGCCCCCACGTCGATTCCCCTGGTGGGCTCGTCGAGCAGCAGAACCTCCGGCTCGGTGGCCAGCCAGCGGGCCAGGATGACCTTTTGCTGGTTCCCGCCCGAAAGCTCGCCCAGCTTTTTGTCGGCGTCGGGCGTCGCGATGCCCAGGAGTTCGATGTACCTGTCCGCCATCTCGTATTGTTGTTTTCTTTTCACGTACTTGAAAATCCCCTGCCTGGCCTGGAGCGCGAGAACGATGTTTTCCCTGACGGACAGGTCCCCGATCACGCCGTCGCGCTTGCGGTCCTCGGGGCAGAAGGCGATCCGGCAACGTATGGCGTCGACGGGGGAGGCGAGTTTGACGGCCGTGCCCCGCAGGACGATCGTCCCCGCGCTGTTCTGTTCGAGGCCGAACACCACGTTCGCCGTCTCCGTCCTGCCCGACCCTAGAAGGCCCGCGAACCCCACGACCTCGCTTTTTCGGAGTTCGAGGCTGACGTTTTCGATGGATCGATGCGCCGAGACCCGGTCGAGGGCGATCACGACCTTGTTGTCTTCCCTCGCCTCCACCCGGGAGACCTGGGCCAACTCGTCGTAGTCCTTGCCCACCATTTTCGTGACGAGCGCTATTTTAGGAAGCTCCTCCATTCTATATTCTCCCACGAGTTCGCCGTTTCGCAAAATCGTGATCTTGTCGGAGATCTCGTAAACTTGATCCAGGAAATGGGTGATGAAGACGATCCCCATTCCCTGGTTTTTCAGGCGGCGAATGACGTCGAACAGCTTCGCCACCTCGACTTTGTCCAAAGAGGACGTGGGCTCGTCCAGAATCAGCACCTGCGCCGAGACGTCCAGCGCGCGGGCGATGGCGATCATCTGCTGCACCGCTATGGAATACGAGTCGAGAGAGCGCCTCACGTCGATGCGCATGTCGAAGCGGGCGAGGATGTTCCGCGCCCTCTCCTCCGTGCGCTTCCAGTCGATGAAGGGCCCCTTCGTCAACTCCCGTCCCACGAAGATATTTTCCGCCACCGACAGGTTGGGACAGAGGTTGACCTCCTGGTAGACGCTGCTGATCCCCAGGCGCATGGCGTGCTGAGGGGACTCCGGGCGGATGTCGCGCCCGCGAAAACGAATCGCCCCCTCGTCGATGCCGTAGACCCCCGTCAAACACTTGATCAGCGTGGACTTCCCCGCGCCGTTCTCCCCCATCAGAGAATGGACTTCACCTCGCCTGAGGGTGAAGTTCACTTTTTTCAGTGCATGGACGCCGGGAAAGCGTTTTTCTATTCCAGAGGCTTCAAGCAGAATGTCTTCTTTTAGAATATCTTCTTTCGGGCTTTGGGATCCGGGCTCCATCACCATCGTCGTCCTCCCGCCTTGTGAAATGCGTTCTCCCTCCGCAACGAAAAGGGAAACGGGGAACGAAGGAATTCTAATCCAGAAATTCCAATCCTTTTCCCGTTCCCCTCGTTTCCGAGAGACTTCGATTCGGTCAGTACTGTCTGCTAGCTATGACGTCCTTGGCGACTTCCTGGGGGAAAACGTCCTCGATGGTGTAGGTGATCTTCGGCAGGGTCTTTCCGTCCAGAATGGCCTTCACGGCCTCGACGAACTGGGGTCCCAGCAGGGGAGAGCACTCCACCGTGCAGTTCATTTCACCGGCGACCATGGCCTCGAAAGCGCCCTTGACCGCGTCGACGCCGATGATGATGATGTCCTGACCGGGCTTGAGGCCGGCCTCTTTGATGGCCTGGATGGCTCCCAGGGCCATGTCGTCGTTATGGGCGTACAGAACGTCGATTTTGTCTCCTTTTTTCAGGAAGGACTCCATGACGGTCTTGCCCAGATCGCGGGTGAAGTCCCCCGTCTGGGATTGAGTGATTTTCAAATTGGGATGGTCTTTCAGAATGTTTTCGAAGCCTTTTTTCCTGTCGATGGCGGGGCCGCTGCCGACCGTTCCCTGCAGCTCGACGATGTTGATCTCGTCCTTATCCCTGCCCTTGCTCTTCAGATGCTCGACGAGCCACTTGCCGGCCTTCTCGCCCTCCTCGATGAAGTTGGAGCCCATCCAAGTCGCGTAGTAGTCGTCGCCCTCAATGTCCGTGGTCCTGTCGGAGATGATGAGGGGAATTCCCGCGTCGTTGATCTCCTCGATGACCTCGTCCCAGCCCGATTCTACCACGGGGGAAAAGCCGATGACGTCCACTCCCTGGGTGATGAAGTCCCTCAGGGCCTTGATCTGGTTTTCCTGCTTCTGCTGACCGTCCACGAAGCGCAGATCGAATCCGGCATCGGCGCAGGCCTGCTTGATCGAGTTGGTGTTGGCCACTCGCCAGTCGGATTCCGCGCCGATTTGGGCAAAGCCCACGACAATTTTCTTATCCGCCGCGAAAGCGGCACAACCAAGTACGAGAACCAGGACTGAAACAAAAACCAAAAGCACCGCACACTTCCGTTTCATTTCTTTCACCCTCCCGTATTTTAGGAACCCACCGGTCCCCTTATGGTTAAAATAGCATAAAAAAAAGAAGAGATAATCTCCATGCAATATTTTCCGTTCTTTAAGTTGGATTATTTACGACGCCGGAATTTCGCCTGGGGAAAGCATCCGAGCGACAGAGGCCGCCGCCGCGCAGGCCCCGCTGTGGTACACTACCCCCGCAGCCATATCGAGGAGAGGGTCGGTTTCGTGTGAAGGTTCGTGTGGGGAAACGAGAAAAAACAAATAAGTTGGGGAGTCGTTGGATTGTCCGGGCGTCTGTTTGACGGAACGCGGGAACGCGAATTCACTCCCCTTGTGGTCGTCGCCGGTTTGATGATCACCGCTTACCTCACGGCGAACGTCATGGCCGTGAAACTGGTGGAGGTTGGGGGCATCGCCCTGTTCGACGCGGGAACGATCACGTTTCCGCTGGCTTATATGCTGGGGGACGTGCTGACCGAAATTTGGGGATTTCGCGTCGCCCAAAAAGTGATTTGGCTGACTTTTTTCTGCAACGTGGTTTTGGTCTGCGTAACGGCCTTGGGCGTTCTTTTGCCGTCGCCCGACTACTTGAGGAAAATCGCGGACGCCTACGCGGAGGTTTTCACCTACGTGCCGAGAATCGTTTTCGCGTCTCTCGCGGCCTTTCTCTGCGGGGAGTTGGCCAACGCCTATTGCATGGAAAAGATCAAGAGGCTGACGAGGGGAAAACATCTGTGGATGCGCACGATCGGCAGTTCCACAATAGGATATTTCTTCGACACGGTTCTGTTCGTTTTCGTGGCCTTTTGGGGCACGATCCCGCCGGCGGACCTGTTTTTCATGACCCTGGCCCAATACGCGCTGAAACTCGCCGCGGAGTCGATTTGCGGAACCCCGCTGGTGTACGCGGCGATTCACGTCCTGAAAAAATGGGGCGCGGCCCGCGAGGCGACCGCCGAGCGACGATGAACCGATACGCGCGCATCCCGGACAAATTTCCGCGGGAGTTTTTACTGCTGAAAGGCCGCGGCTGTTTTCACAAAAAATGCCTGTTCTGCGACTACCACCTGGACGCCTGCCCGGATCCCTTTCTGGAGAATCGCCCCGTGCTCGACAGGATCACGGGCGAATTCGGAACCGTGGACATCATCAATTCGGGGTCCGTTCACGAGCTGGACCCGCGGACGCTGCGGCACATCCGAAAGACCGCGGACGACAAAAACGTGAGAGTGCTGTGGTTCGAGGCTCACTACGCGTACCGCGAGCGCCTCGATGAAATTCGGCGCGGGTTCCCCCGCCAAACCGTCAAATTCAGAACGGGCATCGAGAGTTTTAACGCGGAATTCCGGCGGGCCATGAACAAAGGCGTGCCCGACGTCCCGCCGGAGGAGGTTCGCAAATACTTCGACGGCGTGTGCCTGCTGGTGGGCGTCCAAGGGCAGACGAAAGAAATCGTCCGGAGGGATGTGGACGTCGCGGCGCGGCTCTTCGAATATTTCAGCGTGAACGTCTTTTGCCCGAACACGACCCCGGTCGCAAGGGACGAGTCGCTCGTGACCTGGTTCACGCGGGAGGCGTACCCGCGCCTCAAAGAGCTTGCCAACTGCGAGGTTTTGCTGGACAACACAGACCTGGGCGTCGGCTGACCGCCAACCTCGTTTCATTATCGGATTTTTAATCTCAATTCAGCGTCAACGCCCGGATTTTATAGTTTTGTATTGGTAGAATACGAGAATCGTCGAGCGATATTTGTTTGCACGAATGTGGATTTTACAGCGGAGCAGATATTGCGTTTGTATGGGTACCGCTTCAAGATAGAAGTGACGTTC
>JAISQE010000200.1 GCA_031274425.1 Synergistaceae bacterium | reverse complement strand
TTCTTTCGTCACAGGGTACCCTTTTTTGGCAAGCTCTGCAACAACCTTTGTCAAATCGGCGACATTTTGCAAAATCACCGCGTTCGTTTGCAAATGGTTGTATTGCAGGCATTTTTTTGTTCTTCGCGATCATTGGTCGAAACAATACCGCCGTCGCCAAAAAAGAGCCATTTCGAAAACCAATTGTGAGACTCGGCTTTATTTATAGCCGCCGTTATTTCTTCTCTCATTTCAATATCCTGGATGTAGCGAAGTAAAAATTCCGTCCGCATAACCCCGCCCAGTTCTCGAAATACATGGTAAAGTCCGTTCTTACGGCTAAGTGTCTAATTTCTTTAAAAGGCTCGACGGTACTATTTTCCCCGCGCGTATGGAAAGTCTCACTTTGATGAGGTCAAACCAGTGCGTTTGGAGAAGTTCCCAGTCAATAGCGTTTTTGTTGTCGAACAACACTTCTATATGTGGATAATACTCTTTTTTGCAGGTTTGTAAAATACGAGTTTCTTTATTTTTAGAAGAGTAATACAACTCAAGAGGAAAGAGTATAATGAGGTCAATCGAATAGGTGCGTTTCGGTGTTCGGGAATCCGGTGAAAAACCGGAGCGGCCCCGCCACTGTTATCGGGACGAAACCGGGGAATGCCACTGCCTCTTTTGAGACGGGAAGGCGCGGGAGTAGGACGAACGAGAGCCAGGAGACCGGCCGAGACGATTTTTCTCTTGCATCGCGCGCGGGCGCGTGGGGATCTTCAGCATAGATGCGTATGCGCGTTGGATGGAGGAGCCATGACCGGGGCTTCTCCATATTTTTTTGTCTTTTTATCGCGAAAGGAGCCATGTCGACCCATGATCACGAAAATCAAGAAACGCGACGGACGGGAGGTCCCGTTCAACATCGAAAAGATCGCCGACGCCGTCTTCAAGTCCCTGGCGGCCGCAAGGGAGAGCGCCGCCCTGGAGAAGGGGTATTCCGCCGCTCTGGAGGTCGCGGAAAGCGTGGCCGCCCGTCTGGAGGCGGAATCGAACAGCCGCCCCGGCGTCGAGGAAATCCAGGACGTCGTCGAAAGCGTCTTGATCGCGTCGGGCTACGCTCGGGCCGCGAAGGCCTACATCCTCTACAGGGCCCAGAGAAGCCGCGTGCGGGAGATGAAGAGCCGCCTGATGCTCACCTACGAGGACCTCACCTTCAAGGAAGCCCAGGACAACGACCTGAAGCGGGAGAACGCCAACATCGACGGCGACACGGCGATGGGGACGATGCTGCGCTACGGCTCGGAGGGGGCGAAGCAGTTCAACGAGATCTTCGTCCTGCGCCCGGAGCACGCGGCCGCCCATAAGGAGGGCGACATCCACATTCACGATATGGACTTCCTGACGCTGACGACGACCTGCTGCCAGATCGACCTGGAGGCTCTGTTCAAAAACGGATTCGGCACGGGCCACGGGACCCTGCGCGAACCCAACGACATCCAGAGCTACGCCGCCCTGGCCTGCATCGCCATCCAGGCAAACCAGAACGACCAGCACGGGGGGCAGAGCGTCGCCCTGTTCGACTACGCCATGGCCCCCGGCGTGAGGAAGACGTACGCCAAACTCCACGCCCGCAACTTGGAAAAAGCACGCAAACTACTCTCGGACGACAAGTTTTCCCTGTCCGAAAAGGAGCGGGAGGAACGAGCGCAGGCGTTCGCGCGGGAAGAGGCGGATCGGGAAATCCAGCGGGCGACCTACCAAGCGATGGAGGCCCTGGTGCACAACCTCAACACGATGCACAGCCGGGCCGGGGCTCAGATCCCCTTCAGCTCCCTCAACTACGGCACGGACACCTCCCCCGAGGGACGGATGGTGACGAAAAACCTGCTGCTCGCCACGGAGGCGGGGCTCGGGAGCGGCGAGACGCCCATCTTCCCGGTGAGCATTTTCAAAGTCAAAGAGGGGGTCAACTACAACCCGGGCGACCCCAACTACGATCTCTTCCAGTTGGCCTGCCGGGTGAGCGCCAAGCGGCTGTTCCCCAACTTCGCCTTTATCGACGCGCCCTTCAACCTGAAATACTATCGCCCCGGACGCCCGGAGACGGAGATCGCCTACATGGGGTGCCGCACGCGGGTCATCGGCAACGTGGCCGACCCCTCTCGGGAGATCGTGTCGGGGCGGGGCAACCTGAGTTTCACCACGATCAACCTCCCCCGCTTGGGTTTGACCAGCGAAGGCGACGTCCCGCGCTTCTACGGGCTTCTGGACGAAAAAATCGACCTGGTTCTGCGCCAACTGCTGGACCGTTTCGAGATACAGGCGAAGAAGAAGGTCAAGAACTTCCCCTTTCTCATGGGGCAGGGCGTGTGGATGGATTCCGGCGCTTTGAAGCGCGACGACGAAATCCGGGAGGTGTTGAAACACGGAACGCTCTCCGTGGGGTTCATCGGTCTTGCGGAATGCCTGAAAGCCATGACGGGCGAGCATCACGGCCAAAGCGACGCCGCGCAACAACTGGGGCTCGATATCGTCGG
>JAISQE010000179.1 GCA_031274425.1 Synergistaceae bacterium | reverse complement strand
GGGCCGCTCCGGCAATCTCCTCATCAATTTCTTATCCTCCAGGTCAAGTTTTTTGTCAGGATTCGGTAACGCAGGTCGGACGAGGCTATGGGCGGCAGCCAGGAGGGCCAGGTTTGGGGTTGCCCTTGGCCGTGCCCCGTTCCGTCCGCTTCCATCCCCCTCGCGGCGATGTACATCGTCAGGAGGCGCGACACCGGGTTGTAGGTGAAATAAAGGCCCACCACGTTGTGCGCCAGCACATCGGACACGGAGGACGATTCCGTGTCGAAGACGACCCTCACCAGCTCGTTCTGGTCGTTGCGGAAAAGGCGCGCCGCCTGGATCAAATGAATCTCGTCCAGCCCCATCAGCGTGCCTGTTACCCCTATAACGCTCTCCGGCGGCACCGGCGCCACCCGCGTCGTCAACACATCCTCACCCCCACTCACATCCCAGCTTTCCGCCAGCATGGGAAGCCGCAGGGTGGGAAAAAGCAGCCAATTCCTCACGCTGTTGGAGCCGGCGGACAGGAAAAAATCTCCGCTGATGCCGTCGTAGCGGAAGTTTTCCAGGTAGTTTTTGCCGGTGCCTTCCGGGGCGAAAAGCTGAAATATCTGCACCTCGTCGTTTTTTTCGACCTTCACTTCATCGTTGGGCTTCCTGAACCTGGCCTTTACTCCCGTGGGGACGGCCCAGGCGTAGTACAGCTCCGGCCCAACGTAGGCCGCTCCGCCGGGGCCGAACCGGTCCGGGCTTTCGAGCAGGTCGGGTTTCGTTATCGTCGTCGCGTTGTACACGCTCACGCTCTCCGGGGTGGCGTTTGCCACGGTCACGGGTCCTCCCCACGTCGTGTCCGTCGTCGAGCCGAGAAAAGCCATGACCGGAGCGTTCGATGAAAGCGAAAACGTCGAGGCAAAGGACCCCTCACCATTCCTGTTGTTCGGCATTCCCAGGCCGATGAGCGCGAAATCGCGGGAGAGCCTCTGTACGGCGTACTCCATCTCCGACTCCGCCGAGGTGTAGTCGTCCATCTGGTAATAAGAGCCGAGGGAGAACCACAGAACCATGAGAGCCGCGCTACCCAGGATCCCGATGATCACCATGGAAATCAAAAGTTCCACGAAGGTAAACGCTTTTTTGGTTTTAAGGCGCATTCGATCCCCTCCTTACGAGCCTGACTTTACTGACTTTACCTTGTCGTCGGATACCGTGTCGTTGGAGAAGGCGTTGTAGTTTCTCCTCAGATCCACCAGGGTTTTCTTGGTGTCCCCCGTCTGGATTGCGACGCGCAACTCCAGCCTTCCGCCGGACGTCCCCGAGTCGACGGCCGTGAGGGTGAACCCCCCTATGCGCGCCTCGCGCGTCTCGCCGCCGACCCACGTCCCGCCCAGGATGTTCGAGGCTACCTCGGCCGCGTCATCCAAGCCGGGCACCTCGCCGGGCGGGTAGTCCACGTCGGGGTCCACGTCGTAGTCGCCGGGCCAAAGGGACTCGAAGGTTTGAATCCAGCTGAAAAGCAGCTCGCGGCTTTCTTTGTCCTGTTTGCTGAAAACGTAGCTTTTGGTGGCCCAGGCCATAGTGGAAAAGATCGCGCCGAAGGTGAGCCCCACCACGACTATCAGGATAAGGCACTCCATGATGCCCATGCCTTTGCGCTGATTCAAACTCCCGATCGCGACACGAGCGCCGCGCCCGCCGCGAAGGCCCGTTCGCCCCCCGTCGCGGTCCAGTCGAAGCCGGAAAAAATGCCCCGCGTTTTCTGGATGATCTTCTGGCTTTTTCATCGACAACATCCCTCTACAATTTTATTTTATTTTATTTAACGACTGACGAGGCTCTAAACTCTAGAAATATTTATTATTCTGCTGTTTCAAGCAATATACTAAAAAGTATATTGCTTGAATAGAGTTCTAGAGAATCATCTTCCTAGAGGCGCCGGAGGAAAATCCGGGTATAGAGGGAAATCCGGCTATAATTGAAATTGAATCGAGTCGATTCGAATCAATGCGAAGGAGAGAGGACACTATGCTGGATTCAGAGCCGAAAATCGATATCGAATACGTGAAGTCGTTGACTCGGGAGCTGTTGGCGATTCCCTCCATCGCGGGGGACTGCGACGAGGCGACGCAAAGAATCGCCCGCGAGTTCGAAAAGTACGACATCCCCGTGGCGGAAACGAAGAAGAGGGCGATCGTGGGAACGTGGAGGGGGCGCGACGACGAACGCCATCGCCTGGTGGCGGCCCATGTGGACACGTTGGGCGCGACCGTGCGGCAGATCAAACCCAACGGGAGGCTCCGGCTCTATCCCATAGGCGGGTTCGATTGGCGCGCCTTCGAGGGAGAAAACTGCACCGTGCGCACGCTCTTCGGCCGGGAGCATCGCGGGACCCTGATGCCCGACCACGCGTCGCGCCACGCGCAAACGGAGTCCACTCGCGACGAGGCTCACGACATGGAGAAGATGGAGGTGCGGCTGGACGTCGAAACCTCCTCTCGGGAATCCACCGAGGCTTTGGGGATTTACTGCGGCGACCCCGTTTTCTTCGAACCGCGAATGGAGGTTACAGCGGAGGGCTACGTGAAGTCCCGTTTTCTCGACGACAAGCTCGGCATCGCGATTCTCTTCGGGGCCATGAAAGCGATGAAGGAGCGGGCTCTTCCTCTCGCCCACACCTCCCATTTTTACATCAGCAACTACGAGGAGATCGGGCACGGCACGCCCGTCATTCCCCCCAAGACCGTCGAGTTCGCGTCCATCGACATCGGAGTCGTCGCCGAGGGGCACACGTCGGACGAGCGCGCCGTCACCATCCTGGCCCGGGACGGCGTGACGCCTTACGACCGCAAGACGATACGCCGGTTGGCGCGCCTGGCCCAGACGAACGAGATCCCGTTTCGCGTCGACACCTATCTGAATTACGGCAGCGACGCGTCCTGCAGCGTAAAGGCCGGCAACGACGTCCGCGCCGTCTGTTTCGGCCCCGGCGTGGAGGCGACGCACCACTACGAGCGCACGCACCTGGATTCCGTGATGGCGTCGGCTCGTCTTCTGACGGCCTGGCTTGCCGACGAAATAACCTAAAGCGAAAATCGGGGGAAAAGCCGCGCGGCCTTCCCCCCGATTTTTGCGTTTTTCCCGCTTCTTCCGCTACTCTTCTTCCTCTATTCCTCTTCTATTCCTCTTCTTCTTCCTGCTTGTGGGCGGCGATGACCTTCTTGGCGATGTCGCTTGGGACCTCTTCGTAGTGAGAGGGGGCCATCGAGAAGTTTCCCTGCCCCGAGGTCATGGAGCGCAGGATGATCGCGTAACGGAACATCTCCGCCAACGGAACCTGGGCCTTCACCACCTGAAGGCGTCCGCGCGCCTCCATGCCCATGATGCGCCCGCGCCGGCTGTTGAAGTCGCCCATCACGTCGCCCATATATTGGTCGGGCACGATGACCTCCACGTTCATGATCGGCTCCAGCAGCACCGGGGAGGCGTCCAGGATTCCCTTCTTGAAGGAAAGCCGGGTGGCCAGCTTGAAGGACATCTCCGAGCTGTCGACATCGTGGTAGGAGCCGAAATAAAGCTCCGCCTTGAAGTCGACCACGGGGAACCCGGCCAGGGGTCCTTTTTCCATGTACTCGCGCAGTCCTTTTTCGACGGCGGGAATGTAGTTTTTGGGGATAGCGCCCCCCACGATCTTGTCGACGAACTCGAAGCCCGCGCCCCGCTCCAACGGGATGTAGCGGATGCTGACGTCGCCGTACTGCCCGTGGCCGCCGCTTTGCTTTTTATGCTTGCCCTGGGCCTCGGACGTCTTTTTGATCGTCTCGCGATAGGGAACCTGCGGCGTGCGCGTGTCCAGCTCGACGCCGTAGCGCTCCTTCATCTTCGCCAGGACGATGTCGATATGCAGGTCTCCCATGCCGGACAGGACATTGTCGTGGGTTTCCGGGTTTTTCTCGAAGGTCAGGCTGCGGTCCTCCTCCAGCGTTTTCGTGATGGCGTTGCCGAGCTTGTCCTCGTCCGCTCGGGTCTTCGCGATCACGGCGACGCTGTAGACCGGCAACGGGAACTCGATGTGCGGGTACAGGCAGGTCGCCGCCCCCTTCGTCGCCAGGGTGTGGCCGACCTTGGTGCTCTGGAGCTTCGGAATCGCCACGATGTCGCCGGCGATCACCTCCTTGACGTCCTTGCCCTCCTTCCCCGTCATGAATTTGAACGTGCTGATGCGCTCGTCGTCGCCTTTTTTCACGTTGTAGATGTTGTTTCCCTCGGAGGACAACGTCCCGGAGTAGACACGAATGAACGACAGCTTGCCCACGTAAGGGTCGACCATCACCTTGAAGCACAAGGCGGAGAAGGGCGCGGAAACGTCGGGGGCGACCTCCACGGCAGCGCCTTTATCCGTGCTCTCGGCTTTGGTCGGGCCGCGATCCAGGGGGGACGGGAAGTACTCGACGATGAAGTCCAGCAGCTGATGCACGCCCACGTTGGTGGCGGCCGACCCCGTAAGGACGGGCAGAATGCGCCGCTTCGCGATGGCCGTCCTTACGACCCGGGTGAGGTCGTCGCCGCCGACGGGCTCTCCCTCCAGGTAGCGTTCCATCAGGGCGTCGTCCATTTCCACCGCGGCCTCCACCAAAGCCTCTTTTGCCGCGGACGCCGCGTCGGCCATGTCCGCGGGAACGTCGCCCTCGGTGAATTTGCCGCTGCCGTCCTGGGCGTAGACATACGACTTGCCCTTCAAAACGTCGACGACGCCTTTGAAGGAGGCCTCGGCGCCGATGGGCAGAAATACGGGAAGCGCGTTGTTCGAGAACTGCTCTTTGACGTCGGCCAGCACCTTGGCGAAGTCCGCGTTTTCGCGGTCCATTTTGGAGATGTAGAAAACCACGGGGGCGTCGTTTTCGGCCGCGTACTCCCAAGCTCGGCCGGTTTGAACCTCGACGCCGCCCACCGCGCTGACCAGAAGCAGCGTCGCGTCGGCCACGCGGATGGCGGCGCTCATCTCGCCGGTGAAATCCGCAAAGCCGGGGGCGTCCAGCGCGAAGAGGAGCTTGCCTCCGCGCTCCAGCGTCAAAAGCGAGGCGCTGATCGAGATCTGGCGTTTCTGTTCTTCCGAGCTGAAGTCGCTGACCGTGTTTCCCGACTCCGTCTTTCCCATACGGGAAATCTGGCCGTTATCGAAAAGCATCGCCTCGGCCAAAGCCGTTTTTCCGGCCCCGCCGTGAGCCACCAGTGCAAAACTTCTCGTGTTCTCAGGTTGACGTGATCCCATAATTTCCGACTACCTCCTCAATGAAAAACTAAGCTGGGTGCATGGGGCTCGAACGGGGGCCTGAGCGGCTCCACGCCCTTTGCCCGCGGGTCACTCGCTTTTTAAAAGAGTCTCGATCGCGGCGACTACCTCGTCGGGGCGTGCCTGTCCTTTCGTTTCCCGCATGACCAGGCCCTGTAAAAATTTGATTTTTTTACCCTTCGTGTCCTTGCCGGATCGGATTTCCTCTATCACGTCCGGGTTCGCCGCGAAGGTCGCGCGCACCAGATTTTCCAGCGCGTCGGCTCCCACTCCGCCCTCGACGGCGCCGCTCTTCCTCACGGCCTCGTCCAGGGAAAGGGAAGACCCCTCCAGCATAACCTCGAAGACGTTTTTCGCCCCCGTCGTCGAGAGCCTGCCGTCGTCGATGCGGCGGATCAGCTCCGCCAGAGCGTCGGGCTTCACGGCGAGATCCTTCACTCCAATCTGCCTGTCGTTGACGGCCCGCAAAACTTCCGTGCGCACCCAGTTTCCGGCCCGCAACGGGTTCGCCCCCGCGGCGACGCAGGCCTCGAAGTACCGCGCCACGTCGATGGAGTCCGTCAGAACCGCGGCGTCGATCTCGGACAGCCCCATTTCCCTCACGTAGCGGAGGGCTTTTTCGTTCGGCATTTCGGGCAGCGTCGCGCGCACTTCCTCCACCCACTGGGGAAGCACCACCAGAGGCGGCAGGTCCGGCTCCACGATGAATTTGCGGTAAAACTCCTTCACCCGCGAGGCCGTCGTCGTCCCCTTGACGTCGTTCCAGTGCCGCGTTTCCTGCAGCACCTCGCCGCCGTCCGCCAAAATCTTCGATTGACGCTTGATCTCATACTCGATGGCGCGCTCCAGCGCGCGGAACGAGTTCATGTTTTTGACCTCTACCCTGCGGCCCCAGCGCCCGTCCGAGCACTTGACCGAGACGTTCGCGTCGAAGCGCATCATGCCCTTCTCCAAATCCACGTCCGACGCCCCCACGTAGCGCACGCGCCGTCGCAGCATGGTTACGTACTCCACGGCCTCGTAGGCCGAGGAGACGTCCGGTTCCGAGACGATCTCGGCCAAGGGCAGGCCCGAGCGGTTGTAGTCCACCCAGGAACTCTCCGCTCCTTCCAGGCGTCCGTCCGCGGCGCTGTGATGCAGCTTGCCCACGTCTTCCTCCAAGTGCAGCCGGTTGATGCGAATTCTCTTCGGGTTGCCCGCGTCGTCTTTGATGTCGAGCCATCCGTTTGCCGCGATGGGCAGGTCGCTCTGAGTGATCTGATAGCCTTTAGGCAGGTCCGGGTAATAGTAAGACTTGCGGAAAAAATACGTGGTCGGCTGCACCGTACAGTTCAGGGCCATGCCCGCCAACATCCCCTGTTGCACCACGGTCTTGTTCAGCACCGGCATGGACCCGGGCAGTCCCATACACACGGGGCAAATGTGGGAGTTGGGCTCGTCGTTGGTGTAGTCCGCGGAACAGGAGCAAAACACCTTGGACTTCGTCTTCAACTGTATATGAATCTCTATGCCTATGACGGGCGTGAAGGCGAGAGCGCCGCCCGCCCCCGTTTTATCGGGCATCGTCAATTCCCCCTTTGCGCGATTTTGGGCGTGCCCAAAATTTTTTCCAACTCGAAGCCCATGTCCAAAAGATTTTTATCGCTCCATCTGGGCCCCACCAGTTGCAGTCCCACGGGCAACCCCGACTGGGAGTAGCCGGTGCAGAACGAAAACCCCGGCAGCCCCGCCATGTTCACGGGCAGGGTGTAAAGGTCGGACTCGTAGCCCTTCATCGCGTCCTCGTCCGCCTCTCCGATTTTCGCGGGCAAGGAGGGCGTAACGGGCTGCAGAATGCAGTCCACGTTTTCGAAGGCTTTTCTGAACTCCTCGGCGATCAAAGTGCGCACCCGCGTGGCCGCGACGTAATATTCCTCGCTGCGAACGGGCTCGGTAAGGCAGGTGCCCGCGATGATCCGCGATTTCACCTCGGCGCCGAACCCCTTCGAACGCACTTCCTCGAACATGTCCTTCAAGTCCGAGGCCGTGGTCACCGTGTATCCGTAACGCACGCCGTCGAAGCGCGCCAGGTTCGTGTGAGCCTCCGACGCCGCGATGGCGTAATAACAGGCCACGGCGTAGCGCGCGACCGTCGGCAGCGAGACCTCGACGATATCGGCCCCCGTCTCCTCGAAAATGCGGATCAGCCGTTTCATCGCGTCCGCGATGGGCGGGTCCAGGGTGAAGTCCCGGAATTCTTTGACCAGGGCCACGCGCTTGCCCTTTAGCGGTTTTTCGGGCTGACGGCTTTTTTCGCGGCGCGTGAAATCGATCTCGCTTTTATCGACGCTGGTGGAGTCCTTGGGATCGTGGCGCGCCAAAACGTGCATGAGCAGGTCCATGTCCTCCACGCTGCGCGCGAAGGGCCCGATCTGGTCGAGAGAGGAGCCGTAAGCGATCAGGCCGTAGCGGCTGACCAGGCCGTAGGTGGGTTTCAGTCCGTAGATGCCGCAATAGGACGCGGGCTGACGGATGGAACCGCCGGTGTCGCTTCCCAAGGCGAAGGGCACGTAGCCGGCGGCCACGCTGGCCGCGCTGCCTCCCGAACTGCCCCCCGGCACGCGCGAAACGTCCCAGGGGTTCGCGGTGGGGCCGAACGCCGACGTGCCGCAGGTGTTTCCCATAGCGAACTCGTCCATGTTGGATTTGCCCAAAAGCACGGCCCCTGCGGAGGAAAGCAATTCCCAGACCGTGGCGCTGTAGGGGGGCGCCCAGCGCCCCAAAATGCGGCTGCCCGCCGTGGTGCGGATTCCATGCGTGCAGATGTTGTCCTTCAAAATCACGGGGACTCCAGCCAAAAGCCCGAGAGCCCCGCCTTTGGCGATTTGTTCGTCGACCCGCCTGGCATGAGCGCGCCCAGCGTCGGCCGTGGTCGTGATGAGAGCGGACATTTTGCCCTCGCAGGCAAGAGTGCGGTGGAGGCACTCGTCGAAAACCTCCAGCGCGGAAAATTTTTTCTCGCGTATGCCCTCGGCAATCTCGCGCACGCCCAGTTCATAAAGCTGCATCGTCTACTCCTCCATAATACGCGGGACTCTGAAAAAGGAACCCGTGCTGTCCGCCCTGTCGGCCAGTATCTCGTCCGAGCGGGCGAATACCGCCGGAAGGTCCTCGCGCAACGGGCATTCGTTGGTTTCCGCGAAACAAAAAGGTTCCACGTTTTTCAGATCGAGTTCCTTGAACCTGTCCACCATATCAAGGAAGTTGTTGATGTAGCGCACCGCGCCCGCCAGCTCCCCGTCCGTCAAAGACAGCCGAGCCTCCGCCGCGATGGCGCGCACATCGTCGTTGCCTAACTTCATCAGCCACACTTCCCTTCCCAAAGGCCCCTCTCACGTTCACGCCCCGTCGGCGGGGCATAAACCAAATAGCCCGCGCCGCAATTCGCAAGCGCCAGTCTACCGACATACGCAACGACACGAATTATAACAGTTGAGGTCTTCCTTCAAAATACCCCGCCTCCAAAATACCCCACCGCGCGTTCCGCCGCTTTTTCCCGCGTTTTACGTCAAGGCCAGTATTCTCCACAATTCTTCGTGGGCGTCCGCCGGGCCTTCCTCGCATTCGCGCGGCGCCGTAAAACGTCCGATAACGCTCGCGTCGATTCCCTCCTCGGACAACCGCCTCATGGCCTCTTCGGCTCCCTCCGGCGGCAGCGCCGCCATCAAAACGCCCGAGGAGATCAGATGCAGCGGGTCGAAGCCTATTTTCTCGGAGGCCCTCGCCGTCAAGGGAGAGAGAGGGATGGGGCGGTCCAGGGCCAATCCCAGCCCGCAGGAATGTCGGGCCTCCAGGAGTCCCCCCGCGAGCCCCCCCTCCGTCGGGTCATGCAGGTAACGGGCAAAATCCCTCAAGAGGCGCGCCTCCCTCAGGACCGAGAGATCGTTTTGCCACGAGCGGACCTGGTTCAGTTCCGCCTCGTTCAAAAAGGACAGCAGGTCCGGGCGGTCGTGGGCGATGATCGACATGCCCTCCAGCCCCACGTGTTTGGTCACGAGGACGAGGTCGCCCTCCCGAATTTTGTCCGCCCGAAGGTCGTGGCGGGAGGGGCCCAGCATGGTCCCCACGAGGACGGGGTGGTCGTATCGGTCCGTCAGCTCTGTGTGCCCGCCCACCACCGCGATGCCCAGCGACCGGCACGTGGCGTGGATTTCCTCCATGAGCCGTCGGACGCGGGTCAGCCCCTCTTCGGCGGGGACGATCAACGTCGCCACGAACCAGGCGGGATCGCCCCCCTTGCAGGCGACGTCGTTCGCGTTGATGTGCACGAGAAGGCGTCCGGCTCCATGAGTCGCCCCCACCACGGGGTCGGAGGCCGCGACGAGATACGGAGCCTCTCCCCAGCGTATCAAGGCCGCGTCCTCGCCCAGTCCCGGCCCGATCAAAACCTCCGGTCTGAGAGCGCCGGAATAGCGCAGGACGTCGTCTTTAAGAATTTCCGGGGGGAGTTTTCCGGGCGTGTTGTATTCGGGCATCGTAAACACTCGCTTTCAGGGTTGTCGGCCCCGCCGACGCCCCGCATATCCCGGAGCGTTCGGGCAATCCGCGGTCAGGCCGGGAATAGAGGCAGCCGCAGTAGTTTTGGCGGTAGAGCCGCAGTTCTTTGGAAATTTGAACGGAACGCAAAAAACCGTTGTTTTTACGCCATATTCTGTCCTCCCACGTCAGCCCCCGAGACGCCGCGGCCTCCCGCCCGAGGCGCGAGATGAGCGCCGCGTCTTTGTGCGGGCTGATCGAAAGGGTCGTGGAGAGGTGCGTGACGCCGCGCCGCTCGCCTTCCTCGGCGGCGGCCCGCAGTTGCAGAGCGAAACACAAAGCGCAGCGCGCGCCTCGTTCGGGCTCGTCCGCCAAAGGCGAAGCGTGAACAAGCCATTCTTCGGGCTCGTAAGGGCGCATCGAAACGAAGACGCCCTCGCGCTCCGACAAAAAATCGAGGGTAGCCGCGCGCCGCCGATACTCGTCCTCGGGGTGGATGTTCGAGCCGTAAAAATATCCGACGATCTCGCTCCATCCCTCGGCTTTCAGGTCTCGAAACGGAACCGTGGCGTCCGGCGCGCAGCAGACGTGCAGAAGCAGCCGTTTGATCACTTTTCCCCCTCTTTAAATTTCTCCCTTTGAAATTTCTCTCTTTTTGAAATCTTTTTACGGAAATCTTTTTATGCGACCGCCGCGGCCATGTTCTTGCCCAGCTCCAGGCATCGCTCCAGGTCCGCTGCGGTGGGGGCGGCGAAGACCTCCACCTCGGGGCCGATTTTTTCCAGCTTGACGGTCTCCGCGAAGGCCCGCAGCGCGTCCAGCGCTCCCTTGCTCCAGCTGTAGCTGCCCGCGATGCCCAGGACGCGTTTTTTGGGCATACGATTGATCAGTTTGACGCAAAGAGCGTCCAGCGCGGGGAAGAGCAGTGTGTTGTAGGTGCAGCCCAAGAGGACCAGGCCCTTGTAGCGCCAAATATCCCGAAGAATCAGCGACGTGTCCGACCGCGCGGCGTCGTAGAGGCGGACGTCCTTTACCCCGCCCTCGGAAATTCCGCGGCAGACCGCCTCCGCCATGCGTCGGGTGTTGCCGTACATGGAACCGTACGCCACGACGACGCCCCGTTCCGTCTCCTGCTTGCTCCATCTGTCGTACAGTTCGATCGCCTGCCCGATATCCTGCCGAAAGAGCGTGCCGTGCGCGGGGTAAATGTTCGCGATGTCCAACGCGGAGAGCTTCTTCAAAGCCGTCTGCACCATGCCGGAGTACCGGGCGACGATCGTGGCGTAATAGCGCAGCATCTCCCCCTCCCAACGCTCGCGCGGCTTTTCGTCGTCGAACAGCCCGCCCTCGTGAGCGCCGTAGCCGCCGAACGCGTCGTTGGAGAAAAGGGTGCGGGTCGTCGCGTCGAAGGTCACCATGCTCTCCGGCCAGTGGACCATGGGGATCGTGTGGAACGTCAGCACGTGCCCTCCTATGTCCAGACTTTCTCCGTCCTTGACTTGAATGACGTCCTTTTCGATTCCGTGATATTCTTTCAGGAGGGGCAGGGTCTTGGCGTTGCCTATGATTTCGAGGCCGGGATAGGTGTGTTTCAAACGGCCGATCACCCCGGCGTGGTCGGGCTCCATGTGGTTGACGACGAGGTAGTCCAGCGCCCGGCCGTCGAGAGCGGTCGCCACTTTATCGATGTAATCGTCGAACCAGGGTCCTTTGACCGTGTCGACGGCGGCCGTTTTATCGCCCAGGACGACGTAAGCGTTGTAAGCCACGCCCTGAGGCAGGGGCCACAAGGACTCGAAAAGATCCGTCTCGTAGTCGTTGACCCCCACCCACCAAGTGTCCTTGGCGACAGATAACGTTTTGTGCATTTGCAAAAATCTCCTTTCGACTGCTGCTTTCGACTGCTAAGTTCCTTATTATTTTAATCAAGAATAGGGAGATTACAAGTATAAACGTTCAAGCCCAGGGGGGGCGGAGGCCGTTCCGCTCACTACGTTCGTCTCACTGGCCCCCCTGGAACCCCCGAAGCGTTTCACCAGCTTTTGCCTGGGTAGGTGATGTGGGGTTTGAACGCTTACTTACAATGTATCCATGTATTCCCGGATGGCCTCCAGGGGAGGCGTGCGCTGGAAGAGAGGGCGATCGTCGTTCTGCCGCGTCAGGCTTTCCTCCAAGGTGGGAAGGTTTTTGCACTCGTAAAGAACCCCCAGCGGATAGGGCTCGGCCTCGAAGGCCAGGTTCATCGCCTCCACGTGGTCGATGAGTCTTTCTCCGTCGGTGTTGTCCTCCAGCTTGTACGTGTTTTCCGCAAGCCAAGCCCGCGCCTTGCCGTCGTCGGGCGTATTGGGCCGAAGGACGTCCAGCAGCGCGTAGCCCTGGTGCAGAATCGCGCGTTTCATCAAGGTCCTGGTGAACTCCAGCTCGCCGACGGAGCCCCGCGCGACGAAAGACGCCCCGCAGCAGAGCGCCACGGTCAAAGGATTCATCCCCGTTCCCCAGGAGCGGGAGGAAGTCCTCGTCCTCTTGTCGTCGCAGGCGATATCGTGACAGACGATATGGGCGATGTTGGGGTTCCGGTGAATCGTCTGCAGAAAGTGGTTGCCTCCCGCGCCGTACATGTCGCCGCAGCAGCCTGCCGCGACGACGGACAATCGGGGGTTGGACGCCCGGATGCCCGTCGCGACGGGCAAGGCGCATCCATAGGGGGCGTTGAAGAAGTTTTTTTTCAGAAAATCCGGTACGTCGGCCGCGCGAACGGTCCCTCCGGCGCCCGAGACCAGGACCACGTCCCCGGACCCCAGATCCGCCTCCACCAAGGCCCATTGCAGGATTTCCAGAATTTGAGCGACGGCGCTGCCGCAATCGGAGACGCCGGTCATTGGGTTCCGCCTCCGTTCGTTTCGCCGGCGGCCCCGCCCAAACCGGCGGTCTTGCCAAGAATCGAGGGAACCACGAGGAGCTCGGGGACGACCGGGCGCGCGGGGACCAGCTCGACGGCAACGACGGGCATGGCGGGCGAGAGGGGAAGGTCGTCCTCTTTTTCTTTTGGAGCGAGCAGGTTTTGCAGACGTTCCACCAGTTCCTCCACCGAGAAGGGCTCTTCGCCGTATTTCAAGACGAGGTCCGTCGGAACGCAACCGGTCTCCGCCTGTACGAGCCGGGCGAACTGCCCCGTGGCGTTGTTTTCGACGAAAATAAGGCGGCGCGCCTGTTTCAAAAAAATTTCCATCTGGCTGGAAAGGGGGTAAAGCTGTTCGCAGGAGAGCAGAGCGAGACCTAGGGTCTCGAATCGAAGCTCGGTTTCGGCGACGCGCAAGGCCTCCAGAAGGGGCTCCTGCAGGGAACCCCAGGAAACGATCAACGTCTGATAAAGCGGGTCGCCAAAAAGCGTGGGGGGCAAGGCGTCCTCGCGCAGCATCGCAAATTTTTGCACGCGTTTGTCCACCGCCCGGATCTTCAACGCCAAGCCCTTGAGGACATTTTGATCCTCTTCGCCTTCTCTTTCGCCTTTTTTGCCCTCGTGGTCGGATAGGCCCGAATCGTGCCCCCGGACGTCTCGGGGGGGGAGGCTCTCCGGGTTCAGGCAAGGCGGTTCGATGTCGTAGGCGATATCCGAAAGGTGCGCGTCCGTCATCAAGACGACGGGGGTCCGAAACTTCTCGGCCGTGGCGAAGGCCCGCGCTCCCAAAGCGAACGCGCTTTCCAGGCAGGCGGGCGCGTAAACGGCGCAGGGAAATTCTCCCCGGCCGGAGTAAAGCGCCAGGTTCAGCGTTTGTTCCGCGTCGGCCGTCTCATCCGTTACATCCGCCATATTCGCGTTTGGCGCGCGCCGGGAGGCCGTATGGATCACCAGGGGCGTCTCCGAGAGGTTCGCGGACTCCAGCGCCTCGCTGATGGAGCCGCCCGACAGGACGTAGAGCGCGCGCGCCCCCGTGTAAGCGGCCCCGAGGCACATGTTGAGCGCGCCGGCCCTGTCTTCGGCCCGAACGGCCACCGTGCCGAAAGCCTCGGCGCGGCTCGAGCAGAAGTCGAAGAGAGTCCCCGAAGAAGGGGCTGCCACGAAATTGCAGCCTCCGGCTACCGTGCCCAGCGATATGGCGGTGTCGGCGTCCATCAAGATTTCTTTTTTGTCGGCGCGGAGGTATCGCGCGACCAAGACGCCCTCGTCCATCTCAATCCCCAGGGCGTGGCCAAGGCGAAAAGCGATTTTGAGCGCGGACGCCTCCGGCTCTTTGAAACGGCGCTCGAACAGCGCGTCCGCGGACTCGGCGGTCAGCCCGAACAAAGCGGCCGTCACCCCGGCCAGCACCTCCGCCTCCCTCGCGGCGCAGTCCAATTCCTTGACTCTCGCGGCTATGGGCAACTCGACGATGGCGGCCTCGCGTTCCCTAAGTTTGGGGCTGTCTCGCGTGATCGTCCCCACGTCTCCGACGACCTTCGTCCTGGAAGTGATATGATTCATGATATCGGGCCGCAGTCCTCCGGAAAGGAGAAAAAGATAGTCGATGCGATCGACGAATGCTTTTACCGGCGTGGAAGACACCCGAATTCGAACGGCGTTGCCCCGCGCTCCGGAGCGCCTCGCGGTGAAAACGTAAAATCCGGCCTTCGACAGCAATCGCCCCATCAAGTCCTCCAAAATATGGAGCTTTTCGCCCGCCGCCGCGCAAAAGCACAACAAAACATCCTGGCGGATTGTATTCCGCTTGGAATTCAAACCCACACACTCCCTTCATGAGCTACTCGCGCTTTAGGGCGACAGGGTTTCTTTTCCCGGATCGCGCGATTCTCGACCGTAACCCATGCGCTTATTATAGACCAGGAGCGCCCGGGGGCATAAAGCAAACCTAAGGAGTTATTCCTAAATATTCATTCGATATTCATTTAAAATTCATTCAATCAACGCCACGATCAGATCGTTCACGTTGGTGCCGGTCGGGCCCGTAATCAGAAGATCTCCCGAGGCCTCGAGCGCGTGATAGGCGTCGTTGTCCTCCAGCATCGCGTGGGGATCCAATCCACGCGACCGAATCCTTTGCGCGGTCGCGCCGTCGACGACGCCTCCCGCGGCGTCCGTGGGTCCGTCCGTCCCGTCCGATCCCACGGCGGCGAAGGCGACTCCATCCAACCCCTGCAATCCCAAAGCCGCTGCCAGCGCCATTTCTTGGCATCGGCCGCCCTTGCCTTTTCCCTTGAGCTTCACCACGGTCTCTCCTCCCGCGATAAAGGCGACGGGCGAAGCGCGGTCTTTTCGTCCGCGTATGGCCTCCCTGGCCAGAGCGGCAAAAAACGCGCCGCCCGCCGCGGCCTCGCAATCCAAAGTGGTAGTCAAAAGAGTGGTCGCGAAGCCCTGTTCCGCCAACAAGTTTTTTGCGGCCTCGCAGAGG
The DNA here is from genome assembly GCA_031274425.1 of Synergistaceae bacterium. Taxonomy (GTDB): domain Bacteria; phylum Synergistota; class Synergistia; order Synergistales; family Aminobacteriaceae; genus JAISLU01. Next base: position 5,772 of record JAISQE010000179.1, on the reverse strand, counting down.
ACGGGAACGCTTCCCGTGATGCGGGTATCGACGTTGTCCAGTTTTTTAGGCGTTTCGACGGAGAGTTTGCCCAGGATGCTCGGGGGGAGGTTCAGCCCGTACTTGCGCAGAATGGAGGCCGCGTCTTCGCGGGTGCTCGAGTCCGGGTACGCCGGGCCGGAGGCGATGCTGTCCAGTCTATCGCCCAAAACATCGGAGAGCACCACGGACCGCACGCGAGCGGGAGCGCATGCTTGCGCGAAACGACCGCCTTTGACGGAGGAAATGCGTTTGCGCAACGTGTTGATCTCGACGATGTCCGCGCCGCAGGCCAGCAGTTGGCTGGTCATGTCCGCCACGTCTTCGAGGGTCACGCCCTCCAGGGGCAGTTCGAAGAGCGCCGATCCTCCCCCGGAGACCAAGAAAAGCACGGAGTCCTTTGCTGAGAGGCCCTCCGTCATGGAAAGAGCCCTTCGGGTCGCGTCCAAATTGCGCTGCTCCAGGACCGGGTGAGCGGCCTCGAATATTTCGAGCGAGCCGATAGGGCCTCTGGAATGCCCGTCTTTGGTGATGACGCAGCCTCGCGCGATTCGCGGCCCCAAGGACTCGTACGCCGCGTTCGCCATCCGCCACGCGGCCTTGCCGATGGCGATCAGAACGATGGAGCCCTCTATGGGCTCGGCCAGGGCCTCTTTAACCGCTCGTTCGGGGAGAACGGACTCGATTGCGCCTTTCGCGACGGAGACGGCTGTTTCACGGATCGTCATGACGTTGTTCCTCCTTATATTTTAATCTCTTCGATTGCTCAGCACCGTCATCTCTCGGGTTTCGTGGAGGTTGTAGACTTCCTGGGGCAGAGGGGTCAAAAATTCCTCCCGTCGTCCGACGACCATAAAAACACGATTCGGGTTTTCCCACAACCGGTTCAAAAAAGAATCGCTCAAAGCCCTCTGCCTCATCACCCCAGGAATGACGGGAGACCGGATCAGCAGGGACTCCTTGGCCGTATAAAAGTAAAGCGACGGACGGTTCATGACGTATTGTACCAGGATATCCTCCCGACCCAAATCGTTCCTCAGGTGGAGGCCCACGTCCCGGACGGACGCGGACTCGGCCAGCAGGTCGAAAACCCCGGCGAGCGGCAGTAGAGAAAGCAGCGCAACTAGGCTGAGGTGCAGCATCAGCTTGCGGGGTTGGCGCGTTTTGGCGTAGTACCATCCGGCGAAAAGGAACAAAAGGCAAAAACCCATCCACGGGATCACGGACAGCAGCGTATTCCTCATGTGCGTCGCGCCGAGATAGTAAATCCAGGGTATTCCGACGAACAGGAAGGGGACGAACAAGAGAATTTCCACCACCATCGCCCGCTGGAAAAAACCCGTGTCGTTTTTCTCGACGGCCTGCGTCAAGTGGGAGGCGCAGAGCGACATCAGGGCGGGAACCGGAGCGGCGAGAAGAAAAGCGTCTCCCGAAAAAAGGCCGAAGAACAAGAACACGGCTGCCCAAACCAGAAAAAGGACATTCCGCTTCTCATTGGGTAAGATGAAGTTCCAGTTGCTCGGCAGCGCGCTCTTGAGAGATTCGGGCAGAAAACCCAGCCAGGGGAAAAAACCGGCCGACAAAAACGTCAGTTTGGAGGAAAGCGAGCCGAAGGCTGCGGCGGGGGGGTTGTATCTCATCAAGGCCAGAATCGCCGGGTTTTCGATGTAGAGGAAGAAAAGGTACCCTCCCCCGAGCAGGCCCGTCGCCAGAAGTCCCCGCCAGTAAAAAAGGGCCTCCAGGAAAAGCCGGTCCTGGTCGACGACATAGGAGTAAAGCAGAAGGCACAGCCAGGGCAGAATCGCCCCCACAGGCCCGTAGACGATAAAAGCGAGCATGGAGGAGACGTGCAGCAGGAGAAAAAAACGTTTGTCCCGAAAGCCCTCCACGATTCCCGCCAGGGCCGCGGCGGTGCAGCAGGCGTAAAGCGCGTGGGGAGAGGCGAGTTGGGAGGACGCGTAGGTCAAAAGGCTGGTTCCCGTCATGACCGCGGCGTAGTTGGCTCCGCGCTCGCCGTTGGACCGTCGTACGATGAACCAGCTCGCCGCGCTCATTCCCAGGCCTCCGACCACGGACCAGAAGCGCACGGAAAACTCGACCCAACCGAAGAGCAGCAAGGACAGGGCCGAGCACCACCAAAATCCCATGTTTTTTTCCAGATAGGCCAAATTCCCCACCAGCGGGACGGATAAATTTTTTCGGCCCACCATATTCAGCGCGACGGACGCGTTGATGCCCTCGATGGGGTCCAGCAAACCATGGTCTCCTATGCCGCGAAAAAAAAGATAGAGCAGAGCAACAAGAATCAGAAAGGCGGCTTTACGAGTTGAGCACAAAAGGGTCACCCTTAGCGGGGACGTCCCGTTAAGGACGCTTGTCCTCCGAAACGACCTCGGCCAAAGAACACCCGAACAGGGTGAACGCGCAATCCTCTAATGGGAAGGGGTGTTTCCCCACGTAAACGCCGTTCAGTTTGACGAAATCGCCGGGTTTCAGCGTGGCCAGGGTTCCCGTGCGGGAGGGATCGTAAAAGACCGCCAGAATGTTGTCTTTGGGGATCACCGAGGGCTGAGCACCTCCCAATTTCATGACGTATCCATAATCGTTCAGCCGCTCCACGGTATTCACCCAACCGGCCACCGCGATGCGTTTGTCTTTGTAGCGCTGGTCGAAAGACGCGTTTCCGCCGGCCATCTCCGCGGACAGAACGTCCGCGTCCAGAACGCCGGCCTTCCGGTCGGCGAGACGCCGTTCCACCTGCCGGAGGGTTTCCTCCAGCTGAGTATAGCCCTTGTTCACCAGACCGCGCAAAAGGACCTGGGCTTCGTCGAGATTTTTTTCACCGCCGTAGCCGTTTATATAAAAGGAAGCGAGGATATAATCGGCGTAGCCGTCTTTGCCCTTGATCGCCTCCAATCTTCCGCGCCATTCCGTGGGGCTGTGCACCACGCCCCCCGCGCCGGTCAAAGAAAAATTGGCCAATTGCGCGATAGCCCGATATTCGCCCTTATCCGCAGCTTTGCTGTACCACTCCACGGCTTTGACGTCGTCCTTAGGCAATCCCTCGCCGTAATCGTACATGACCCCGATAGCCGTCATGCAGCGGGGGTCGTCGGAAGTCACCATCCACTGGTTCAACGCCTCGGCGTAATCGCCGTTGGCGCGCGCCTCCACACCTTTCTCGTAGCTCGCCTCGGCATATCCGAACAGGAACAACGTTACAAGCAGCGCTCCAAAAAAATTTTTCATGCCGAATACCTCCGCGATTTTTCGTCACCTCTCATGTTCCGACAAAATATTATATTCTAAATGTGAAGGGAGCGCATGGAAACTCTCTACTTAAAAATACGGCTCGGGCGACGCCGCGTGTTCGCGTCCTTCGGACGCCGCTTTGCGATTGCGTATAATAAGGCCGCGAGACCGATCCACGCCTCATGAAGACCCTTTCGCGGGGCGGGGGATATCGAGCGTCGCTACTTTTCGAAATTCGAGGTGCATCATGTTTCACGAGAGTTACGATATCGTCGTCATCGGCGGCGGGCACGCGGGATGCGAGGCGGCGCTGGCCGCTTCGAGGATGGGCTGCCGCACGCTCCTCCTGAACTTGAACCTGGACAACACGGCGTTGATGCCCTGCAATCCCTCCATTGGGGGCCCCGCCAAGGGGCACCTGGTGCGGGAGGTCAGCGCGTTGGGGGGCGAACAGGCCCGGGCGGCGGACGCCTCGACCTTGATGATCCGCTGGCTGAATACGTCGAAGGGCGTCGCGGTCCGCGCGCTTCGCGCTCAGTGCGACATCAAGGCCTACGCCGCGCATTACGCGAGGCTTTTGCAGACCCAGGAAAACCTGGACATCCACCAGGACGAGGCCGTGGAGCTTCTGCTCGCGGGGTCGCGCGTGTCGGGCGTGAGGACGAGGCACGACTCGACCTACGAGACGCGCGCCGTGGTGCTCTGCTCGGGCGTCTACGCCGGAGGGGTCGCCCACGTGGGGAGCGTCGCGTTTCCCTCCGGCCCTATGGGGCAGACGCCGGCGAACGCGTTTTTCGAATCCCTGCCCGCTCTGGGGGTCCGCACGGACCGCATGAGGACGGACACGACCCCGCGGCTGAACCTCGACACCATCGACCTCTCCGAGACGCGGAAACAACTCTCGGAGGACGTGCCGCTCGCCTTCGACATCTGGGGCGAGAAACGCCTCCACGCAACGGACGACTTCGCCTGCTACTTCTCGCACACGACGCCCGAAACCCACGCGATCGTCGCGGCCAACATCCACCGCTCGCCGTTGGTGACGGGGGAGATCAAGACCCTGGGGCCGCGCTACTGTCCCTCGATCGAGGACAAGTTTTTGAAGTTCCCCGACCGGGACGCGCACCCCATCGTGTTCGAGCCTTTCGCGCGAAGAAACGGCAGCACCAGGGAGGTCTACGTCCAAAATTTCTCCACCGGACTGCCCTACGACGTGCAGGTGGCCCTGGTCCGCTCCCTCCCTGGCTGCAAAAACGCCAAGATCATCAAGCCGGGTTACGCCATCGAATATGTGTATCTTCCCCCTGATCAACTCTCACCTACTCTGGAGAACAAGACGATCGGGGGATTTTTTTGCGCCGGTCAGGTCAACGGGACCTCGGGTTACGAGGAGGCGGCCGCTCAGGGCCTGCTCGCGGGCATCAACGCCGCGCTTGGGATCAAGGGGGAAGAACAGGTCGTGCTGGGCCGGAGCGACAGCTATCTGGGAGTTTTGGTCGACGACCTGACGACGAAAAACACGAACGAACCCTACCGGATGCTGACCAGCCGCTGCGAACACCGCCTTTTGCTGCGCTACGACAACGCGGACCTGCGACTGTCCCCCATAGGCCGCCGAATCGGTCTGATCGACGACGCCAGGTGGGAGGCGCTGACCCGCCGATGGGCGCGCGCCGACTCGGAGATCGAACGCCTCCGGACGACCCGGCTCGCTCCGTCGGAAGAGGTGAATCGCGCCTTGGAGGAAGCGGGAGCGACTCCCCTGACCGAGCACACGCCCCTCGCCGCGATGCTTCGAAGGAAAAACGTCACCTATCGGCTCCTGGAGGCCCTTTCGCCGCCCGATCAACCCCTGGGCGAGGACGAGGCCTTCCACGCGGAGACGGAACTGCGCTACGCCGGATACATCGAGAAAGAGGAGCGCATGGCTTCCCGGATGAAGGACATGGACAACGTGCTGATTCCCGAGCGGTTCGATTACAATGGGCTCAAGGGGATGCTGGCGGAGAGCCGACAGAAGCTTCTGCGCTTCCGCCCGCGCTCTCTGGGGCAGGCTCTGCGCATCTCGGGCGTCACCCCCGCGGATGTGCAGCTTCTAGCCGTGGCGATCAAGGCGCATCGTTGACGGCTGGTTTTATTGGAAAATCGCCCCCGTTCAAGCTCCACGCGCCCAGTCACATTCAAGCCCGAAGGGCCGAGCGGGCTTTGCCCCCCTGGGCTTGAATGTTCACAAAAAATCGAAATATGCGCCCAGCTTGTGTTAAACCCGAGTTTGTCAGGGAAAGAGTATTATCTGGATTCTTGCAATAACACTATTTAACCGTAATTCCCGTCATTTTTATTACCACTTAGATTCAATTGAGCACTCAAATTGTTGTGAGTACTGAAATAATGGATATAATACGTTAGGGTTCTTGAAATTCAGACCGCATTCCTCTATAATAAATGGTAATAATATTTATTACCACAATGCGGAGGAACAGAAGGGTATGGCAAAGAGTT
>JAISQE010000100.1 GCA_031274425.1 Synergistaceae bacterium | reverse complement strand
TCTACACGCAGGACGACGGGACGCTCCGCGTGGCCTTCGTCGTGCCGTCGCTCCAGAACACACAGGGCTCGAACCTGTGGGGAATGAATTCCCCCTACATGACGACCCCCGATCCGGGGCTGCTGCTGCCCAATCGGTACACGTGGTCCGGGGGGACGCTCGTGACGAACACGGCTTCAAACGCGCTCCAGATACGGGGCGCTGGTTTCACGAACTACACTTACAACGCGCTCCCGACCAACACGAAGGAGACCGTGGCGTTCCGGATTTTCAACTACAGTTTCCAAAACGCCGCCGCGCTCACATACGACGTGTACTATCAGCCGATGAACAGCGGCACGGATCAGCCCGACATCACCAAAGCGACGAAGATCGCGAGCGCGAGCGACGTAATCGTGCCCGCGATACCCGGACGCTCGAACAACGCGAACGCTCCGGACAACTGGCATGACGCGTCATTCCAATGGACGACTCCGTCCGTCGCCGGGAACGGATTCCTGCACATCGTCCTGAAATACGGAGGCACACAGCTCAGCGCGGCTAACGACAGCGGTTACTTCGAGGTCGGCATATACGACGCGAACGAATTCCTCGGCCTGAGCGGCGCGAACGCCATAAACGCGAATGCGCTGCTGGACACGCGGGCGGCGCTGGAGGCCGATGGAGCCAAGCTCTCTGTCGTCACAGTCATGACCGACGAGGAAGGCAACGAAATTCAGGGTTCGCTTCCGCTGGACAAGCCGTTCAAGATCGCCGCGACCGTGCGTCTGGACGGTTTGCCGGATGGCAGGAGCGGCCTGCCGATCGTCAAGGTAAACCTGTACGCGAATGGAATCCCCGTCGGGTCGAAGCACATTCCGTACCTGGCGAGCGGGCAGAGCCGGACAATCGAGATGGATTACGACCCGTCCGACCACGCCGAAATAGTGAAGCTCAAGAGCCTGAAAGTGCTCGTATTCTCCGAAGCGACGGGCTTCAAGCGGAACGGGGAAGACGCGTTGAGCGCCAGCGTCGAAATAGACTTCGCCGAAAACAAAGGCGGCGGCGGGCACAAAGGCAGCAGCGGGTGCAACGCCGGCGCGGCCGGCCTTATGGGCAGCCTGGCGGCTCTCGGCGCGGTTCTGCGGACGCGGAAGAAGCGCGGAGTATAGGCGAAGGAAGCCAGGGGGGCTCGCGCCCCCCTGGGTCTCGTTGCCGGGGGACGGCAACTCGACCGTAATCAGTAAACGTTCAGGCTCAGGGGGCGTAACTCGTTCGGTCCCTTGAGCCTGAACGTTTGCAATTGCGATAACCCGTATTTCGAAAAACGTCCGCGTTTGCTCATGATAAAATCACTTTGTGTTCTTTAAGATAGAGAGCGGCTCCCTTCCGCGCTCTGATAGGGCAATAAGGTATAGAAAGCGCGGGGGCGATCCAGAATCAAGGGCAACACTATTTTTTTCGATCTGAACGGGGGATTTTTTGCAATGAGAAAAAGATGTGGAATGTTGTGGACGGTTTTGATGGGAATGCTGTTCGTTTTTGTTTTCGGCGGTTGCGGAGGCGGAGGCGACTCGGCTTCTACGGGACCCGACGTTACTTCAAGGCCAGCCGCCGTGCTGGGGACTTTGCCGAAGGAGCTTCCCTTTCTCCCGTACTTCGAAAAGCGTTTGCTGAATAAGACCGCGTCGATTACCGAGGATACGGAGTTGGTCGTTCTGCACAACAACGGCGTAGACACGCTGACGGATGAGGAGAAGCGGGGCGTCAAAAACGTTTATAACGCGCGGGGAATCGTCGTTCTGATCGAGCCGACCCTCAGCGAACTGACGGAGCTTTCCTCATTGGTGGGCGCGCATCTGTCGGCGGCTGTAGATACTGGCGCAAAGCCTTTCTGTGATATCTACGCTTTCGTCGACTCCGGTACGGGTTTCCACACCTATGTGCTGGACTCTCTGCTCACGGACGAAGAAGTCTCGGTCGCCTACTCCAACGCGGCGGAACAGCCAAGAGCGGAGGAAGAGCCGACCGACGAGGAAAAAAATTTGATGCCGGCAAACCCCGAACCCCCTCACGCGTTGCCTTCAAAGCTTTCGGCGGACGAATACGAGAAGATAATGGCCCATTTCATTGAATGGATCGACAGCAACGGGCCCGCGACAATGCCGAAACGTTTGGCGCGGGTGAAGGAGAGAGCGGCGGCGACCGACAACGATATACTGAACCTTGTCAAGGCTCAGACCATCACTTTCAACAACAACATGACCGCGCCGCTTGATTTGAACGGTTTTAGACCCACCGCTCTTTACTCCGACACTTACTTCATTTATGCCCTTTATGACAGCGCGAACCGTTACGATTATTACATTTTCGATCAAGAGGAGATATTGACGAGCGGGAATATGTACAAAGGGCTCTGGACCAACAGCGATTGGGGTTCATATACCAATATCATGGGCTATTATCTGTACGATTACTACACCGATCACTACCTCCAGACATCGAGCGGGGCGTTCGTGTCCTCCAACCTGGACATCGTGCAACCTCAGCCGGCCACCAGCACAGGGTCCACCAGCTACACAACCTCTCAAGCTCTGCAAATCGGGGGGTCTCTTGGTTTCAACGGCATGGGAGGCACCGGCAGCATATCGGGGAGCGTGACTTATACCCAGAGCCACACCACATCCATTCCGGACATGAGCGTGGCGAACCAGGCCAATGAATCGGTCAAGACCGGCAGCATAAACAACGCCAGATGGACGTATCTGGTGGGCAACCTTCCCAAGTCCCAGAACAATTACACCATTATTTACCCGCACGACTCCACGATCACTCCAGAGCCGCCGTTGATAGCCAGAAGCACCGCCACGCTCTATAACTCGTGGATGTGGAGGGTGAAGAACCCCAGCGGCACGTATAACGTTCTATGCCGTTCCCGGCCGCGTTACGCGTATTCCAAGTGCAGAGCGAGCTGGCCGAATTTTAGGTGGATCGACAATGGTAAACTCGGCGACGATACGATCAACAACGGCTGGACTCAGGAACGAACCATCAACTTGATCGCCCCCCCAAGAAGCTAATTTAAAGCTAATTAAGGGGGATCCGGGGGGTTGACAGGTTCGGGATCGAAGGCTAAGATTCTTTATCATTGAGACGCTCGCGTGATTTAACGTGGTGGCGCGGGTGAGTTTTATGTTTCGAGTTTTGTATTTTGCAAGTTTCATGTTTTGCAAATTTTATGTTTTGAAAGAAAGGAGTGGCTCGCCGATGAGCAGGTTGTTTGCGTCGTTTAACGTCAATGTACTTCTCCTTATCGTTATTACGCTTATTCGCGGGTCCTCTGTCTGGGTGGTCGGCGGGTAGGTTCCGTCGTTTTTGAAAAGCAAAACACCCGGCTGGGACCCAAAAGGGTCCCAGCCTTTTTTGATTCGGGAGAAGGGAGGGCAGGCGCGTGAAACACGTCTTCCGTTAGATTATAGGAAAACAGATGGAAAAACAGATGGGAAAACAGTGGAAAAACGATTGAGAGAAACATTCGAAGAAAAACGAGGAGGAGTTATACGTGTCGGATAAGTCGAAGTGGGGAGCATGGTCGGTGGCGTTTGTGTGGTTCACCACACATTTTGGCGGAGGATTCGCCAGCGGCAGGCAATTAGTGGATTTTTACGTTCAGTACGGGTGGTACGCGATTTTCACTCCGATCCTTTCCGCGGCGATCATCACGTGCGTTCTTTACTGCGCCTGGACTTTTTCCGTGAAACACAAGGTCTACGACTACCGCACCTGGAGCGTCGCCTATTATAAGCCGCTGGGTTGGTTCGAGCCCTTCTTTTCGGCCTGCATCGAGATCATGTACCTGATCATCCTGCTGATGGCCACGGGCGTGGCGTTCTCCACCGGCGGGGAAACCGTGAGGCAATTGGTGCCGAGCCTTCCTTACAACGTGACGACAGTGGGAATCGCGATTTTTATCTTCGCTCTGACGATCTGGGGCGCGGAGACGGTCCGCAAGGCGGCCACGGTCATGGCGATCCTGATCATTTCGGGTATGCTCGTGATCTACGTCTCGAACCTCGTCGTGAACTTCCCGGCGCTGGTGGAGGTCCTCAAGGATTTGCCCTCGGCCAACGGCGGCTTTTGGCCCGCGATGTGGCAAAGCGTCAAATACGCGGGGCTGCAGTGCTCCCTGATCGGCGCCTATACCGCCGTAGCCGACGCCTTGAGCGGCCAGAAGGACGTCAAAAAGGCGACCATCATCGGGTTCGTGGTCAACGCGGGCGTTTTGGCCCTGGCCGCCACGGGCGCCCTGAGCCACTACCCGGCGATTCTGAATAAAACGGAGATCCCTCTTCCCATAACCTACATCACCCAACACGGCGGGGGCGGCAACGTGGGGATGGCTCTTTTCTCCTTCGTCATGCTGTTGGCGGTCATCTCGACGGGCGTCGGGCTGATCTACGGCGGAGCGCGGCGCATCTCGACCTGGTGGGTGAAGCGGGCCGGAGTGGCGAGCACGCGCAAAACGGACATCATCTCGTCGGCGGTGTACGTCTCGATTTCCTGGTACATCGCCAGCTTCGGCCTGATCCGGCTCATCGCCCAGGGCTACGCCTGGGTGGGCATCCTGTCCACGCCGCTCGTGGTTATTCCCATCATCGTCATGGGGGTGGTGCACAGCAGACGGGCGTCGATCGTGCCCGAAGAGACCCTCGTAACCGTGAAATCCTGAGGACCCAAAAAGCTCGACCCAAAAGGAGGAATAAGTTATGGGCAAATACAGCCTGAAATTCGATCGCGAAAAGATGGACGTGGAAATTCCCGAGGAAAGCCTTCTGGGCGTCCTGGAGAGCCGCCAGGTTCCCTGCGCCGCCACGGAGGAGGAGGCGGTGCGCAAGGCGCTGGAAAACCCCATCGGGTCCCCGCGCGTCTCCGAAAAGGTGAAGCCGGGCGAGAAGGTCTGCGTCGTGACCTGCGACCTGACCCGCGCGTGGCAGCACACGCAAGTCTACCTTTCCCTGCTGGTCGAGGAGATCAAGAGGAGCGGGGCGAAGGACGAGGACATTTTTTTCCTGTCAGGAACGGGCACGCACCGCGACCAGACGCCGGAGGAGCATAGGGCCCTGTTGGGGGAGGAGCTCTACAAGCGTTACAAAATCTACGACCACCACAGCACGCGGGACGAAATGACCGACTTCGGCAAAACCAGCTACGGCACCCCCGTCCGAATCAACAAAAAGGCAACGGACGCCGACCACGTCATCTTGACGGGAGGGGTGGTGTATCACTTCATGTCCGGCTGGGGGGGCGGCAGAAAAGCGGTGCTGCCGGGCATTTCTTCCTACGAAACGGTCATGGCGAACCACGTGCTGGCCCTCAACCCGCCCCCCGGCAAGGGGCGCAACCGGGTATGCCGCAGCGGCAACGTGGAGGGGAACCTCATCCACCTGGACATGGTCGAGACCACGTCCAAGCTCAAACCCTCCTTTTTGCTGAACGTCGTCATGAACGCCTCGGGGAAAATCGGCTGGGCCTTCGCCGGCGATTGGCAAAAGGCGCACGAGGCCGCCATGGACGTCGTCGACAGCGTGGACGCGATCGACATCTCCCAAAAGGCCGACCTGGTGGTGGCCTCCGCCTGCGGATTCCCGAAGGACATCAACCTCTACCAGACGTCGAAGACGATCTTCAACGCCGAGGACGCCGCGAAACCCGGCGGTTCCGTCGTCATCCTCTCCGCTTGCAGCGAGGGCTTCGGAAACGAGGAGGTGCAGACGATGCTGCGGGACTTCAAGAACTCCGACGAGCGGGAATCGGAGCTGCGGCGCGAGTTCACGATAGCGAAACACGTCGGGTACTGCATAGGGGAGACCGCCAAGTATTACGACTTCCACCTGGTGACGAAGATAGAGCCCAGCCTCCTGGAGGGAACGGGGATCAAGGTCTCCAAAACCTTCGAAGAGGCTCTGGGAAAAATCCACGCGCAACGCGGCAAAGCCCTGACGACGTGGCTGATGCCCCAGGGCGCGAACACCCTGCCGAAGCTCGCCGGGTAAACGTTCGCGCTTTATTTGCGAACGCCTCGCCGACCTCACCAGACCCCCAGCTCCGTCAGCTGCCGCGCCGCCTCGCCGCCCCAGTCGGAGTTGCTCTTGGGGGAGGCGGGGCTGGGGTGCAAAATTTTGCCTATCCTCAGGCCCGAAGGAAACGCCGGCGTTTCCTTCGGG
>JAISQE010000098.1 GCA_031274425.1 Synergistaceae bacterium | reverse complement strand
GAAGCGATATTTTTCTTAAAACCCCTGTTTTTTGCCTACTTTACCTGCCTTTACCCGCGATCATGTGACTCGCCGTAAAGCCGCTTAAACCCCAGCCGATTCGCAATCGGCTGGGGTTTAAATTTCGTGGCCCCCAGCATGGGCGATAATTTGGTGGTGAAAGTCCACTACAGGCTTGCAAGTGGAGATATACCCCGTTACGCTCCGCCAGCTTCATCACCGGCTTCCATTCCTTCGACGGGACGGAGAGCACAAACGTAAATGTGGCGGGCATAAGTGTGAAAGCGGGCGTTCTTATCCGGGAACTACAGATTATGGCGAGATTGTTGTCGGTGATAAAGATATAACAATCAAAATGAACCGTAAACGGACGCTGCCGCTCCTGAAGGAGAGTATTCCTGAGCCAAATGGGGCTTATCAATGGCTGTGTGGCAAGAAGCTAATTTTCACTGCCAACACTCACACCTAATTAGGATTCGTTTTGTGTCGTGAAAATCCATGATTAGGAAACTAACTTAGCAAAAAGTTCGTTCACATCCCAGGTCAAAGGGACGCTTGCGCCGCGTTCGCGCAAAAGGCTCGTAATCCGCAAAATTTTCGGCAACATGGAGGCGCCGGTCTCCAGCAAAACGGGAAGCGCCTGGCGCACGCTCTCCTCGCAGATTTTCGCGCCCTCGTCCATTACAAGCAAACGATCGCTGTATTCGAAGGCCATCTCGAAATCGTGCGTGACCGTAACGATGGTTTTGCCCGCCTCTTTCAGGCGCGACAAAAGAGCCAGGATCTTCCCGCGATAGCGGGCATCCAGGCCGGCCGTGGGCTCGTCCAGCACGACGCACTCGGGGTCGGCGGAAAGCGTCGAGGCAATCGCCACAAGGCGGCGCTCGCCCCCGGAAAGGCGCAACGGATTGCGCTCGAGGTACGCTTCGCCCAAACCAACGTTCTCTATCGCGCGCCTGACGGACCTATCCGCGTCCTCTGCCGAAAAACCCCAGTTCCGAGGGGCAAAAGCCAGCTCCTCATAAACCGTTGGAGAAAAAAGCTGGTCCTCCGGGGACTGAAACACCAAGCCAATCCGACGCCGTAGATCCCTGAGCTCCGCGCTCCGCCGAGAAAGGGGCTTTCCCTCCATAAAAATCTCGCCGGATTGAATCGCGTAAAGCCCGTTCAAGTGTTGGATCAAAGTCGATTTACCGCTTCCCGTTCTCCCCAGAACGGAACACCACTTCCCCTTGGGAACGAGGCAGGAGACGTTTTTTAAAACCCGGACTTCGAGAGGCGTGGACGCGTGGAAGCTGTGCCCGAGGCCGCGCGTTTCGAACAAAATATCGTGAGGAGGCGCGACACGTTCTTCATCGGACTGGAAAGAATCGGACCAGCAAGAAGCCGGGCCCATTGGAAAATCGGTCGACTTCCTCTCTTCGCCCGTCTTGGGGAGGATTTCGGCGACGGCTCGCGCAAGGTCTGCGACGGAACTCGAAGGCGCGGCAACCCCTCTGGAAGCCAAACGCCGCTTCAGCTCCAGCGACGGAGGAAGCCGAAAACCCAAAAGCTCCGCTCGATCCCAAAAATCCTCGCTTCGCCCTTGCCACGCCCATTGCCCCTGGGAGAGCACCAGCGCGCGATCGGCTTCGACGACGTCCTCGAGACGGTGGGTCACCTGGACGATCGTCGTCCCCGACGCGTGGAGGTCGCGCAATATCTCCTCCACCTCGATTCTTCCCTCAGGGTCCAGCATCGAGGTCGGCTCGTCCAAAACCAAACAGACCGCGTCGGCCGCCAAAGCGCCGGCTAAAGCCAACCGCTGTTTTTCGCCCCCCGACAAAGCGGACGAAAGGGCTCCCCGTTTGCGGGACAGCCCCACTTTTTTCAGGGCCCAGTCGATTCTCCGCTCGATCTCGGAGGCGTCTAATCCCTGATTTTCCGGAGCGAAAGCGACGTCGTCCTCCACCATCGCCCCCACGATCTGGCTTTCCGGATCTTGAAAAACGAGGCTCACCCGCCTGTGAATATCGGCGAGCGACGCGCCGTCCCTGGTGTCCCGCCCGCACACAAAACAGGCGCCCCGCGAGGGAATCTGCAGAGCGCCCAAAATTTTTACGAGAGTCGATTTGCCGGAACCGTTATGCCCCAAAACAACAACCCATTCGCCCTTCGATACCTCGAGCGAAATTCCCTTCAGGATCCAGTGAACCTCATCATAAGAAAAGCTGACGGTTTTCAGGGCAATAACGGCGTCGGCATTTCCCAAATCTATTTTTCGGACCCTATTTTTCGATAAGCTGGATGACGGCCATAGGGGCCCCGTCTCCCACGCGATTGCCCAACTTGACGATACGCGTGTACCCTCCCTTGTCGAAAGACGCGTAACGCGGGGCCAACTCGCTGAAAAGCTTGATGGCCGCCTCTTTGTGGGGCATACGAGAACGCACGACGCGGCGGTCTTGAATGGTGCCGCCCCGCGCGCGAGTGATAAGCTTTTCCGCCACGCGCCTCAATTCTTTGGCCCGCGTGACGGTCGTCTTGATCTGACCGCTCAAAAAAAGGCTGGCCGCCATATTGGACAACATCATCATCCTATGGCTTCCGTATCGCCCAAGCGTTCTATGGTCTACACGATGTCTCATGAAATGCTAATCCTCCTTCGTTGGTTTCACTTGACTTTTCTCCCGAAGCTTCAATCCCGAACTGTCGAGCTTGTCCCCTATTTCTTTCAAGGATATCTTGCCCAAATTGCGAATCTTGAGGAGATCGTCTCTGGACTTCTGCAACAAATCCCCTATGGTATGGATGCCCCCGCGCAACAGGCAGTTTTCGCTGCGGATCGAAAGCTCCAAATCGCGTACGGGGCGAGCCAGAAATTCCAACTCGCCGCTGTGGGGGGACTTGGGAGGTTCCCCCACCCCCGGAGGCGCGATTCCCAGCCTCGACGAACTGTCTTCGCCTTTCTGCTCGAGATCCGCGACCACGTGACCGAAGTAAGTCCTTATAATTTGCGCCGCCTCGCAAACCGCGGCCTCGGGCGTCACGATCCCGTTCGTCCAGAGCTTGAGAACCAAACGCTCGAAGTCCGTTCTCTGCCCCACGCGAGCCGCCTCCACCTCGTAATTCACGCGCAAAACCGGCGAAAAAACGGCGTCGGCGAGAAGCGCGTCCACCGGCAGATACTGCGGACGGGGACGCTCCGCCGACAGGTATCCCGTCCCCTGCTCAATGTAGATTTCCATCGACAGATGAGCGCCCTCTTCCAGTGTGCAGACCTTCGCGTCCGGGTCGACAAACTCGACTTCGCTGTCGACTTGAATGTCCTTTGCCGTCACCTCTCCGGGCCCGTCGAGCTCCAAGCGCAACACACGCACTTCTTTGCTGTGAGAACGCACCGGAACGTGCTTCAAGTTCATCAGGATCTCGATGACGTCCTCCCGCACGCCCGGAACAGTGCTGAATTCGTGCAGGACCCCTTCTATACGAACCGATACGATGGCTGCGCCCTTGATCGAAGACAACAGCACCCTGCGAAGGGCGTTACCCAACGTCATGCCATATCCCCGCTCCAATGGCTCAAGAGTCAAGCGCCCATAGGTCGAGGTATTTTCTTCTATTTTAATCTCAGGCCGCTTTTCCAACGTGTCCAACATATTTCATGCTCCTATCTTCGACGGAAGTCGAAACCGGGCCTGTTCTCTTCACCCAAATCGATACCATCCCAACAAGGCCGCCAAAATCAACGCAAAACCGTCTCGCCCTATACGCGACGCCTTTTAGGCGGGCGACAGCCGTTGTGGGGAATGGGGGTCGTGTCCTTGATTTGGTTCACCTGAAGCCCGGCGGCTTGAAGGGAACGGATGGCCGACTCTCGCCCCGGTCCCGGTCCTTTGACGATGACGTCTATCTCTTGAACTCCAGCCTCCTGAGCGCCCTTGGCCACCTGCTGCGCCGCTATCTGCGCGGCAAAGGGGGTGGATTTGCGGGTTCCCTTGAATCCCACGTTGCCCCCGCTGGCCCAAGACAGAATGTTTCCGCCTTTGTCGCTGATGCACATGATCGTGTTGTTGAAAGTCGAATAAATATGAGCGACTCCATAACTTATATTTTTTTTCTCACGCTTCTTGCCCTTGCGGACAGTTCTTTTAGCCACGCGTGCTTCCCCTCCTCGGATTTGTGGATCTTATCAGCTAGATAAAGACTACTTACCGGCCATCTTCTTGTTGGCGACGGTACGACGCGGTCCCTTGCGGGTCCTGGCGTTCGTTTTCGTTTTCTGTCCACGCACGGGAAGTCCGAGTTTGTGTCGGATTCCCCTGTAGCAGCCGATATCGATAAGGCGCTTTATGTTCATGGACACCTCGCGCCGAAGGTCGCCCTCGACCCTGTAATGGTCTTCAATTTCCCGGCGAAGTTTCTGCGCGTCCTCCTCCGACAAATCTTTCACTCTTGTATCGGGGTTTACCCCGGTCTTGGCCAAAATTTGCTGAGAAGACGGCAACCCAATTCCAAAAATGTAGGTCAACGCGATTTCGATACGCTTTTCCCTGGGGAGATCCACCCCTGATATACGAGCCATATTCCCTTCTTACCTCCTTGCACCTTGTCGCTGCTTATGACGCGGATCGCGGCTGCAGATGACGCGTACGACGCCCTGGCGCCGAATTACACGACAAAATTCACATATCGGCTTCACCGATGGTTTCACCTTCATAGCCCACACTCCTCATGACAAATCGTTTAAAAATTCTGAGGCCCTTTCAGCCCCGAAACTATTTATAGCGATAAATAATCCTCCCCCGCGTAAGGTCGTAGGGAGAGATTTCGACCAAAACCTTATCGCCCGGAAGTATTCGAATAAAATGCATCCGCATTTTACCCGAAACATGAGCCAGAAGTTTGTGTCCGTTTTCCAATTCTACGCGAAACATGGCATTGGGAAGAGGCTCCGCTACCACGCCCTTAGCTTCGATGACTTCTTCCTTGCTTCCAACTTCTTTATTTGCCATTCGCTACCCTGCCTCTCCGTTCCTACTTTTGTCTGCAAGCGCTTTCTTCTTTATCCAATTCATCCAACCCATCGTCTAAAACGCCCTTCACATCCGAGGTACCCTTCAAGAGGGCAAAAAAACGACAAAGCTCCCCGTGATCGATGTTTTTCCCCGACTCGACCCACGCCGTCACTTTCGCGACAACATGCGACGTCGATTGAACATGCTTCGGATTCTTCGACTTAGGCCGATCGATGTTGAATTTTTTCGCGTCGGCCAAAGCCAACCTTCCCTCACCGAGAAAACCCACAATCACGTATGTGCGTCCAGCATCTTTTCCCCTCTTGGAGATAACAATCTGCCCCACTCGATATTCATTCAACAGCTTACCCATGGGGTCAGGATCTCGGGTCCCTCGTCGGTTATGACGATCGATCTCTCGAAATGCGCTGCATCGGAAGCATCGGCGGTAACGACAACCCATTCGTCCAATCCGAGCTTGATTTCTTCTTTCCCGGTCATGACCATAGGTTCGATGGCCAAAGTCATCCCTCGCTGCAAAACCACGCCCCTCCCAGGTTTCCCGAAATTGGGGACCTGAGGCGCTTCGTGTAGTTTCTTACCCAGCCCGTGTCCGGTATAGTCGCGGACGATTCCAAACCCTTGCGCCAAAACGTAACTCTCCACGGCATAACCGATGTCGCCCACGGTATTTCCCTTTACGGCCGCCGCTATCGCAAGCCCCAGGGCTTTCTCGGTGACGTCCAAAAGTTTCTTTCGGAGAGAGCCGACCGCGCCGACGGGATAGGTGCAAGCCGCGTCACCATGATATCCTTTAAGACAAACGCCCACATCGACACTGACGATGTCGCCCTCCTCCAGAATCCGAACGTCGCTGGGAATCCCATGCACGACCTCCTGATTGACGGAGGCGCATATCGTCCCCGGAAAAGGCCGACTCGCGTGAGAAGGGCAATACCCCTTAAAGGAAGCCGTCCCTCCGCTACTTGCGATGTGTTTCTCCGCCACCCGATCCAACTCGGCGGTGGAAACGCCTGGTCGAACCACTTCCCGCAGAGCGTCGAGGACATCGGCCACGACCTTCCCCGCGTTGCGCATCAGGACAAGTTCTTCTTTCGTCTTGAGGTGTATCATCGACCTAAAGCCACCTGTATTTCTTTAAAAGTTTTTTCCGGAGAGTTGACGGCATCGATACTCCGCAACAACCCTTTTTTTTCGTACCAGGACATAAGAGGCTCCGTTTGCTCGCGGTAGACATCGAGACGATTTCGAATCACCGACTCCATGTCGTCATCCCTCTGATGAAGCTCTCCTCCGCATTCGGGACAGGCCTTCGTTCCGGTCGCCATAAGGAGAGCATTCCAGATCTTGCCGCAGGAACGGCAGGTCCTTCGGTTGGTCAAACGCCGGACGAGAAATTCCTCCTCGACTTTCAGGAATAAAACGACGTCAAGCGGGCGGT
Organism: Synergistaceae bacterium; assembly: GCA_031274425.1. Taxonomy (GTDB): domain Bacteria; phylum Synergistota; class Synergistia; order Synergistales; family Aminobacteriaceae; genus JAISLU01. The sequence goes on along the minus strand of JAISQE010000098.1, from coordinate 10,982 downwards.
CGAGTTCTTTCAGCATACTCTCAAGGGCCTCGGCCTGCGGAAGCGTACGTGGAAAGCCATCCATCAAAAAACTGTTCGCGGCGTCGTCCTCGCGGAGTCTCTTCTCCACCATTTCGACGACAAGACCGTCGGGAACGAGTTCTCCCTTGTTCATAAAGACCCCGGCTCGAACGCCGAGTTCAGTCTTGTCTTTCAAATTCCGCCTCAGGATGTCTCCCGTCGAAATATGAGCACAACCGTATTGCGCTTTCAACAACTCCGCCTGCGTTCCTTTACCTGAACCCGGCGCTCCTAAAAGGACCAATCGCACGGCGCTACTCCCTCCTTAATCCGTCTACTCGTTACATCCGAAGCAAACTTCCGGCTTTGCCCCTGGATTTTTTCAGAATACCGTCGTAATGGCGCATCAACAACTGCGCCTCGATCTGATGCACCGTGTCGAGCGCGACGCCCACAACGATCAAAACCGCGGTACCTCCGAAATAAAATCCCCTCACTCCCATGACCGAAGACATAAAATTGGGAATAAGCGCGATGATAGCAAGGAAAATCGCTCCTCCCAGAGTAATGCGTTCCATCACTTTCGTGATGTAGTCCGCGGTCGGTTGTCCGGGACGAATGCCCAAAATGAACCCCCCGTACTTCTTCATGTTGTTGGCGATGTCATTGGGGTTGAACACGACCGCCGTGTAGAAGTACGAGAAGAAAATAATCAACAAAACGTAACAAAGCGTGTAAAACCAGCTTCCCGGAGCAAAAAGCGATTGAAAGAAGCGACCTACGCCGGTCTCGCTAAAAAATCCAGCCACGGTATAAGGGAAAATCAAAATCGAGGAGCCGAAGATGATGGGAATAACCCCCGACTGATTCACCTTCAAGGGAATAAAGGTGCTCTGCCCCCCGTAGATCTTGTTCCCCACCACCCGCTTGGCGTACTGAACAGGCAGTCTTCTCTGGCCTTCCTGAAGCAGGATGCAACCCGCCACCACCGCCACCATCAAAATCAAAGCGACCAAAATCACAAACACATTCATGTCCCCGGCGAGCAAAAGTGTCCAAGTTTGTCCGATCGCGCCGGGAATACGCGCAACGATGCCCGCAAAAATCAAAAGGGAAATGCCGTTGCCGATGCCATGATCGGAAAGTTCTTCTCCCAACCACATGACCGCTATGGATCCCGCAGTGATCGTGGTCACCACAATGACAGCGTCGAAAAAAGCTCCGGAGAAAATGCCCAGGCTTCCCAACCATGTCGTCATGCCCACGGCCTGCACGACGGCGAAGAGAATCGCGCCGTAACGCGTCCATTGAATGATCTTCTTGCGCCCTTCTTCGTTATCCTTCTGCATCTTTTCCAAGTAGGGGAAGATGACGACCAAGAGCTGCATCACGATGCTTGAGTTGATGTAAGGGGCGACGCCGAGCGAGAAAATGCTGAAGCGGCTCAAAGCGCCCCCTGAAAAAATATTGAGGAAATCCAGGACTCCGCCGCTGCTGTTTCTAAAAAGTTCGGCCATTGCGCGAGTGTCTATGCCGGGAGTTGGGATATGCGCCCCCAGCCGAAAAATAAAAAGGACACCCACCGTGAAGAGTATTCGCCTCTTCAGATCGGGAAGCCTGAAAGCATCGCCGAAGGATCCGAACACGTCAGATCACCTCGACCTTCCCGCCTACCGCCTCTATTTTTTGCCTGGCGTTCTGACTGACCGCGTTGACTTTTACTATAAACGCCCTTTCAACTTCGCCCTTCGCGAGAAGCTTTACCGGTTGGACAAGAGAACGAACAAGCCCCGCCTGGTAAAGTTCCTTGACGGATACCTCGCCTCCCTCGAATTTCGAGGACAAAGATTCCAGGTTGACCACCTGATATTCTTTGGCGAAGCGCGCATTATTGAAGCCTCGTTTCGGCACCCTTCTGACAAGAGGCATCTGTCCCCCTTCGAAACCGGGGCGGACGCCGCCGCCCGTGCGGGATTTATGCCCCTTATTGCCCTTGCCCGAAGTTTTGCCCGTTCCGCTGCCAATTCCCTGACCCAAGCGCTTTGCCGCATGTCTGGAGCCAGGGACAGGGCTAAGATCGTGAAGATTCATCTGTTTCTCACCCCTTAGTCGTCGCTTGTCCAGTCAACCAGATGCCGGACTTTCTCTATCATGCCGCGAATTTGCGGCGTATCCTCGTGCTCCACGACGGATTGCAATTTTGTAAAACCAAGCGCCTTGATGGTCCTTTTCTGGCGCAAAGAAAAACCGATGGCGCTCTTGACCCATTTCACTTTAATCTTAGCCATCAGGATCTCCTACTCCGCCGCCGCGGCGTGCTCGGGAGCCTTTTTGCCGCGAAGCTTGAAAATCTCGTCCACCGTCCGGCTCTCTTTGAGCGCCTCGAGAGTGGCCCACGCCACGTTGATAGCGTTCGACGTGCGCCCCACCACCTTCGTGACGACGTCTTTGATCCCGCCGAGTTCCATAATAGCACGCACGACACCGCCCGCTATAACCCCGGTCCCCGCAGGCGCCGGCTTCAACAAGACCCTAGCCGCTCCGAACTCTCCTTGTACGGGATGAGGCACGGTATCGCCCATGCGCTTCAACTCGACGAGATCCTTGCCGGCCTTATCGATACCTTTGCGCACAGCCTCGGAAATTTCCTTTGCCTTGCCGATGCCGACGCCGACATAACGCTCTCCGTCGCCGATCACAACGAGAACCGCGAATTTAAAACGCTTGCCTCCCTTGACGACCTTGCTCACACGGTTGATCGCGACGACGCGTTCTTTCAGTTCCAGACCCTTGGCATCAATTCTCTTTTTGATCATGATCCGAGATACTCTCCTCACTAGAACTTGAGCCCGGCTTCGCGAGCCGCATCCGCCAAAGCCTTGACTTTTCCGTGATACATATGACCACCGCGGTCGAAAACCACGGCCTCTACGCCCTTCGCTTTGGCGCGCTCCGCGACCAATTTTCCCACGACCTTGGCCGCATCCACGTTACAGGTGCCCTTCACAGCGCCTTTTACGGATTTATCCAGTGTCGACACAGCCGCCAGGGTATGCCCTTTATCATCGTCGATAATCTGAACGTAAATATGGCTCAAGCTGTGATAAACAGCCATTCTAGGAATTGCCGCCGTTCCGGCGAGCGTACGGCGCAACCGCTCATGGCGTACGACGCGCATATCGTTTCTGCTCTTCTTTTTCATCTGCCCCACCTCGCGCTGCCCATTACTTGGCGCCGGTCTTGCCGGCCTTGCGGACAACGTTCTCGTCCGAGTAACGAATTCCCTTACCGTGATAAGGTTCCGGCGGGCGGTAACCGCGGATGATGGCGCAGGTCTCTCCCACGATTTGCTTATCGATCCCCTTCACGACAAACTTGATAGGATTCTCGACGACGATCTCAATCCCCTTGGGCGGATCGTATTCCACAGGATGGGAGTATCCCAGGCTCAGAACGAGCTTTTTACCCTGCATTTGCGCACGCCATCCCACACCGACGATCTCGAGCGTCTTTTGGAACCCGCTGGTCACGCCCGTCACCATATTGGCGATCAAAGCCCGCGTCATCCCATGCCACGCGCAAGTCTGCTTTTCATCGTTATCCCGGCTCACGGTCACCTTGTCCTGGTCGACGCTCACGTTGATCCCCGGCATAAGAGGCGTATCGAGCTCGCCCTTCGCGCCGTTCACAACGATTTTATCCCCTTTGACCACCACGGTCGTCCCCTTGGGAAGGGAAATTACCTTTCGTCCTATACGAGACATTTCAAACGCCTCCCTACCAGACGTAGCAGAGGACTTCTCCGCCCAAACCGAGCTTCGAGGCCTCCGCCCCCGTCTTCAAACCCTGAGACGTCGAAACGACCACCAGTCCCAAACCACCCATGACCAGAGGCAGCTTGTCCTTACCCACATAAATTCTCCGTCCAGGCTTACTGATTCTCCGAAGCCCCTGGATGACGCGTTCGCGTTCGGCGCCATAGGCCAAAAAAATCCGGATAGAAGCGTAGGGTTTTTTGGGGTCGGTGATCGTCTTGAAGTTTTTGATGTAGCCCTCTTCTTTCAAGATTCTGGCAATCGCCAATTTCATCTTGCTCGTGGGAATATCCACGCTCTCACTGTATATCATGTTCGCGTTGCGCACTCTCGTAAGCATATCCGCGATCGGATCGTTGACGTACATTCCCGTTGCCCCCTTACCAGCTCGATTTCACGACGCCGGGTATTTTGCCCTCGCGGGCAAGTTTACGGAAGCAGCAACGGCACATATCGAATATACGCATATAAGCATGCACTCTGCCGCACAGCGGGCAACGATTGTGCCGCCGCACCTCGAACTTCGGGGGCAGAGTCGCCTTGTGTCTCATAGCTTTTCTCGCCATTTCTTCGCTGTTCCCCCTCTTAACGATTGAAGGGCATTCCCATGCCCTTGAGGAGCGCGTGGGCTTCCTCGTCACTCTTTGCCGTCGTCACGATAGACACGTTCATCCCGCGAGAACGGATCACTTTATCGTAGCTGATTTCCGGGAAAATGAGCTGCTCGCGCAACCCTAAATTATAATTTCCCCGTCCGTCGAAACCACGTCTCGAAACTCCCTGAAAATCTTTGATGCTCGGCAGAGCCAGAGAAATCAGTCTGTCGAGAAACTCCCACATACGCACACCCCGCAGGGTGACCGTACACGCGACAGGCATGCCTTCACGGACTTTGAAACCGGCCACCGACTTTTTCGCTCGCTTTAAGAGCGGCTGTTGCCCTGTAATCGCACGCAACTCGGCGATGGCCGCATCCATAAACTTGATGTCGACTTTCGCGTCGCCCACACCGATGTTCACGACAACTTTTTGGACGCGGGGCAACTGCATCACGTTTTTATACCCGAACTCCTTCATGAGCGCGGGGCAAATTTCCGTCTTGTATTTTTCCAAAACACGCGGCGTCATAATATCCCTCCTTTAGACCCGGTCAATGATCTCGTTGCATTTTCTGCAAACGCGAACTTTTTTCCCGCTCTCCAAGAAGGAACACCCCACTCGCGTGGCCGCGCCGCACTGCGGGCACACCAACATCACCTTGGACGCGTAAACAGGAGCTTCTTGTTTGAGGATACCGGACTGGGGGTTCTTCTGGCTCGGTTTCGTATGGCGGGAGACCACGTTGACCCCTTCCACGACCACCATATCCTTTACGGGGATATGACGCAGGATTTTGCCCTCCTTACCCTTGTCCTTGCCGGATATAACGCGAACCCGGTCGTTTTTCTTTATTCTCATAGACATAACCGACGATGCCTCCTAAACCACTTCAGGCGCGAGAGAAAGGATGCGCATATATTTTTTCGCGCGCAACTCCCGTCCCACAGGACCGAAAATTCTCGTTCCTTTGGGTTCTCCGTTGTTGTCGATGATGACCGCCGCGTTATCGTCGAAACGCACATACGAGCCATCCTGCCGTCGTATCTCTTTTTTGGTGCGAACGATGACGGCCTTCACGACGGACCCTTTGGCGATGTTGCTGTTGGGAATGGCCTCCCGCACGGAGGCGACGATAACATCCCCGATCGTTCCCCATTTGCGTTTGCTGCCGCCCATGACCTGTATGCAAAAAAGCTTCCGGGCTCCGGAGTTATCCGCAACGTTGAGCACTGTCGTCAACTGAATCATGCTTACTCCTCCCCGGGCGTATCAGAATCGAAGACAGGCGCCCTCTGCACGATTTCCCAAAGTTCCCAACGTTTCGTCCTGCTCAAGGGACGCGTCTCACGTATGCGAATTTGATCTCCAACGCGACAAACGTTTTCCGCGTCGTGCGCCACATATTTCTTGGATTTGACAATGCGTTTACCGTAAAGAGGGTGCTCGGCGTAACGGCTGACCTTGACCACAACCGTTTTGTCCATCTTATTGCTGACCACAACCCCTACGCGCACCTTCCTGTGAGAAAGACTCGTATCCACTTTTGTTGCGGCTTCCATGGATAGCTTTACCTCCTACCAGCCGAGTCTTCCATCGCGCGGGTCTTCTCGCTCGCAATGGTCAGCACTCTGGCGATTATCTTACGGACATCTTTGATACGACTTGTATTTTTGAGCTGTCCTATGGCGTTCTGAAAACGAAGATTAAAAAGCTCTTCTTTATATTGGCGATACTTTTCCTGGAGTTCATCCAGTCCAAGCTCCCGAAGTTTCGTCGCGTCCATTACTGTTCACCACCCATACCCTCTCTTGCCACAATTTTTACCTTGATCGGCAATTTGTGGGAAGCAGTACGAAAAGCTTGTTCCACAACATCTTTAGAAACTCCGGCGACCTCGAACATCACACGACCGCGCTTCACCGCGGCCACCCAGTACTCCGGCGCTCCCTTTCCCTTACCCATACGCGTTTCGAGAGGTTTTTTGGTGTAAGGCCTGTCCGGGAAAATACGAATCCAGATCTTGCCGCCCTTTTTCATTTTCCTCGAAATCGCCACGCGGGTCGCCTCAATCTGGCGCGCGGTGATCCATGCGTTTTCCTGCGCCTGAAGCCCCCATTCCCCGAAAGCTACACTGACGCCGCCCTTGGAAACTCCGCGCAACGGGCTGCGATGGGATTTTCTGTATTTGACCCTGCTGGGCATAAGCATCGTCTACCTACCCCCTCGGTCTCTTCTCGAACGCTGCTGCACAGGGCGTTCATTTTCTCGATCGCGATATATCCATATCTTGCACCCGATAACGCCGTACATGGTGATGGCCTCCGCGAAACCGTAGTCGATATCCGCACGTATCGTAGAAAGCGGCAACCGCCCTTCGTTGTACCACTCGGTCCTCGCGATTTCCGCGCCGCCCAAGCGTCCGGCCACCTGAGCCTTTATGCCTTTGGCTCCCGCCTTTGTCGCTCGGAATATCGCCTGTTTCATCGCGCGTCGAAACGAAATACGCCGCTCGAGCGACGACGCGATATTCTCCGCCACGAGTTGAGCCACCACGTCGGGATTTTTTATCTCTTGCACGTTGATCATGACTTTGCCGCCGGTAAGCTTCTGAAGTTCGTCTTTAATGACCTGGATTTCCGTGCCGCCCCGGCCAATGACGACCCCCGGGCGAGCCGTCCAAATCGTAAAACGCACGACGTGACCGACACGTTCGATTTCAATACGTGAAATCCCGGCTCCGTCCCATTTTTTCATGATCCACTCACGAAGTTTGAGGTCTTCGTGCAATTTTTGGGCGTAGTCCTTGGGACTGGCATACCACTTGGACTCCCACTCCGTCGTAACCCCTAATCTATATCCAACGGGATGTACTTTCTGCCCCATGAGCCAGAACCTCCTAACGTTCCGCGACCGTTACGGTCACATGGGATGTGCGATGCACATACGAATGCGCTCTTCCCATAGAAACAGGGCGAAAACGCTTCATAGAAGGCCCCTGATCGGCATAAGCCGCCAGCACTCGCAACTTATCCGTATCCATCCCATAATTATGTTCGGCGTTCGCTATAGCGCTCTGCAAAACTTTGAACACGACGCGAGCCGCCTTCTGAGGGCTAAAACGTAAAATCGTCATAGCCTCCTCCGCTTTTTTCCCCCGAATAAGAGCGAGAACCTGTCTGACCTTGGTCGGAGAGACTCTTATCTGGTGAACCATAGCTTTCGCCTGGTTTTTAACGACAGCCTCCATTTGTTCCCGCCCCTTCTACTTTCCTTTGGTGGAGCGTTCCTGCCCCGCGTGATGTCCGAACTTCCGGGTTTGGGCAAACTCGCCTAATTTATGTCCCACCATGTTCTCGCTGATGTACACCGGAAGATGTATGCGTCCATTATGGACGGCGATCGTGTGACCGATCATCTGCGGCACCACGGTGGAACGACGTGACCAGGTTTTCAAAACCTTTTTGTTCCCCGACGTGTTCATTTCCTCGACCCTGGCCAAGAGACGCTGCTCTATATAAGGTCCTTTCTTCGCAGAACGAGCCATCTTTTAAAAGTCCCTCCTCGCGTTAAGCAGACGACCGGCGAAGTATAAGCCGTGTCGGTCGCTTAGTTTTTTCATCTTACTTGTCGTAACGGCGGCGAACGATCAGCCTGTCGGAAGGCTTGTTCTTGCGCGTACGGTACCCTTTGGCCGGCGTGCCCCATGGGGAAAGAGGATGTTTGTTGCCTTTGCTCCGGCCCTCGCCTCCGCCCATCGGATGATCCACGGGATTCATGACCATACCCCGCACCGAAGAGCGTCGTCCGAGATAACGAGTCTTCCCGGCTTTACCCAGGGAAATGTTCTCGTGGTCTTCATTTCCGACTTGGCCTACGGTAGCCATGCACTCCTGCAAGATCAACCGGAGCTCGCCGCTGGGCATACGGAGATAAGCGTACTTGCCCTCTTTGGCCATCAGTTGGGCCGAGGTCCCCGCCGAGCGCACCAGTTTGGCCCCACGCCCGGGCTCCAATTCCAAGTTGTGAACGATGGTGCCCACCGGCATATCTTTCAGCTTCAAGGCGTTGCCCGGGGTAATGTCCGCGTCCGGCCCCGCAACAATCGTATCTCCTACTTTGAGTCCCTTAGGGAGAATAATATAGCGTTTTTCCCCGTCGACATAATTGATGAGCGCTATACGGGCATTGCGATTGGGATCGTACTCGACCGTCGCGACTTTGCCGGGAACCCCCAGTTTATCGCGCCGAAAATCGATGATACGATAAGCCCTTCTATGCCCTCCCCCGATATGGCGCATGGTGATACGCCCCGTATTGTTGCGGCCGCCGCTTTTACGCAACTCAACCGTCAGAGAACGCTCCGGTTTTTCGGCGGTAATGTCCTCACGACCTTGGATGGTCATCTGCCTACGGCCTGGGGTATAGGGTTTAAACTGTTTGATCGACATTGGCTGGTTACCCCTTCCTAAACACTGGCGCCCTCGAAGAACTCAATGCGTTGCCCCTCGGGCAGAGCCACAATAGCCTTCTTCCAGGAACGTGTCTTACCGAGGAAAGCCCCCATGCGTTTGGGCTTTGAGGGAACATTCATCGTATTAACGCTCAATACCTTCACTTTGAAAATCTGCTCGACTGCCTGACGGATTTGAATTTTGTTGGCGTCTCTGTGGACCTCGAAAGTGTACTTGTTCTGCTCCATGAGAGAATTGCTTTTTTCCGTCATGATAGGTCTGATGATAATATCGTGAGCGACCAAATTCATTTTGCGTATACCTCCTCAAGGCGCGCGACCACTTCTGGGGTCACGACCAGAGTTTTTGAATTGAGAAGGTCATACACATTGATACTGGCGACATTCATGACTTTGGCTCCCGGAATATTGCGCGCCGAACGCGCGATATTGTCGCCATTCGCATGAAACACCACCAGGGCTTTTTCGGCATGAATAGCCTCCATAAAACCCTTGGCGGCTTTTGTGGAGGGTTTATCCAGATCGAAACTCTTCACCACCGTAAACAACTCGTCTCTGACCTTCATGGAAAGCGCGCTCAACATAGCCAAGCGACGAACTTTCTTATTGACTTTCTGATGGTAATCACGAGGCTTGGGGCCGTGAGCGACGCCGCCATGCACCCATATCGGAGAGCGCGTGCTCCCCTGACGGGCACGTCCGGTGTGTTTCTGCTTCCAAGGTTTTTTCCCTCCCCCCGAGACATCTCCTCGGGTTTTGGTGGAATGGGTGCCTTGTCTCACGTTCGCAAGATGGGCCACCACAACCTGATGCATCGCGGGTACATGCAAAGGCGCGTCAAAAACCGCATCGGAAAGCGTCAACTCTCCCGCGTCCTGGCCGTTGAAATCCACTATCTTAATTATAGGCATAATCCTCGATACCCTCCTTCCGAATTCTCATTACTGCTTTTTATAGAGGGTGACCAGGCTGTTTTTAGCCCCTGGGACAGCCCCTTTGAGAAGGAGGAGGTTGTTTTCCACGTCCACAGCTACCACTGTCAGGTTTTTGACCGTCACCTTTTCGCTTCCCATATGTCCCGGCATACGTTTCCCCGGAAATATACGACCCGGGTAAGAAATAGCGCCGCTGGAACCGCCATGGCGATGCATGACCGACGTTCCATGGCTGAACTGCTGGCCAGCGAAGTGATACCTCTTCATAACGCCGGCAAATCCCTTACCCTTGCTCACCCCGCTGATGTTGACCTTCTCGCCCGGTTCGAACAAATCCACCCTGATCTCCTGCCCGATTTCGTACTCCTCCGTCTTGTCCATTCTGAACTCGCGGAGCGTTCGTTTGGGCTCGACTTTGACCTTATCGAAAAGGCCCTTAAGGGGTTTGGACAGCTTGTGCGGTTTTACCGCGCCATAGCCGAGAAGAACGGCAGAGTATCCGTTCTGTTCGGGGGTCCGAATGGCAATCACCGGGCAAGGCCCCGCCGAGACCACCGTAACCGCCACGGCCTGCCCCTGCTCGTTGAAAACTTGAGTCATGCCAATCTTTTTCCCCAGTATCCCTATACCCATTATTTTCTCTCCTTTCAGCCAGCGCTTCCCTTGATGAAAAGACTAAAGCTTGATCTGGATGTCCACTCCAGAGGGAAGATTGAGCTGCATCAACGCGTCCATCGTCTTCTGCGTGGGGTTGATGATGTCGATCAACCGCTTATGCGTCCTCGTCTCGAATTGCTCTCTCGCGTCCTTGTCTTTGTGCGGGGACTTGAGAACCGTCACCTTGCTGATCTCGGTGGGAAGAGGAATGGGTCCCGACACCACAGCCCCGCTTCTTTCCGCCGTTTCCGCAATCTGCGACGCGGACGTATCAAGAACCCTATGGTCAAATGCCTTCAAGCGAATACGAATTTTTTTCGCCACTTTCGATATTCCTCTATCAGCTCTCTGCGTCTACTGGAGAATCTGAGTGACGACGCCGGCACCCACCGTGTGACCGCCTTCTCGCACCGCGAAACGCAAACCCTCTTCCATCGCGATCGGCACGATCAGCTCCACCTCGAAGTTCGCGTTGTCGCCCGGCATCACCATCTCCACTCCCTC
>JAISQE010000088.1 GCA_031274425.1 Synergistaceae bacterium | reverse complement strand
CGGGGCGTGGTCGTGCTCTCCGACGAAATTCATCAGGATATCGTTTACAGCGGCGCGAAACACGTCCCATTGCCCCTTGCGGCGCCGGAACTGGACCCCTTGTCCATAACGCTGCTCGCTCCTAGCAAGACCTTCAACACCGCGGGGCTATGCGCGTCGGCCTGGGTTGCAAAGGACAAAAAAATAGCCGTGAAGATGGGAAAAGCCCTCGTAGCGGTGCACTGTTCGAACGTAAACATGCTCGCGTTAACCGCCCTCGAGACGGCTTACCGAAAGGGAGCTCCATGGCTTGATCAACTCGTGGCGTATCTCGAAAAAAACCTGGACCTCGTGGAGTCCTTTTTGAGGGAGCGGCTGCCGAAAGTCAAGCTGAAACATCCGGACGGCACGTTCGTGTTCTGGCTGGACTTCAGGGAGTATGGTATGGATGACGCAAAACTGCAGCGAGTGCTCGTGGAGGAGGCCCGGGTCGCACTCAATCCCGGGGCGAAATTCGGCGGAAACAGCAAGGGGTTTGCGCGCCTGAATATTGGCTGCCCAAAATCGATGTTATCCGAAGGCTTGTCGAGGATCGAGACGGCCTTCGCGAAATTGTAGGACGGTTGATGTCGTAATGAGTTCGAAAAAAATAATTTTCAAGAAATTCTGCAGATTCATCGTAGACGCAAAAACCTATAACGGCGTCGTCAGAGGAAACATGGTCGACATCGTGGAGGGAGATCTGTTCGGGGATCTTTCGGATATGAGGATGAGCTTTCCAGTCGACCGCGTAAAATTCTTACCCCCTATAGTTCCATCGAAAATATGGTGCGTGGGAACCAATTATATGACCCACGTGAGGGAGATGGGGCACGAACCGCCAAGGGAGCCGCTCATATTCATGAAACCGCGGACGACTCTCGTGGGAAGCGGTGATCCCGTGCGAATCCCCGAATGGGCAGGCAGGGTGGACTACGAGGGCGAGCTTGCGGTAGTCATCGGCAAAAAATGCCACAAGGTTTCGGAGTTCGAGGCGCTGTCATGCGTGAAAGGATATGCGTGCTACAACGACGTAACGGCTAGGGATCTCCAGATAGACAATCATTGGATCAGAGCGAAGGGTTTCGACACCTTCGGGCCGTTAGGGCCCTCCATCCTCGTCGCGGAAAAGATGCCCGACGACGCGAGGATCACCACGAGGCTCAACGGAAACGTCATGCAGCAGGACGTGGTGTCCAGCATGATCTTCGCCGTTCCCCAGATAATTTCGTTTATAAGCGGATTTGCCACCCTAGAACCGGGCGACGTAATCGCCACTGGGACGCCGTCGGGCGTGGGGCGCGTGAAGCCAGGAGACAGGGTGGAAGTGGAAATAGACGGCATTGGGGTGCTAAGCAACCCGTTTATCTCCGACTAGCTGGCGAAAAGGCCAATTGCTCGTACCACTTTAGGCGCTCGAAAAAATAAATTCTGGGAGGTGTCCGTATGTCCAAACATGGGGATGAGAAACTTTGGGTTGTCGTCGTGAACACAGACGATGGAAGCCCAAACGTCAGCGTGTACGATAACGAGTCCGACGCGAATAACTATTTCATCGAGATGCAGGCGATGAGTGGAAACACCGGCATTCACATACAACAGACAACCCTTAACCGCAGGGATGGCTCGCTGCCGTACATTGACGCGCCCTGGGGCGTTCTGAGGATGGATCTTAAGTCTGAATTTGTAGAGGGGCTTATGGAGGATATGGTTCCGCCGGACGAAATAAAGCCTGGCGCTGCCGAACAGCTTGTCGGAGACCTGACGGAAGTGGTCGGCCGCAGGATGCTGAAACGGGTCGGGGGAATAATACGCGACGAGACGAAGGAAGAGCTGAAGATTCACGACGAATGGCACTTCTACGAGGACATGGAGGACTGAACTGTACGGCTATTCGAAGCTGAGCACCCTCGAACGGGCGCTCAGGGATTTTAAGAGGAAAATAGAGAAATCGGGCGGCGAAAGGATCGTCTACGTGCTTCCTTCATTGTCCTCGGGTGATTTATTGCTTGACATGCTCCGAAACGGGCGCTGTTATTTCGGCGAGAGACCCGAGGTATGGAGCTGGTCGGAGATGTATTCGAGACTGATTCCCGAACGTGATCTGCGTCGTCAGGTGGACCCGCCGGATCACAGGCTGATGCTAAAGTATGTTCTGGATATGAATATCGCCGAAATGGACGCTCGCGAAGACCCGGTCCCAAACGGCGCGCGTAAGAAGGGCTTCATAGATATATTGAGCGCGTCGGTGCGCGAACTTCTATTGGAGGGAGTGGCGCCCGACATGCTTCTTCCGGGGACAGGGGAATCTGACGAGCCAGGCCGATACCTGCTCTACAGGCTTTACACAGGATATCTCATGTATCTCGAGGAGAACGGTCTCGCCGACAACTCCCAAGTCCCGTGGCTTCTTGCGGATGCCCTTTCCAGCGGAGACGCACATCCCCTTGAAAACGCCGTTATGTGCTGGGTCGGGTTTCTCTCGTTCACCGGTTCACAGCTCAGGCTGGTCAAGACACTGCGGAGATTCGGACAGAGAATGGAGTTCTTCGTGCCCGTCTCGGGGCTGGCGAAGTTCCGCGGCCTTTCCGAACAGATCGAAATCCCAATCGACATGATCGACGGGCTAGGCGGAGCGATTATCGCGCTGAAAGCCGGGAGCGTCTACGATCAGTATGACGGCATAGCCGGGGAGATCGCCTCGGCCTTCCGGGGAGAGGGCGCGTTGTGCGAAGCGATGCGAGACATTACGGATCACAGCGGCATCGAGAAATCTCTATCGGATATAGGGATCCTCGTCGCTCGCGATCGCCTTCAGCTACTCGCATCGGCTCTGAAGAAGCACGGCGTGCCTTATCAATCGCGCTCCGAGACTCCCGTTTCGGAGACCCGTCTCATGGATCTGGCCAAACGCGCGTGGGAGACTTACAGGCTCGATTGGCCGGCGAGACGAACGGAGTACCTGCTGCGAACCGCCGGCGCGGCCGGCATTTCAGGTGAACCGAGCGAGGCGAAGATGACCGACTGGCCCGGTAATCCCGAAAGACACAGATCCTCCTTGCCTCCGGATGGGATTGAATCATGGCTTGAAGCCCTTACAGATTTTCCGGACCAACTTGCGTTTCTTAAAAAAATAAACGCTTTCTGCGAGTTTCTGGACGAGGAGGGCGGACACACGGCGGAGGAGCTTCTGAGGGCTCTGCTGGCTCTCTGCGGTGAAGGGTGGGAAACGAATCTCGCCCATGAAGCCGCGGATGATTATGAGATGGACTTCGCCGTAAGGGAGATGGCCTCCTCTCGGCTCGAACTGGAGCAAAAGCTGGAGATGCTGGCCGACATGACGCCCCCTCTTGGCGCCGCCGGGCTGCTCAGATTCAGTGGAGCGGAGGCGATCGGTTTTCTGACGGACTGGGCCGCGGAAGCAGCCACGGCTCTTCCGCAGCCGATACGAGGCGCCGTAGCGCTCTACGACTCGCCGCCCCCTGTGCTCGTCTCCCACAGTCTTTGGATCATGACTGACGTGGATCCAAGCGGCTTTCCCGGCGCTTCTTCGGATCAGCCGCTTCTTAACGCGGAACTGAGGGACAGGGTCAACAAAAATTACGGACCTGATATGCCCGGTGAATCCGAAAACCTCGTTCACCTTCCGACGATGCACGAGAAGAGGGAGCAGAAGGAAGCTCTTTTTCGGCGTCTTTTATCGCTCGGGGAAACCGCTGTAATAATCGCTCGCTCCGAGAGGGACTCGCAGGGAAGAGAGCAGGGTGATTCGCCTTTCGTCGTCTCAGTTCTCACTGACAGTTCACAGGGATGGTCCAAATCAGGCGATATTTTCTGCGAGCCCAGCGTTTTGACCTGCACAGAAACTACCAATCGGGGGATGTTCCCAAGATATGGGAACATCTCTCTCAATACGGAGCGGAAGCT
>JAISQE010000153.1 GCA_031274425.1 Synergistaceae bacterium | reverse complement strand
AAAATAGTGGTTATCTCTGTTAAGATGAAGTAATAAAGCGAATCATTCCCTTGAAAAGAGCTTGAAAAGGAAGCCTATAAATCGCCTATTCTATTGCCACAACCGCAACGATCCTATTTTCCCATTGGTCAAACTTCCTATTGGTCAAGAAACCGGACTTCGGATAGGCGAGAAAAGCCCTGACCAAAATTGCCCAAAGGGCCGTGAATGTCCTATAAGGGGTTTTATGACCTTCCATGATCAAGAGAATGCTGATCTCGACCCCCTGAGTCCTTTTTATTCCAGTTGCGAAAAATTAGAGATTTTTATGGCTCCATCAGGAAACCGCGCCGTGATTTCGAGCACTCCCCCCATTGCTTCTATATGGCTACGCAGAGTAGAAATATACATGTCCGCGCGACGCTCCATTTTTGCGATAGCCGGTTGCTGGACACGCAACGCATCCGCAAGCGCTTTCTGAGAGAGTCCGCGAGCACGACGCAATTCATCAAGCGGCATTTCGGCAAGAGCCTTCTCTACACGACCTTCTATTTCCCGCTGTGCGACAGCGCTCATTTTCTCACGCAAAACGGAAAAATTTTTAGCCACCTTCATTCCTCCCTTCTTCCAATTCGCGCAGATGCTCATCATATAGTCTGTCGGCGATAGGAACAAAAACATCATACCAACGATTGTCTCCGGTTTTTTCTCCTCCGATCAGGAGAATCGCCGTTCGCTTTGGGTCGAACGCATATAATATTCGCAGCGGCCTGCCCTCGCTCTGTGTCCTCAGTTCACGCATGTGTTTATATTTTGAACCGAAGACAGCGCTACTATGCGGAAAAGGCAAAACAGGGCCTCTACGCTCTAAAAACGACACCGAGACGGCAACGTCAGTTTGTTGTTTTTCGTCGAGTTGCTCCCACCATGCTCCGAACTCGTCTGTGTATTCGACCTCGTATTTCATGGACTCATCATAGTTTAACAGTGATATTCCGTCAAGGGAATATTAAGGTTGGCTTGGGATGCTTGAGAAATTTTAACTTTAACTCTTTAACATGACATAGATAGCCACTATTTTTGTCATTATCTCGGCTGGACCCGTTACCCGTAAACTTTCGCCCGCAGGCAGTATGCGTGCCCGTGTATCAAGTGTCCATCCGACACTCATGATTTGCCGCCCGGCAATTGCGCAATATCATATGCTTTCCCCCAGGGGAGTACGCGAAAACCTTCCCGATCGTACTCTTCGTTTCCTCCGTAGACGAGAGCGCCGCCTTCCACTCCGCTCATCTTCTTCCACATGCGCAAAGCATCGAAAAAATCGGCGGCAACGGTCTTGCCGGACTTAACCTCGACAGGAAAGACCTGGCCACCGTCCTCGAAGATCATATCCACTTCATGGCCGACAGAATCCCTCCAGAAGAAGCAACCGGGAGAGCGCGCTTCATTATGGCGTCTCTTTAACGTCTCAGAAATGACGAAGTTCTCAAATATTGCCCCTTTGAGCGGGTGTAGCGCCATCTGATCGGGGCTATTGATCCCCAATAGACGGGAGGCGAGCCCGGTATCGCAGAAGTACAACTTCGGCGACCTTATTAGACGTTTGTTGTAGTTCCTGTGGAAGGGCTGCACCAGGAAAACGATAAAGCTCGCCTGCAATACAGACAGCCATGCTTTCGCCGTGTTGTGGGATATGCCCGCCGAGGCCCCTAGCGACGAAAGGTTAAGAATTTGCCCGCATCGACCGGCGACAAGCCTGAGATACGTTTGAAAGGTTGACAGGTTTTGCACCGTCACCATCGAGCGAACGTCACGCTCCAGGTAAGTCGCTATATAGGCGTTGTACCATTGTTCGACGCCAACCTCGCGCACATGTACGGCAGGGTAAAAACCCTTGTAAATAACCTGGTCTGCGTCGCTCGTATCATGCCCCGCATCCCTCAGTTCCGGCAGACAAAAAGGCAGAAGCCGCAATTCTCCAATTCTCCCGGCAAGGCTTTGTGTGATCCCTTCCATAAAACCAAACTGCTGGGAGCCGGTCAGGATAAATCGTCCCATTCTGTTGTCGGCGTCAACAATCCCCTGGAGCCAGGAAAAAAGCTGCGGGACACGCTGTACTTCGTCGAAAACAGCACCTGCGCCGTACCGATCGAGGAATCCTCTCGGGTCGTTTTCGGCAAACTCTCTGTTATCCAGGTCCTCAAGCGACACATACGGCCTGTCGTCGAATACATGACGCGCGAAAGTAGTTTTCCCGGATTGTCGTGGCCCGGTTATTGCCACGACAGGAAAACCCTTTGCCAGATTTATGATTGTTCCTTCTGCCCTGCGATCGATATAAACATCTTTCATAGAAAGAGTTTACCTCTTTTTAATACAAATTGTCAATATGATTTATAATTTGTATTTTATTTTTAAACTCCTCGCCTTGGGCTTTAAGAGCCTGTCTAATATCTTTTTATCCAGTATTGGCTTTAGGAGAGATCCACTTCTGTAAGTTGAAAATTCGCATCTTGTAAGGAGCTATGGGATTTTTTCATGGTTCACTTTTAGATGCCGATCCCTTCAATCTCGTGCGCCGCTTAACAGCCGCCTCGTATGTGATTTCTGTTTGTCAGGCCAGTGCTTTGCCTTCGGCTTCCTTCAGATTTCATCTCACGATGAACACCCTTGCCGTTCGGCTAACATTTCCCCCTGTCGGGCATGTTCGGGACTTCCACCCTAAAGCTTGCGCCCATGCCGGGCGCACCACCAAAAACATACCCCCGGCTCTACCGGGGGTATGTGACTTCCGAAAATTTGTGTAACCTCTTAATATCGTATCTGGCAAGTCCAGTTATTAAGCAATCTGCGATCACTTTTGTGACTTGAATAGGTTACATAACTTCTGTAGCCTATATCATGCCGTCTAGATTCAGCAAAGCAGTAATGCCGTCGAAAATCCATGATGAAGTATCTAAGGTTACAGAAAAAAGCGGAAATTACAGCTTTACTTGACGATGTTGAAATATTTTTCGGGGATCTCGACGTCGCCCATCTCCATGTAGCCTTTGCCAAAGATATAGGGGTCTTGGCGCACTAAGCCCAGCTTTCGGTTGCGCACGCCCGTGCTCGCGTCGGTATAGTAGCTGGCGCTCCACTTCGCGCCCGGCGTGAATTTGTTGTAGCATTCGACTAGATCCGCCAGGCTGTCGATTTTTGCCTCGCCCGTGACGACGCGCTTGGCGAACTCCACCAAGCCCGCGCTCTGCGTGTAGCCGATGGAGAACGCCCAGGTTCCCATGCGTCCACCGCCCCCGGCGGCGATGACGGCCTCCTCGACCTTCTTGAGAATGGCGGGCCAGTCGCCCTTTTCTTGGGAAAGGTCGATGCCCAACGCTCCGGGGTAGCCCATCAGGGGCGAGGGGATGTCGGCCTCCACGAAGTAGCCTCCGAGCTCCGCGATGCGCTTCAGCAGGGGCTCGGTGTGAGCGTTGTTCGTGCAGAAAAAGGCGGTGTCCTTGCCGTACCGTTCAAGCCACGCGGGAACGGTTTCTAGAATAAACTGCTGCGCGCCGGCGACTCCCACGTCGCTTGTGGGGTCGGGGGCCGTCTCGAAGACGAACTTTATCCCCAGGTCCTTGCAGGCCTCCTCCATGATGGCGCGGCGACGGCCCAGGATCTCGTAACTCATGTGCCGGGGAAAGGAAATGTGGACGAAGGTTTTCGCGCCCAGTTTCTGCGCGACCAAGGGAATCAGGTACCCGCGGGCGATGTTGTCGCTGGTGATCGCCAGGTCCGCGGCCGCGGTGATGACGTTGGGATCCTCGTGGGGCTCTCCCGAGAGGAGGAGGATGTCGGGTCGCTTTTCGCGGATGCGTCGGAAGCCCTCCGTCGTCCCCGGCACCGACTCGTTCATCACGACGGCCTTCATTTTGGGATCGTCCGCCAGGCCGACGAGCTGAGTGATGGTCGTCTCCATCTCGGACATGAAGCTGTCGGGATAGGTGATATGCGTGATCATGCCGCCGTCGGCCGAATTGCCGTATTCCTCGATCATGCGCTCCGCGCCCCTCAAATCGTCTTCGCTCTGAGAAACGGTCCCCGTCATGATGCCGATGTGAAACTCCGCCTCGGCCGCCAACACGGGCGCGGAAAACACCCACAGAACCGCCGCCAGAGACATGACAACCATTGCCCACCTTCCAGACCTCTTGCTTTTCACCATACAAAAACACCTCCCCTTTCGTCTCGCCGGCTCGCGTCACGCGGACGCGCCAACAAATGAATCTATTTTATCACCCGCGGCGTTTAGTTATCGAACAAAGGGATTGCTACGGAAATAGATTCGTCTCCTATTTCTATTGCTCGTTGTGATCGCAGACCATGGCTAGTTAGATTTCAACCAAGCGGGCGCCCATTCGGTACGCGTTTTGGCAGTCCGCCGGAAATTGCTTTTCGCGCCAGGTCCTCTTGTGGGGCTCGTCGAACATGGGGGCGTGGTACTTGGAGTAATCATCGAATTGGTACGTGTCGCAGGACGTCATGTATTCGACGCCGCCGCCCAGAATTTTCATCAGCCTGACGTGAGATTCGAACATCGCCGTATAGCCGTGCCCCTTCATAGCGTCCTCCGGCACGTTCATGGTGTATATGAGGCCGCAAGAAATTTTTTTATCCGTCACCGACCGGTGTTCGAGATCGTACGCGAGATTCATGAAAACAAGACGCTCGAGGAAAGAACGCAGTTCCCCCGTGACGTCCCACAGGTATATGGGCGAACCCATGATGAGCGCGTCCGACTCCATCACCCTCTCCAGCACCGGCGAGAGATCGTCGCGCATGGCGCAGCGGCCGTTTCGGTAGCTCTCGACCCGTTTGCAGGAGAAACAACTGACGCAGCCCCTGAAGTTCAGGTCGTAAAGATGGACCGTCTCCGTTTCCGCCCCCGCGGACTCCGCCCCGTCCAGCGCGCGACGCAGCAGGGTGCCGGTGTTCCAATTTTTCCTCGGGCCGCCGTTGATGGCGATCACTCGTTTCATCTCGTCACTTTCCTCCTGTTTCGCGGTTTCGATTTCGGCGCACTCAATGTACCATAATTATCTTGAATCAGGCAGCCCCCCATTCATGTAATCTCCCACTTGACGTCTCGGATTTTCGCTTTTATACTGTGCAATCAGCTTATCAGAACAGCTACTAGTACCAGGTGTCAATAATTTTTTTTGAGAGTTTCGTGTTCGGAAAAAATCTCTCGATGGGGGCGTTCGGAATCAAATCCGAGAAGAAACTTCGGCAGCAGCGCCTGGCGAAATTGCTCGACAACAATCCGATGGCGACGGATCAGGAGCTTGCGTCCATTTTGGGGGTGAGCGTCAGCACTATGCGCCTGGACCGCGCCCTTATGGGTGTCCCCGAGCTGCGGGAGCGGGTGAAACGCATGGCGCAGGAGGCGGGGAGCAAGCTGCGGTCTCTGAGCCAGAGCGAGATCGTGGGAGACCTGTTGGAGCTGGAGCCCAACCGCTGGGCGCTTTCGGTGTTGCGCACCACGCGGGAAATGGCCTTTCGGACCACGGACATTCTGTGGGATCATTACATTTACGCTCAGGCCAGCTCCATCGCTGTGGCCGTGATCGAGGCCGCCGCGGTGATCGTGGACTCCATGCGGGGAGAGTACAAAGGACATGCCCGGGTGGGCGACGTGCTGGTCGCCAGGGCCAAGGTGGGGGTCAATAAGGACAACCGCTATATCGTCAGCGTGCGGACCCGCGTCGGGGAAAAGGAGATTTTCGTCGCCCGTTTCATCACCGAGGTTTTGAGCGCGGAAACGCCGTGACGGACAACCGGCAAACAGGGGGTTTGGGGCTGCCCGGAGAAAGAATTGAAAAAATTGCGGATAGGAATCAAGGTAAGGATATGCCTATACATGATGCGGAATCTGTTTGCGTAACGGAAGAAATGAAAAAAATGAAAAAGTTGACCATAGCCCTGGACGCGATGGGGGGGGACAACGCGCCTCACGAAATTTGCAGGGGCGCGGTCCTGGCCTGCAAGGAATTTACGGATCTCGAGATGATCCTGACGGGGGACGAGGAAAAGATAAAGCCCTGCCTGAGCGGAGTGCCCTCGGACGTTCTGAGCAGAATCCGGGTCGTTCACGCCGCCGAGGTCATCACGATGGACGAGCAGCCCGCCACCGCCATCCGAAAAAAACGCGACTCCAGCATGAGGGTGGCCATGGAGATGGTGCGGGCGGGGGAGGCCCAGGGGTGCCTTTCCGCCGGGAACACCGGCGCGATCGTCGCGGGGGGCGTTCTGGTGGTGGGGAGGTTGCCCACCATCGATCGGCCCGCTCTGGGGGTGCCTCTGCCCACCATCAACCGGTGGACGTTTTTGCTGGACGTGGGGGCCTCGGTGCGCTCCAGGCCCTTAAACCTGTACCAGTACGCCCAGATGGGCAACGTGTACTCCAAAAAAATCCTGGGCGTGGCGGAGCCCGAGGTCGCCCTTTTGTCGAACGGGACCGAGGAGATCAAAGGCGACGATCTCGTCGCGGAGGCCCGCGAGATGTTGTGCAAAAGCGCTCTGAACTTCAGAGGGTACGTGGAGGGGGACGATGTTCCCTGGGGACGGGCGGACGTGGTGGTCTGCGACGGTTTCATGGGCAACGTGATCCTGAAGTTCGGAGAGGGGCTGATGCAGGGGGCCAAATCCATCATCGGCGAGGAGATGGGACATCGTTTCATGCCCAAGATAGGGATGCTCTTCATGATCCCGATGGTCAAGGCGCTCTGGGCCCGGTTCAACTACGAGAAGTACGGCGGCACGCCTCTTCTGGGGGTCAAGGGCACGGTCGTCAAGGCTCATGGACGTTCGAAGGCTCCCGCCATTCTGGGGGCGCTTTCCGCCGCCCGCAACTTTATCGTCAAAGACGGTGTGGGACAAATTCGCGAAGAACTCGAGTGAGGCGTGTGTGAGATGGTGAAAATGATGGCGACAATGCAGAACAATCGTGTTTGTAAATTGCTGGGAACAAATTACCCTCTGTTGCAGGGGGGCATGGCGTGGGTCGCAAACGCCCAGTTGGCCGCGGCCGTCAGCAACGGCGGGGGGCTGGGGATCATCGCGGCGGCCACGATGCCCGCGGATCTTCTGGAACAGGAGATCCTGAAGGCTCGATCTCTGACGGACCGGCCTTTCGGACTCAACATCATGCTGATGTCCCCGACGGCGCCCGACGCCCTGGAGCTGGCCGCGAAGTACAGAGTCCCCGTGGTCACGACGGGGGCCGGCATACCGGGCAAAGTCCTGAATCGCCTCAAACCCCTGGGAACGACGGTCATCCCCGTCGTGTCCTCGGTAGCCTTGGCCAAACGCGTGGAAAAGCAGGGCGCGGACGCCGTCGTGGCCGAGGGAATGGAGTCGGGAGGCCACATCGGAGAGCTGACCACGATCGTGCTCGTTCCCCAGGTGGCGTCCGCTCTGGAGATACCGGTCATCGCCGCGGGAGGGATCGCGGACGGCCGGGGAGTGGCCGCGGCCTTCGCTCTGGGGGCCGAGGGCGTTCAATTGGGCACTCGGTTCCTCTGCTGCGAGGAATGCACGGTTCACCCCAACTTCAAACAGGAGGTGCTCAACGCCCGCGACCGGGGCACCGCCATCACGGGCCAGAGCACCGGACACCCCGTCCGATGCCTGCGCAACAAGCTGACGGCCGAGTTCGAAAAAATGGAGAAGCTCAACGCCTCCATCGAGGAGATAGAGCGGTTGGGCACCGGAAAACTTCGCAGCGCCGTCGTCGACGGAGACGTGGAATGGGGCTCCCTGATGGCCGGTCAGTCCGCCGGGATGGTGAACGACATCCGGCACGCTGCGGAGATCATCCGGGGCCTTTTTTCCGAAGCGCGGGAAGTGCTGAATCAAATTTGTGAATAAAATGCGTGCCTGAAGCGTGGATTTCGATAGAGTGGATTTTGTGAAAGAGTTTGGAATTTGAAGTTTTGAATTTGGAGTTTTGCATTTGAAATTTTGGAGTTTGGAAATTTTGGAGTTTGGAGTTTCTGGAAGAGAAGGTGTCGCTGTTGAATTACGCGTTTTGTTTCCCGGGGCAGGGAGCGCAGGAAGTTGGAATGGGAAAGGCCTTGTACGAGTCCTTCTCCTCGGCGAGGGAGGTTTTCGACGAGGCCGACGACACTTTGTCCTTCAAGTTGACGCGCACGATTTTCGAGGGACCGGACGAGACGTTGAAGCTCACGGCCACCACCCAGCCCGCCATCATGACGGTGAGCGTGGCGGCGCTGCGGGTTCTCGAAAAAGAGATGGGCGCGAAACCCTCTCCGTCCTGCGGAGCGGGGCATAGTTTGGGAGAGTACACGGCGTTGGTGGCCGCGAAAGCACTGTCGTTCCGGGATGCCGTGGAGCTGGTTCACAAGCGCGGCGCCTGGATGCAGGAGGCCGCCCCCGAGGGAGTGGGGGCCATGGCGGCCATCCTGGGGCTGGAGGCCGACGACGTGGTGGCGGCCTGCGCCTCCGTCGCCCCCCACATGGAATGCCAGGCGGCGAACTTCAATTCGCCGGGGCAGGTCGTCATCTCCGGGCAGGCCGAGTTCGTCGACAAGGCCGTCGCGGAGGCCAAAAAGAAGGGCGCGAAAAAAGCGATCCCGCTGAACGTCAGCGCCCCCTTTCACAGCCGCCTGATGATGCCGGCGGCGGAGAAGCTCAAAGCGCAGTTCGAGACGTACCGGTGGAGCGACCCGGAGTGGCCGATCGTCTGCAACGTGAGAGCCGTCCCCGTCTCCTCCGCGGCCTCGATCAAGGAGGCGCTGTTCGCTCAGACCTACAGCCCGGTGCGCTGGGCGGACTCCGTGATCCAAATGGCGGACGGCGGCGTGGGCGCTTTTTTGGAGCTGGGGCCCGGCGATGTTCTCTCCGGCCTGGTCAAGCGCTGCCGTAAGGGCTTAAAGGTGATGGCGGCAGGCGCTCCGGAGCAGCTGGAGCTCATGGCGAAATTTTTGGAGGAGGTGCGTGATGGCGGATAAAGCCGGCAGGCGTCTTGCCCTGGTCACCGGCGGGGGACGCGGCATAGGGCGGGCCATCGCTCTGAAGTTGGGAGAAAAAGGATTCGACGTGGCCGTCAATTACAACAACAGCGCGGCGTCCGCGGAGGAGCTTTGCGAAGAACTCTCCGCCCTGGGCGCGTCGGCGGGGGCCTTCAAGGCGGATGTCTCGAAAGCCGGGGACGTGGCCGCTCTTTTCAAGTCCATCGAGGAATCGATGGGCACGGTGCAGGTTTTGGTCAACAACGCGGGCATCACCCGCGACAATCTCCTGATGCGCATGAAGGAGGAGGAGTGGTCCGACGTGATCGCCGCCAATCTGAACTCCGCCTTTTACTGCACGAAGGAAGCCATACGCGGTATGGTCAAGGCCCGCTGGGGCCGCGTCGTCTGCATCTCCTCGGTGGCGGGTCTGGTGGGCAACGCGGGCCAGGCCAACTACAGCGCGACCAAGGCCGGGCTCATCGGTTTCGCCAAGTCGGCCGCGCGGGAATACGCGGCCAAGGGGGTCACCGTCAACGTGGTGGCGCCCGGGTTCATCGAAACGGACATGACCAGCGTGTTGAAGGAAAACGTCCGCTCCGCCATGCTGCGGCAGATCCCGTCGGGACGCATGGGAAGCCCGGAAGACGTGGCCAAGGCCGTGGCCTTTTTCGCGTCCGACGAGGGCGAATATGTGACGGGTCAGGTTTTGGCTGTTGACGGCGGCATGACAATGTGTTAAGGATATATCTGCGGGGAGGGGGGTGAATTTTATAATGAAGAAAGAAGAAGTTCTTTCCAGACTGAAGGAAATCATCGTAGACCGCCTTGACGTCGAAGAGGACCAGATTGTCCCCGAGGCGTCGTTCGTCGAAGACCTTGGAGCGGACTCACTGGACATCGTGGAGCTGATTATGGGAATCGAAGAGGAATTCGACATCGAGATTCCCGACGAGGACGCGGAGAAGTTGACCTCGGTAGGCGAGGCAATGAATTACACACTGGGCAAGATTGGACTTGACGAATAACGCGGCGCGAACGTTTTTCGGGGGGGAGGAAGATCGCCTCCCCCTTGCTTTTAAGCGCCGCGTACCCTAAAAAAAGAGCCGAAAGAAGACCCGGAAGAAGAGAAGAAAATCTGAAGGTCTCATCATAAATAAAAGAGCCTCCAAAGGCTTCGAGGAGTGACATGCGTAAATGAGAAGAGTGGTCGTTACGGGCCTGGGGCCGCTGAGCCCCGTAGCTATCGGAAAAGAAGCATATTGGCAGGCCCTTAGAGAGGGTAAGAACGGAATTGGCCCGATCACGACGTTCGACCTCGGAGACTGTCCCGTGACCTTCGGGGCGGAAATCAAGAAATTCGACCCAACCCTCTGGATGGAGGGAAAAGAAGCCAGACGGTCGGACCGGGTCATCCAGTTCGCCGTCGCCGCCGCGGGCATGGCGGTGGAGGACGCCGGGCTGGACACGTCGTCCCTGGATCCCTACAAGTTCGGAGTTTATATCGGCAGCGGCCAGGGCGGCATCGAGACCTCCTTCAACAGCTTTCGAACCATGATGGAAAAAGGGTCCAGGAAGATCAGCCCCTTTTTCATCCCCATGATGATCAGCAACATGTCCACGGCCTACGTGGCCATCCGCCACAAGGCCAAGGGTCCGAACCTGTGCGTGGTGACGGCCTGCGCCACGTCGCTTCACAGCATGGGCGAGGCCTACCACGCCATCGTTCGCGGAGACGCCGACGTCATTTTGGCCGGGGGAACCGAGGCGGCGCTCCGCGCGATCAGCATCGCGGGTTTTGCCTCCATGAAAGCGCTTTCTACGCGCCTGGACTCGCCCGAGACGGCCAGCCGCCCCTTCGACAAGGATCGAGACGGTTTCGTCATGGGGGAGGGTGCCGGAGTGCTGGTGCTGGAGGACCTGGAACACGCCAAAGCGCGGGGGGCGCACATCTATGCGGAGTTTGTCGGTTACGGCACCTCCTGCGACGCGGGGCACATCACGCACCCCGATTCGGACGCGGCCGGGGCGATCTACGCCACGCGCCGGGCTCTGGAGATGGCGGGCTGGAGGCCGGAGGACGTGGATCACATCAACGCCCACGGGACTTCGACCCCGATCAACGACAAGGTGGAGGCTTTGATGATCCACAAGGTCTTCGGAGATCACGTCAAAAAAATCGTCGTCAACTCG
Source organism: Synergistaceae bacterium (assembly GCA_031274425.1). GTDB lineage: Bacteria > Synergistota > Synergistia > Synergistales > Aminobacteriaceae > JAISLU01. The sequence goes on along the minus strand of JAISQE010000153.1, from coordinate 4,072 downwards.
ACGAAGTCGATGATCGGGCACTGCCTGGGCGCGGCGGGCGCGCTGGAGACCATCGCGGCCGTCCAGGCCATCGAGGAGGGCTATGTGCACCCCACGCTCAACTACATCACGCCGGACCCCGAGTGCGACCTTTTCATCGCCACGGGCGCGGGGGTGAAGAAGCCGATCGACAGGGTGCTGGTGAACAGCTTCGGCTTCGGCGGACACAACGGAGTTCTCGCCTTTCGGAAATACGCCGCGGACAACTGAGCGGCATGGAACGAACCCTAAACCCGTGGACGAGTTTCAGGAAAAACTGGGGTATTTTTTTCGCGACAGAGGGTTGTTGAAAACAGCCCTCTGCCATGCGTCGTACGCCCACGAAAACGGCCTGCCGGAGAGCAACGAACGCCTCGAATTTCTGGGCGACTCCGTTTTGGGCATGGTGGTGGCCCACATTCTTTACGAGGCCCGCCCCGACGCCACCGAGGGCGAGCTTTCTCACTACAGAGTGGAGTTCGTCTGCCGCGACGCCCTGGTCCGTTGGGCGGAAAGCCTCGGCCTCGCCCGCGTGCTGCTGAAAGGGAGGTCTTTAAAGACCCACACGCCTCCCTCTCTCTTCGCCGACGCGATGGAAGCCGTCCTGGGAGCCGTTTACCTGGACGGCGGCTACGACGCCGCGGTGCGGACGATCCGGCGTTACCTGTTCGGGTCGAGGACGGCGCTTCTGGACAGTAGGGAACTCGACGCCAAGTCCCGGCTCCAGACCCTCCTTCAGGCCGAGGACATGGGGCTGCCGCAGTACGAAGCCCTGTCGGTGACGGGACCCTCCCATTCTCCCTGGTTCAGCGTCCAAGTGCGCGTCGCCGGAAAAACCTGGAACGGCGAGGGAACCAGCCGAAAGACGGCGGAGCTGGCGGCCGCGGCCGCGGCTCTCAAGGATTGGGAACCGCGGGGCCCAGAGGAGGAGAAAGAGGCTTGAGGAAGCGCGCCGCGTCGTTGTTCTGCTCGATTCTTTTCTGCCTGTCGTTTTTTGAGGGGTATTCGGAAAAAGCGCAGGCGCAGACGAAAACCGTCCTGGACATCGTCGTCACGTCGCCGTGGCTGTCGCTTCTGACAAACTTCATTGGAGGCGTCAACGTCAAGGTGACCTCCATACAGGAATGGAACGACGACGGAGAACTGGTGCGCCGTATCCGAACCCGCAACCTCCAATCCCTGCCGCCGGAATCCCTGATCATGGCCTTCGACTACAGAGACGCCAAGGGCATCGGGCTGCCCTCCGAACAATACGAGAACTACCGCCCGCTCTACGACCAACTACCCCTCGACGAAAATAAGATCGACGCGTCCCTGTCGGATCCCTCCATCATCCCCTTTATCGCTCAGCGCGTTCTCACGGTTCTAGCCGACTGGGATCCCGCCAATTACCCCTATTATCAACGGCGGTTGGCCGAGTTTCAGGCGCGGCTCTACAGCACGACGCTGGCGGGCCGGCAGATTTTGAAAGACCAGCCGGTTTACGACCTGACAGGGCACAGCGGCTTCCTGCTTCAAGCCGTGGGCTGCCGATTGACGCGCCCTTCCGAAGCCGAGTGGGCCGCATGGAGCGCCTGGAGGGAAATCGCCCAACTGACGGATACGGTATCCCGCATGGCCGAGGAGAAGGTGGCCGTCGTTCTCGACTACTCGACCCCGAAAGCGATACGCAGCATTCTCTCCTCCAACGCCGCCGTCTTTTTGATCGTCCGCCCGCGATTCGATATGGATTATCCCGCTTTTTTGAACGACCAGTACATCTCCCTCTGGTCGAAAATCACCTCCAAGCCTCTGCCGACGCCAGCTAGACGACGGTAACCCCCATCGACGCGCGGAGGTCGAGAAGGAGCCTCGGGCGAGTCGTTTAGAGCGGCTCTGCCCTGCTTGAATTACGAGAAATGCTTAAGACCTATTGACTAAGTATCTTTTTGCACATAGTCTTACATAATATCATCTACCGTCGCGTGAAAGGCGACGGCGGTCGAGTTTGGCAATTGAGTTCGGAATGAGCGAGGAGGCTGTTTTATGTTGCGAGGATTTACGTTGCGAGGATTGTTCAGAAGCGTTTCTTGCCTTGGGGTTCTGGTCATGGCGTTGGTGGTCAGCGTGGACGTGACGCCGGAGGCGGTGGAGATGTTGTTGACGCGAGGCAAGGGCGAAAAGGACGTGTGGATCGCCAATGTGTTTTATTCTTGCAGACAGGGCTACGCTTTTGCCATGGTGAGGAACGGAGTGCCCGAAGAGGGCGCGGAGAACTACGACGTCGTCGAGACGGAACAGTTGCGCGTTCACGTTTCGAAGGAGATGAAATTCGAGAACGATCTTCCGAAAATCGTCGTTTTCCCCCGTAAGACCGGGAAACGAGACGTCGGCGTTCCCAACGTCGTCAATTAAAAAAACAAGTCCGAGGCCATGTGGCTGCGTCCGACCCGAATGGAGGTTTCTCTCGATCACTTCAGGCACAACTATCGCCTTATCCGCGATCGAGTCAAGCCCTCCAAGCTGATCCCCGTCGTCAAAGCCAACGCTTACGGCATGGGGCTCATTCCTGTGACGTGGGCGCTCAAGGGGGAGGGGGCGGATTTCTTTGCCGTCGCCACCCCCGACGAGGCCGTTGACCTGAGGGAAGCGGGGATCGACGACTCGATCCTCGTTTTGGGCGCCTCGCCCTACGACGCAGCCAAAACTTACGTCAAGCTGGGTATTTGTACCGCGATAACCGACGTCCGCATGGCGGAGGCCCTTTCCAGAGCCGCCCTGCGCCAGAACCGCCCCGCGCGCGTTCATCTAAAGGTGGACAGCGGAATGGGGCGCATTGGATTTCTCCCGGACGCGGTCTTGAACGTCGCGGAGCAGATATCCGCTCTGCCGGGGATCGACTTCGAGGGGATTTTCACGCACTTCTCCACGGCGGACAGCGGAAACCTCGCCCACACCCACAAACAATTCGAGGCTTTTTCCGCGGTCGTCGGGTCTATAAAGCGGGCGGGCATTCCTGTGCGCATGGCGCATTGCTGCAACTCGGGCGCGCTGCTCGCCGGCCTTTCGGGCATGTTCCTGGACGCGGTGCGTCCAGGTCAGATTTTGCACGGCATCATCCCGTCCCCGGTGTGCGGCGACGCTTTCTCCACCCTACCCTGTTTCGAGATCAAGACCGCCGTCGGAGCGATCCGCGAGTTGCCTCCAGACACGGGGATCAGCTATGGGTTGACCTACACGACCCAAGAAACGGAACGTACCGCCGTTCTGCCCATCGGCTACGCGGATGGATTCCCCCGCGGATTGTCGAATAAAGGAGAAGCGCTGATACGCGGAGAACGCTGCCCCATTCGGGGCGTTATCTGCATGGACCAGTGCGTCGTCGGCGTGTCCCACCTGAAAGAAGTCCAAGTGGGCGACGAGGCGGTCCTGATCGGCCGCCAGGGAAACGACGCCATCACCCTTTCGGAAGTCGCCGCCAAATTATCCTCGATAGAGGTGATCACCGTCTCCATGTTCACCGCGCGAATGCCGAGAGTGTACCGCTAGTCCGAGACTTATGTATTCTAAATATTTAGTGCAGCTATGTTGTCTAAGGGACATAGAATAACTACCCGCTATATCCGCCTAGCAAAAGATTCCTACGGAAATAGATTTGTCTACTACGCTCGCAAATTCCGGAAGACTCGCGATACCGTGATTTTTTAAGCAAACGATATACATGAAGCGCCTCCTAATATTAAGCGTATATAGCATAATAAATATCAAATGATCTATAAAAATGCAACAAAAAAATGCTGAATTTCCAAGAATTCAGCACAGCATTTTTACTTATTTTTATGTTTTTTTGCTGTTAAAGTCGGGAGACGCTTGCGCTCCCGACGGAGCCGGTGCCGGATCCGTGAGATTTTTCTCGATCCCCTGAGCGCTCATTCGTTTTTGAGCTTCATGAAGGCCGTGAGGATGGAGATATGTTCGACCGGCCGCAGGTTGACGGAACGCGCGAAGCACGCGCCCATCGCTTTGGCCATGCCCAAGTGTTTCTTGTTTTCGGGCTCCGCCTTGGCCAAAGCGA
>JAISQE010000013.1 GCA_031274425.1 Synergistaceae bacterium | reverse complement strand
TCAACATCGCTCATGTTCGATAGAATCGACTCCGCTCTCGCGGCTTCTCTTCTCGCTCATAGTACCAACTTCTACTTCTTCGCCTCTGTTGGCTCGCCTGTAAATTTGTCAAGTTGCTGTCTCTCCAAACCCTTGTTTATAACTGGTTTTTCGAGCTTGCCGCCACCTTTTTGGCGAGCAGCGAGGGAAATAATACCACTTCTAAGAAATGTGTCAATACCCTTTTCACTTTGAAAGCGTGAAAATGACGCATATCCTATAATGTTTATTTCGTCACCTAAACTACAATTTGCCCTCCCCGATCCAGCCCGCCAGTTCTGGGGCGTGATAGGTGATCAGGATATCCGCTCCGGCACGCACCAGGCAGGTCGCGGTCTCGCAGACGGCGCGTTCCTCGTCCAACCACCCGTTGGCCGCAGCCGCCTTGATCATGGAGTACTCGCCGCTGACGCAGTAGGATCCCACCGGAACGGGGCTCTTCTCCTTCACCGCCCTCAGAATGTCCAAGTACGGCAAGCCCGGTTTCACCATCACCATGTCCGCGCCCTCTTCGAGGTCAAGCGCCAGTTCCCGCATCGCCTCGCGGCTGTTGCGCGGGTCCATCTGATACCCCCTGCGGTCGCCGAACGACGGAGCGGAACCCGCGGCTTCTCGGAACGGTCCGTAAAACGCCGACGCGTACTTCACGGCGTAGGAGAGAACGGCGGTGTCCTCCAGTCCAGCAGCGTCGAGCGCCGTTCGTATCGCTCCAACTCGCCCATCCATCATGTCGGACGGCGCGACGACGTCCGCTCCCGCCCGCGCCTGCGAAACAGCCGTTTGGGCCAGCAGTTCGATCGTCGGGTCGTTGTCCACGACCGCGGCTGAGCCCGTCCCTTTCAAAACGCCGCAGTGCCCGTGAGACGTGTATTCGCACATACAGACGTCCGCGATGAAAAGCATCTGGGGAAAGCGTTTCTTCCCCTCTCTCAGCGCCTGCTGCACCACGCCGCTCTCGGCGTAAGCGCCGCTGCCTCGCTCGTCTTTGTGCTCCGGCAAGCCGAAGAGCAGAACATTGTCGACTCCGACGTCCGTCACGCGCTCGAGAACCCTAGGAAGCGTATCGGGGCTGTAGCGTTTCTGTCCCGGCATGGCGGCGATGTCTTCGACGACGCCGCGTCCCTCCCGCACGAAAATCGGATACACCAACATGGACGCGCTGAGACGCGTCTCTCTCACCATCGCTCGCATCGCGGCCGTACGCCGTAGCCTTCTGGGCCTCATCAACATTGTCAAGGGATCCTCCTTGGGTTTGGGGCTTAAAAAATAAAAAGGCTTAGGATCTGTCCCTAAGCTTTCATCCGTGATTATGATGGTCGGGGCGAGAGGATTTGAACCTCCGACCTCCTGGTCCCGAACCAGGCGCGCTCACCAGGCTGCGCTACGCCCCGTACAAACAAAGGGATTCTAGCATTTATCCACACCAGAGTCAAATATGAAAAATCGACAGCAGAAAGAAGGACAGAAAAAAAGATAGTAAAAGGCCGCCCAGCAGTTGAGCGGACGACCTTTCGCGTTACCGTGCGTATGGTTTGGATGCCTGATTACATACGAAGCTCCCGAGTTCCAGGGGCACGCTCTTTATCCAGACTTCGTCAGCGGGCCCGTCGTTTATACAAAGAAATAATGCCCCATGCGGACGCGAAGAAAACAATGCCAAAGCCTGTGTTGCACCCGCCGCCGCCGGACCCTTGGCTCGGACTCGGGCTTGGACTTGGAGGCAAAACGGAGGACCCTTTCATCAACAACCACGCGGGATCTCGAACGACGCCGTCGCGAGCGCCATCGGGAACGATCAAATGTTGCCCGTCCATCCTCGGCCAACCCACGTCATCCGCCACCAGAAAACTGACGGCTATCGTCAATTGCCTGCCCCCCGCGAGAGACACCGTCCCGTTATTCGAGAAGTCCTGCGGATAAAACAGTCCGGGAATCAAGTTGATCCATGCGGTCGTCGTTTCTTTCTGTATGGAAAACTTATCGAAAATACGTGAACTCTGCCTGACGGGGTTCGTTAGAATATCGCGGGCCACGTCCTGTCCGAAGGCATCGATCAGCTCTCGCGAGGACAAAGTGTATTGCAGGACAATGGGAACGAGAGCCACGCCGCCAGCCACGTAAGTAGAAGAAACGTCGACCTCGATTGCCGCGGAGGGTTTTCCCGTCGTGACGTAGCCGCTCGGCGCTCCGGAGGGAGAAGTTCGCATCTGCAGCGTCGCGTTTTCGACGTTACCGACGACGGACCAACCCGGCAAGCTGGGCACGTAAGCGACGTCGTTCAAGTTGCCGAAATCGACACGCACCGAGGAGCCGAGTTGGTCGTTGACTTGATTGATCTGATCGGTCACAACCGGGCCACGACCGATCGGGACATAATCGATCGGCGCGGGCGTCGGTGTGGGAGTAGGAGTGGGGGTCGGTGTGGGAGTAGGAGTGGGAGTTGGCGTAGGCGTAGGCGTTGGTGTGGTTCCCGTTACGATGATGCTCGCGCTCGCCGAAACGCCAACCCCTCCCTGCGCGCGCGCGGTGGCGCTCGCCGTGCCCGCCGACCGCGCGGTCACCAACCCCGTTGCGTCGACGGTGGCCACATCCTGATTGTTGCTGCTCCATTCGACGCTCACGTCGGTCGCGTTCTCCGGGGTCAACGTGGCGTAAAGCTGCAGGGTATCTCCCTCGCTCAGGGATGCGGCGGTGGGCGTCACGGTAATGCGGGTGACGGGAATCGCGGGCATCGAGGCATCTAGGGCGGCATATATGTCCAAAAGCCCGTATTTCGAAAGGTTTCTGTCGGGAGCGTTTTGAGGAGACACCGCGCCGGGCGCCTGGGGGTTGACGCTGGAGTCCGCGGTGCCGCACAGCAGGTTTTTCAATTGATGAGCCCCCAGCTCCGGGCGATAGGACGCAAGCAAGGCCACGGCGCCCGAAACGTGAGGCGTCGCCATGGACGTTCCCTGCATGTCGCCGTATCGGTTTCCTGGGGTCGTGCTCTTGATGCTTACCCCCGGCGCGACCAAATGCACCGACGCGCTGCTCCAGTTTGTGAAGTTCGGCGAGCTGTTTGCGCTGTTGATTGCCCCCACGACGATCATATTGTTCAAGCCCGTGTAGGAAGCGGGGTAACAATACGCTCCTTTGGGAACCACAACGACCCCATCGTTTTTAATATCGTTGAGCGCGGGAGCGCCGACTTCGAGGCCTTCATTGCCGGCCGCGACGACGATGACGGTGCGGTCGGTGCTGTCGAGAGCCTGGTAGGCGCGCCACATCGCGGTATCTTTCACCGCGTTCGGGTTCTCGGATTTCCATCCTCCCAACGAAAAATTGATCGCCGGGACGCGCAGGCCGGGATAGTTCCGCAAAATGCCGACGAAATAATCGACCGCGGCGGTGATCCATGAATCGTACCCGACGCCGGACTCCCCGTCCACCGTGCCAAGCACCTTTAAAACGATGACCTTGGCCCTCCAGTTGACGCCCACGACGCCGATTCCATTGTCTCCGACGGCCGCGATCGTGCCCGTCACGTGCGTTCCGTGGTCATAGTCGTCGTTGAAGTTACTGTCATTGACGGGCGTCGAGCTGCCCGTCGGGTTGGCGAAATTTCTGCTTAGGGTCATGTCAATGTTGGGCTTCAGGTCTTCATGCTCGTAATACGCGCCGCTGTCCATCACGGCGATGTAAATGTCCTCGCTTCCCGTCGTCTTGTCCCAGGCCGCGTCCGCCCGTATGCTCCTCATGCCCCATAGGTCGCCGTTGGCATAACCCGGGTCGTTCGGTTCTTTTGCGGCTCGCACTAGGTAGTTGGGGGACGCGCATTCGACGTCCGGGTTTTTTGCGAGCTCCGCGAGCAGTTCCTCCGTGCTCTTCGTCTCGGATTTCACCAAAGTGAAGATCTCGCCTCGAGCCTCGGACAACGAGGCGTAGGTGGTGACGACCTTCGCCCCGGCGCTTGCGGCAACGCTCGCGACGTAACTCTTGCCCGTCGCGCTGGACAAAGCCGCGGCGTTCAGTTGACCTACCCGATTTTTAAGCACCACTATCGCCTCGCCGGGCGCATAATTCGCGGATTCCGCGGCTTGAGCCGCGCCCCCAAACGAAGAAAACACGACCCACAGCAGGGCAAGCCCCACAAACTTAAACCTCAAAATTTTCACGTTTACGTAGTCTCCCCTCAAAAAATTTTCCTCGCCGACAAGAGGATATCAAACCCTCGCCGTACCCGCCAATTGGCCGCAGGCCGCCAGAATATCCGCCCCTTTTTCTCGCCGAATTTCGAACTCGATCGAGAGACCCGTCAACGCGGAACAAAACGCTTTGATCCGCGCCTCGGCCGGGCGCTTCAAACCGCTTCCCATTACAGAGGCGTCTATAGGATTATAGGGAATGACGTTGACATAAACTCCGAGCCCGTCCAAAAGCGCCGCCATCTCGAACGCGAGCTGGGGATCGTCGTTGACTCCGTCTATCAAAACGTACTCGATCGTGATACGCTCTCCCGTGCGCTCCTTATAATAACGCATCGCCTCGACGAGAGACGCGAGAGAATATCGTTTGTTGACGGGCATCAATTTGTTGCGCAAAGCGTCGTTTGGCGCGTGCAGAGAGACGGACAGCCGCACGGGGACTTCGAAATCCGCCAGATCCCGGATGCCGGGCACGACGCCCGACGTGGAAACCGTGATATGCCGTCCTCCCAGGTTGCGCATTTTGGGATGATTCAACACTCCAATGCTTTTGAAGACGTTGACGTCGTTGAGCAGAGGTTCGCCCATTCCCATGAAGACAACGTTGTTGATGTCTCTTCCCAATCGTTGCTCCATGAGCAAAAACTGTCCTACAATCTCCCCCGCCGTCAGATCGCGCACGTAACCCGCCTGCCCCGTGGCGCAGAAAGCGCAGGCCAAGGGGCACCCCGCCTGGCTGGAAATGCAGGCCGTCGTGTGGTTGGCGTGGTCCAGCAGAACGGATTCGATGCGGCTGCCGTCCTCGAGCTGCCACAGATATTTGCGCGTCCCATCTTTGGATTTCGACTCTTTGATTTGAATGGGAATCTTCACCAGCGACTCGTAGATCAATTTATCCCTCAAGGTCTTCGAGAGGTTCGTCATTGCGTGACAGTCGAAAACTTTTTTCGCGTAGATCCACCCGCAGATCTGGTCCGCCCGAAAGCGAGGCTCCTTCCAAACCTCCACGACCAGCTTCCGCCATTCCTCATACGACAGAGAAAGGGCGTCGTACGTCTTGGTTTCCGTGCTGTCGATCTCCATAGCCTCACCCCCTGTTATGTACGTCAATGATGATTTTTCTGCAAAGCCCCTTATATTTCAAACGAAATACTCTTATACTGAATAAAAGATACCGTTATGCGACGTATGAAGTTTTGAATCGCAAAATAGGGTTATTATAACAGTCTTCTACTTTTCTTTTCGAGGTGCGGACCTGATGTTGGAAAATCAAACGCTCTTACCCGTGGTGGAACGCGGAGCATTCAAACGTATACTGCTTGGGATTTTCATCCTTCTGGTCGGCGTGGTCGCCCTTTATTACGGCAACCTCTATATTGCCCACGTCACGGAGCGCCTGCGGGAGCGAGCCTTCGGCCCCATGCTTTTCGGTTCCACTTTCAGCGTTCTCGTGCACGGATCTCAGGTGCTTCTGCTGCTTTTGGCATGGGTGTTGATCGGCAAGGGAGTGGGCTATTATTTCCGTCGGGTGGAGTTCGTCATCAGTCTCCTCTTTTCCTCCGTCGGCATATGGACAAGCTGGACGGTGCTTCCCCTGTTTTCCGAGAAGCTCGAATACACCTTCCCTTTGAGCCTGTTCATCGTGATCCTTCTGATCGCTCTCTTCCAGCTTTTGACGTGGCAGGTGGAGGACTGGATCGACAAAGGCACCGCTATTTTACTTTGGGTCTACTCGTTTCAGAGCCTTGAACTTTTACCCAGCTTCCCCACGAACACCCAGGCGTTGTCGACGCTTTTCCAGGGCATGTACCGCTCCAACGAGGAGGTCGCCATCGCCAGCATGGCGGGAACGGCGCTGTTCTTGAGCTTCATGGCCGGGGCCGTGACGTCCACCTGGCTCTTGACGCGTTATTCCATTCGACTGAAACAGGTGCGGCAGTTCTGGGAGAACGAACCGCGGCGGACCTCTCAAGAGGACGCTCTCCGGGAAATCAACATGGTGGATATGCGAAGCCTGGTTCACGACCTCAGAAACCCCCTCGCGGCCATCAAGGGGATGGCCCTTATGCTTCAGAGCGGAAACGAGGAGAAGCACACCCTGGAAAAAGCCGAGATCATGCTCAAAGCCGCGAACTACATGGAGCATATGATCGGAGAGATCCTCCACGAAGACCAGCGGCGCATCGTCCAGGTGGAGTCGTTTTTCGACAATCTGGAAAAACATATCCGCCCGTTTCCGTGGGGGGAGCACGTCTCCATAACGATCGCGCCCGACGCCGCCCAGCTTCCGCTGCTGCTCAACGAAATTCGTTTCATACGCGCCCTCCTCAACATCCTGGACAACGCGTGGAGAGCCAACCTCACGGCGGGAGCAAAGGACATCGCCCTTCGGGTCCAGCGCGTCGTTCAATACCTGGAGATCGAAGTCCTGGACAACGGCCCCGGCCCCGTCCAAAACCACGCATACCAAAAATCCGGATGGGGCTCTACGGGACTGGGGCTGGCTTTCACCCGCAAAGTCGTCATTGCCCACGGCGGCAATCTCATGCTCACCCAGCGCACGGACAATCCCAATGGAGCGAGCGTTTTGATCTCGCTTCCCATCGCGTCCCTCCCTTCGGACGCGTGAAAATCTCCATTTTTTCTCATGCTTTTTCCTCTCATGCCTAAAATCGTCGTCCTCTCCGTCGGAAAAATCAAAGACAAACGCATAGCCTCCCTGTCCGGGGAATATCTGGAGCGGATCCCGAGCGGCCTCGTTTCGGTGGAGCGCATTCCCGACCAGGCGGGCTCCCCCGAGGAACGCATGGAACGGGAGGGACAGGAGATGCTGAGATGCCTCCGCCCGCGGGACCGGCTGCTCCTGCTTCGAGAGGACGGAGAGGAACGCGACAGCGCGCATTTTGCCAAGCTGCTGTCGCGGGAGATGGAGTCGGCCGCGGGCAGGGTCGTTTTGGCGATAGGCGGCCCTTGGGGAACCTGCCCGGCCGTGAAAAGCCGGGCCGACGAAAGCGTCGCCCTATCGCGAATGACCTTTCCCCACGAAATGTGTTTTCTTTTTCTTGCCGAACAGCTTTATCGTGCCTTTTCAATTTTGAGGGGTTCGGGGTATCATCATTGAATGGATTTTGGACTCCGAATGGACTCCCGATACAAGGCGGCAAAAACGGCGGAGCCCTCGCTCGGGGTTCGGGCCGCTGACATTAAGCGATGCTGGAGGTTTTAGTCGATGAAAATCAACAATATGATGAAACAGGCTCAAAAGATGCAGGCCCAGATGTTGCAGATTCAGGAAAAACTGGGCGAGGAAAAGGTCGAGGGCAACGCTGGCGGCGGAATGGTCAAGGCGATCTTCACGGGGCAGGGAGACTTGGTCGAACTCAAAATCGATCCCGAGGTGATCCAACCCGACGATGCGGAGATGCTGGAAGATCTCGTATTGGTCGCCGTCAACGACGGACTTCATAAGAGTAAGGAACTCGCTAATTCGCGTATGGGCGTGCTCGCCGGCGCGTTGGGATCCATGAATCTGGGTTTTTAAACGATCTCTTCACCCATTGCCGCCTGCTCATGACGGATTCAATCGGGCGATTGGTCGCCTTTTTCAACAAGTTTCCGGGTATCGGGAACAAAAGCGCCAGGAGGATGGCCTTTTTCCTGCTTCGCCAGGAGGAGCCCTTTCTTCGCGCTATGGGGAACGCCATCGCCGAGCTGAAAGACCATCTTTTCCAGTGCGGCGAGTGCGGCAATATCTCCGATTCCGACCCCTGCCCGATCTGTAAAGACATGCTGAGAGACAGGTCCACCCTATGTGTGGTCGAAAGTATCGACGACCTGGCGTCGTTCGAGCAGGCGGGGATTTACAACGGCCTGTATCACGTCCTGGGCGGCAGGGTCTCTCCCCTGGAGGATCAGGAACTGAGCGAGGAATGCGTCGACTTTTTGTTGAAGCATATCGAGGACACGGGGGCGAGGGAGATCATTATCGCGACGAACCCCAGAATGGAGGGAGATCTGACCTACTACACGCTCCTGGAAATTTTGAAAGAGAGGTCGACGGACGATGGACTGAAGATCTCCCGTCTCGCTTTCGGGCTACCCGTTGGCGGCTCCATCGAGTTCGCGGACCGGATGACTCTGCACACGGCCCTCGAATCGAGGATCATCAGCAAATGACCGGCGAGCCGAGCTTTTATGCTCACCGATAAGACAGACATGAACAAGTCGTTTTCTTTTTTGATCGTGGCGGGAGGCAGCGGAAGCCGGATCGGAGGACTGGGCAAGCAGTTCCGCTCCCTGGGCGAGAACAAGCCCCTGTGGCGATGGAGCGTCGAATTGGCGCTTTCCGCCCGAGAAGACGGCGTGGAGGAAATCGTCCTGGTGCTGCCTCAGGGGTGCGAACTGGGAGAAAACTGGGACTTTTGCCCATTGCCCGTCAAAGTGGCTTTCGGCGGGGCAACCCGTACGGACTCCGTGCGAAATGGCCTGGCGGCCTCGACGCGCGATTACGTAATGGTGCACGACGCCGCGCGCCCCTTCGCCGACGGCGAGTTGCTCCGCATTTTGATGGCGCACACCGCTCCGACGGTCGGGGCGATTCCCGTTTTGCCGGTCGCCGAAGCGATCAAACGCGTCGACGCGTCGGGGAAGGTGCACGCCGTGGACAGAGACGGACTCTACGCCACGCAAACGCCGCAGTCCTTCTTCCGCGAGGCGTTGATCCGGGTTTTGACGCGGCAGGATTCGTCCCCTTCTTCCTCTTTTTCTTCCTCTTTCAAATTCAAAGACGAGGCCGAGGCGTGGCTGGCCGCGGGGATGGAACTGCGATGCGTCGAGGGCCGGCGGTCGAATTTCAAAGTGACGTGGCCGGAGGACCTGGAGCTGGCCGAAGCCCTGGCAACGCACCGAGGAACAATAAGGAGTAAAATGACGACGAATGAAATGACCGTGCGCACGGGAATCGGTTACGACGTACACCGATTGGTGCCTGAAAAACCGCTTATTCTGGGGGGCGTCGTGGTGCCGTCTCCGTTGGGTTTGTTGGGACACTCGGACGCCGACGTTCTGGGCCATGCCGTGGCTGACGCGCTTTTGGGAGCCGCCGGGTTGCCCGACATCGGGAACCTCTTTCCCGCGTCGGACGAACGCTACGAAAACGCGGACAGCATGGAACTGCTGCGCCGGGTCGTGGAACTTGTGAAGCGGGCGGGATGGGCAATCGTTTGGGTGGACGCCGTGGTCGAGGCCCAGATCCCCCGGTTGAATCCTCACCTGCCGGCTATTGGGGAAAAGCTCTCGGAGGTTCTGAACTCCGGGGATAGGAGCGGCGATCTTTGCGTCAACGTCAAGGCCAAATCCGCCGAAAAAACGGACGACCCCGGGGCGGGAAAGTCCATGGTCTGTCACGCCGTCGCAACGCTGAAACGTAAATCGTGAATTTAGGTGGAGTCGTGAAATGATCCGAACGCGCTTTGCCCCGTCTCCGACGGGAGAGCTTCATATCGGAGGCGCCAGAACGGCGCTTTTTAATTTTTTGCTCGCTCGGGGGGCCGGCGCGGAGGGACAGTTTGTCCTGCGCGTCGACGACACGGACAAAGAACGTTCGCGACCCGAGTACGAGCGGCAGTTGATGGAGGATCTGCGCTGGCTGGGACTCGATTGGGACGAGGGGCCGGACATGGGGCTGCCCGTTCCCTATCGCCAAAGCGAGCGCGGAGCTTTTTACGAGGAGGTCCTCCGTTCTTTGCAAGAACGAGGCTTGGTCTATCCTTGTTTTTGTTCCGAAGAACGGTTGGAAACGCTGCGTAAAGACCAGCTCTCCCGAGGCGAGCCGCCCCGTTACGATGGACTTTGCCGCCGCCTCGCGCCCGACGCGGCGACCCGCAGGATCGACGGGGGAGAAATTCCATGCTGGCGTTTCGCGCTGCCGGACAGGGAGATCGTGTTTCACGACACCGTGCGCGGAAATTTGTCGTTTCCGCCCGAGAGCATGGGAGACTTCGTCGCGGCGCGCAGCGACGGGCAGCCTACCTATCTTTTCGCCAGCGTGGTCGACGACCGTCTGATGGAGATCACCCACATCGTTCGAGGGGACGAACACGTCCCGAACACGGCGCGGCAACAGGCGATCTTCGACGCCTTGGGGTGGGCGGCGCCTGTTTACGCCCACATCCCGATGATCCTCTCCGAAAGCCGACAAAAGCTCAGCAAACGCACCGGCTCAACGCCCATACGCCGATACCGCGAGGAGGGTTATCTCCCCGAGGCGCTCTCCGCTTACCTTTCGACTCTCAGTTGGACGCCTCCCGGGCCCGAGAAGTCGTCTCCCCTATCTCTGGAGGAGATAGCGCCTCTCTTCTCGCTTTCCCGCATCTCGACCTCCTCGCCGGTTCACGACGAGACCCATCTGAAACACCGACAGAGAGAGGCGATGCGTAAAAAAGGCAGCAGGGCGATATTGAAATGGTTGACAGAACTCGACCCGCGTTTCGGGGTCTTCGACAACACGGCTCTGGAGCGCCTGATCGACGATCTCGTCGAGGAAAATTACACCGTGCCCTTGCTGAGGGAGGTCTTGAGCTTTTTGGTCGAGAGGCCTCGAGGGCAAGATCTAAACGTTCGGGCTTGGCTGCCTGACTTGAAGCCAACGCTTCCTTCGATCGAACTCTGGACCGAGGAGGAGCTGAATCGAGCCCTGCGCTCTTTCATGAAAGAACGCGGTCTGAAGGGAAAGGAGTTCTTTCATCCTCTGAGGCTGCTCCTCACCGGGCAGGAAAGCGGGGCCGCCTTGACGCTGGTCATGTGCGCGCTGGGCCGAGGCGAGGTCATGAACCGATTGTGATTCACCGCGCCGGCTCATGAAGATCCTGCACACGTCCGATTGGCACTTGGGGCGCACGCTTTACGGCAGGAAACGCACGGCGGAGTTCGAGGCGTTTCTTGAATGGTTGTTGGCGGCGCTGGGTGAATATAACATCGACGTCCTCCTTGTGGCGGGGGATATCTTCGATACCATCGCCCCCAACAACCGAGCGCAGCAGCTTTACTATCGCTTTTTATGCCGTACGGCGGAATTCGGCTGTCGTCATGTGGTGATCGTCGGCGGCAATCACGATTCTCCCTCTTTTCTGGACGCGCCTAAAGAGCTTTTGAGCTTTTTGGACGTGCATGTGGTCGGCGCCGTCCCGGAAAGAATCGAGGAGGAACTCCTGACCCTCCGGGGCCCGGACGGCGCGCCGGAGCTTCTTGTCTGCGCCGTGCCCTATCTGCGGGACAGGGACGTCCGCGTTTTCGAGGCGGACGAAAGCCTCAAGGACAAGGATCGCAATTTGACGCTGGGGATCGAACGGCATTATCGGGAGATCGGACGCTTGGCCAAGGAGAAGCTTTCGCGGTTGAAAGCCTCGGGCGAGTTGAAACGGGACATTCCCATCGTCGCCACGGGGCATCTTTTTGCCGCCAGCGGCCGGACGGTGGAGGGAGACGGGGTTCGAGACCTGTACGTGGGGTCATTGGCCCAGATTGACGTGAAGCGCTTCCCTTCGTGTTTCGACTATCTCGCCTTGGGGCACCTCCATTCACCCCAGAAAATAGGGGATTCGGACGCCGTGCGCTACAGCGGCTCCCCCTTGCCGATGAGCACGGGAGAGGCGGAGCATGGTCCCAAAAGCGTCGTGTTGGTGGATTTCGATTCCGGGAACCCCTCCGTAACGGAATTGCCGGTGCCGCTCTTTCAGGAGTTGGCGCTCATCGCGGGGGATATGGAGTTTTTGGAGTCTCGTTTGATAGAATTACGTACGTGCGGCAGCAAGGCCTGGGTCGAGGTCGTTTACGAAGGAGAGACGCCGGTTCCCGATTTGCGCGAACGCTTGGCCGCGTTGACCGCCGGCTCGGAACTGGAGGTCCTTCGCGTGAAGGACGCGCGAGCCCTCAGGAATATTCCGGGGGCTTGGGGTACCTCTGAAGTCCTTGGAGAGCTGGACGCATCGGATGTTTTTTTACGTTGCCTGGAGGCTCGGGCAATCCCCGACGGAGCGCGCGCCGAACTGCTGGACGCCTATCGAGAGGTCCTTGCTTCGCTGGAAGAAAAACTCGGCGGATCGGCCGAACAGGAGATGTGAAATGCGTATACTCAACGTTCGTTTCAAAAATCTCAACTCCCTTTTCGGGGAATGGAAAATCGATTTTACGAACCCGGCTTACGCATCCGACGGGATTTTTGCAATAACGGGTCCGACCGGGGCCGGCAAGACCACCATTCTGGACGCGATATGTCTGGCGCTTTACGGCCGCACCCCGCGCCTCAAAGACGTCACTCAAAGCACGAACGAAGTCATGTCGCGCCACACCGGCGAGTGTTTTTCCGAGATCGTTTTCGAAACGGGGACGGGAGCCAGGGGCGAACTCAAAAAGTATTGCGCCTTTTGGGGGCAGCACCGCGCTCGTAAAAAATCGGACGGCGCGTTGCAGCAGCCTCGGCATGAAATCGCGGATGCCGAGACGGGGACGATCTTGGAAACCCGACAACGGGACACCGCCGAAAAAATCAAGGAAGTGACGGGGCTCACGTTCGACCAGTTTGTTCGCTCCATTTTACTGGCCCAGGGCAGTTTTTCCGCGTTTCTGCAGAGCGAACCCGGGGAGCGTTCCCCGATTTTGGAACAAATCACGGGCACGGAGATCTACAGCCAGATCTCCGTTCGGGTCCATGAAATCCGCAACGCCGAACGAACGGCGCTCTCCGCCCTCGAAGCCGAGGCTTCGGGCTTGAGGATCTTGGAGCCGGAAGAAAAAAAGGAGCTGGAAACAAAACTGACGGCGCAGCTTCAAGAAGAAGCCGAGGCGGAAAAAAACCTGGAGCGATACAATGCTGAACTCGACTGGCTGGAAACCATGGCGGCGCTCCAAAAAGAATTGGACGCGCTGGAGGACCGAAACCGGGACCTGACAAGACGACAGGAGGGGTTCGAGTCGGAACGTCAACGCCTGGAGCGGGCGCAACAAGCCCTGGAGTTCGGCAGCGTCCACGCCGCGCTGATCACGCTCCGAAAAGAGCAGGAGGCGGAAAAACGCACGCTGTTCGACTGCCAGGCAAAGTTGCCGGAGCTGGAAGCCGACGTTCGGCGCTCGGAAGAATCTTTGCAGCTGGCCACCTCTCTTCACATGGAAAGACAAGCGGATCAGAAAAACGTTCTGGACCTTTTGCGTAAAATTCGAGAGCTGGACTTCAAAGAGAAAGAAAAAGAAGCCCCTATCCGCGAAGTCCAGACCGCCGCCGAAGAGCTGGCAAAAACGGCCGAAGCCCTCCGGGTTAAATTGGATCAAGCTCTCTCTCAATTTGAAACCGCGCAAATTCGCGCCAGGGACGTTCGAAAATTTTTGCAGGACAACGCCGCCGATGAAAGGCTTGTCGAGCAGTTGACTGGAATACGGACGCGTTTCGACGCTCTGCGTGCGTTGATCGAAAAACGGCAGCGTTCGGACAAAGAACGCGTGATCGCCGAAAAACGGAGACAGGAGGCTCAAAACCGACTGAGCGGACAGAGCGTCCTCTATGAAACGGCAAAGGCGAAGTTCACGTCGGAAGAAAATGCCCTCCGAAAACAAAAAGGCGTTTTGGACGAACTCTTGGGAACACGCGCCATAGCCGAGTGGCGTGAATCGCTTGCGGAATTGGTCGAGCGCAAAATACGGCAGGGACAGATCGAGGAAATCCTCGAACGCCGCGTAGAAACTATGGAAGCGAGAAAGACGCTGAAAACCCGGCTTGCGGCGCTTGAGTCGTCTCGAAAAGAATGCCAACAGAAAATCGCCGAGCAGCGAGGCAAAATCCAGAATACGGAGAAAGAGGTGCAGCACCTCGAAGTGCAAATAGAGCTTTTGCGGCGCATCAAGGACTTGGAGGAGGCCAGAAGCCGGCTGCGGGACGGAGAACCCTGCCCTTTGTGCGGTTCGACGGCGCATCCTTACGCTTCGGGCAACATGCCGCAGGCGGACGAGGTTCAATTGGACATGCGCCGGGCGAAAGACGAGTTGGGAAAGGACAACGAAGCGCTTTCGGCGCTGCAGATCAAGAACGCCCAGATCGACCAGGAAACGTTTCAGATCGGAGAAGAAGAAGCGCGCCTCTCGTCCCACTTGCAGATCCTCGAAGGCCAGTTGACGGAAGAGCTGGCGGCGTTGCAGTCGATCTTGCCCATGGACGCGGATCCCTTGGCGGCCATCGGCCGGCAACGACAAAAAACGGAAGAAATTTTGCAAAAAACGCGACTGACCGTCGAACGCGCGGAAAAACTGGAAAAAGAACAAAATTTGGCGCGCGAAGAGCTGGGGCGAGCCCGGGAAGAACGGGATCAATTGGCGCGTTCCCAGCAGGAGGCGGAATTTGTCAAGGAAACCGCGACACGCGAATGGGATCGTTTGACGCAGGAAATTCGCCTTCAGGACGAGGAATTGAAAAACATCCGACTGGACTTGGCCCATCAAGTGGCGCCCTTCGGTTTCAAAAATCTTCCCGACGAACGACCGGAACAAGTTCTGGAGTCGTTGGAAAAGCGGTCTCAAAAGTGGCAGGAGCAGCATCGAGCTCGATTGGAACTTGAAAAACAGCTTTCCGTATGGGAGCGCGACGTGCATCACATGCGCGCCGATTTGGACAAACTGAACCTCGAGTTGAAGGACAGAGTCGAAACCACGAAGAAACTTCGCGCGGAAAAAAACGCTCTTCGACAACAACGGGTCAGCTTGTTCGGAGAAAAGGACCCGGACGCGGAGGAAGCGGCTCAAGCCGCGCTCGTGGAATCCGCGCAAAAACAAGTGGAGGCGAAACGCGGGGAACGCGAGATCGTCTTGCAGGAATTCTCGAACATGCATTCCCGTATGGAAGAACTCGGAAAATCTATTCATGTTCGATCCGACAGCCTGCAAAAGGCTGAAATTTCCTTCAAAAAACAACTCATCGCCGGCGACTTCAGAAATGAAGACGCTTATCTCGCGGCCTGTCTGCCCGAGGCGGAGCGAAGGACGCTGCAGGAACGCGCGCAGTCGCTTTCCGTGGAACGCGCGGAACTTGACGCCAGGCAAATGGACAGGAAATTCGGACTCGAGGAACTCAGACGCCGACATTTGACGGACAGCTCGCTGGAGGAAACGCGGGAGCGAAAAGCGCAAACTGCCGCCCTGGTGAAAGAGCTGCAGCAGTCGATCGGAGCCCTTCGTTCTCGCTTGAAGAACGAAGAAGATTTCGCCCTGAAAAGACAGGAACAGATGATCGCCATCGAAAAACAAAAGCGCGAGTATCATCGATGGGAAAAATTGCACGACCTGATCGGTTCCGCCGATGGGCAAAAGTATCGCAATTTCGCACAAAGCCTGACCTTCGAGATGGTAATCCGCCACGCCAATCAACAACTTCAGAAGATGATGGACCGCTATTTTCTGATATGCGACAACGAACGCACTTTAGAGCTCAAGGTCGTCGACAACTATCAGGCGGGGGAGGTTCGATCCTCCAAAAACCTTTCGGGGGGGGAAAGCTTCATCGTCAGTCTCGCCCTGGCGTTGGGACTTTCCCAGATGGCCAGTCAGAAGGTTCGCGTGGACTCGCTTTTTCTGGACGAAGGGTTCGGCACTTTGGACGAGGAGGCCCTGGACATGGCTCTTTCCACTCTTACCAGCCTCCGGCAGGAGGGTAAGGTAATCGGCGTCATCTCGCACGTGGAGGCGTTGAAGGAACGCATCGGCACGCAGATAGAGGTCATTCCCCAGGGCAACGGACGGAGCGTCATCCGAGCCCCCGGGTGCGCCGGAACCCTGGAAAATGGTTCCGATACGAGCGCTGTGGGTAAAAGTATCCTATAATACTTCTAATACTTCGGTCGTGGCAACACGAGCGTTTCGGAGGCCATCTCCGCCGAATTGCTTAAAGAGAGCTTGCGCTCTTATAAAGTCTAAATTTATGAGGTGATTTTTTTGTCGGGACATTCCAAATGGGCGAACATCAAACACAGAAAGGCGGCCCAGGATGCCAAGCGCGGCAACCTTTTCCAAAAGTTGGTGCGGGCGATTATCGTCGCGGCCAAGGAAGGCGGCGGGGATCCCTCCATGAACATGCGCTTGAAAACCGCCATCGAACGGGCCAAAGCCGTCAGCGTACCTATCGATAATATTACGCGGGGCATTAAACGAGGTACCGGCGAGATCGACGGCGCCGCCTACGAAGAACTGACCTACGAGGCCTATGGACCGAGCGGCATTGCCGTTCTCATCGAGGTGATGACCGATAATCGCAACCGAACGACCCCGGAGATACGCGCTCTTCTGACCCGCAACGGCGGCCAGATGGGCGAGGCGGGGAGCGTGGCCTGGATGTTCGAGCGCAAGGGCGTCATCGAGGTCAAGGGAGAGAAATTGGACGAGGACGCTCTGATGTCCTGCGGACTGGAGGCGGGCATGACCGATATGGAGCCCTCGGACGAGGGATACACCCTTTACAGCGAGCCCTCGGACCTCCAAACTTTGAGGGAGGCTCTCGAAAAAGCGAAATACGTCGTCGAGAGCGCCGAAACCCCTATGGCCCCCAAAACCCCCGTCGAAATCACCGACGTCGAAACCGCCCGCAAAATCTTCCGCCTCATCGACGTTCTGGAGGAACACGACGACACCCAGAACGTCTACTCCAATTTCGATATTCCGGACGACGTAGCCGCTCAGATAGAAGAGTAGGCTCTCGAAGAGCAAGGTGGAGGAACGCAGGGTGCAGGGCTCGCCCGGGCTTATTTGCCTGGGAATCGACCCCGGTTTGGCGCGTCTGGGGTATGGCTTGGTAAGGCAGTCGGGATCGGTCGTTCGCGCCCTCGCGTTTGGTTGCATAGAGACAAGTCCCGATATGGCCTTTACGCAGCGCCTTTTGCGCCTGTATCAAGCCCTCGGGGAGCAGCTCGAAAACTGCTCCCCCGATTTTATGTGTGTGGAACGGCTTTTTTTCGGGCGCAACATCACGACGGCGGAGTTCGTCTGGCAAGCGAGGGGCGTGGTGATGCTGTTGGCCGCGCAAAAAGGACTCGATGTGCTGGAACCCAAACCCAACCAGGTCAAGGTGGCCGTCTGCGGGACGGGAAGCGCCGATAAGACGCAGGTACAAAAAATGGTGCAACGGCTTCTCGGCCTCGACGCCATACCGAAGCCGGACGACGCCGCCGACGCTCTGGCCGTCGCCCTGACGGGGTTGGCGTATTATAGACACGAACAAAAAACGGGACAGCATTTTCGATAGGGGGCGATGGCGCATGGTAAAGAAACTAAGTGATCGACAGAACCCATTTCGCTCATTGGTTGTCCGCTCATGATCCGTTCTCTTTGCGGAGAGGTGCTTTCCGTGACGGAAACCTCCGTGATTCTCGATGTGGGAGGATTGGGGTTCGACGTTTTTTGCTCCAGGGGCGCGCTCTCCCTCTGCTCGCCGGGGGAACGGGTTCGCCTCACGGCTTATTTGCAGATTTCGGAGGCGGCCGTCGCCATGTTCGGGTTCGCGAACGAGACAGAGCGAGAGATTTTCTTGAAGATCACCGGGATCAAAGGAATCGGAGGCCGGACGGGCATGACGATCTTGAGTGTGTTGTCGGCCGACGAGATCGTCCGCGCGGTTTCTCTATCCGACGTGAACGCGTTCATGCGCGTCCCTGGAGTGGGCCGCAAAACGGCGGAGCGGATTTGTTTCGAACTGAAAAACAGCCTTTCCAAAGAATTCATATCGGCGATCCCCGCTGGCGCGTCCGCCTCCGCAAGCCGCGTCGTGGACACGGTAGGCGACGCCCTGCGATCCCTCGGTTTCGGGCAGGGCGACGTGGTGGCCGCATTGAGCGTCGTGCGCGCGGCGCTAGGCGAGGACTTCGACAAACTGGACGAAGAAAGGCTTTTGAAGGCGGCTCTGAAAGAATTGCAGCGTCGTTGAGATATTGGCGGCTCAAATACTTGTAGCCTCTCGAATGGAGAATCGACAGATGCCGGAAGATAAAGAATCAGAAGAGAAAGCATCACGCGAAGAAAGTCGTTTTTTTTCGTCCCCTAGGGACCCGGAAGATCTGTCTCTCCGACCCACCACCCTGGACGGCTTCATCGGGCAGGAAAAAGTGAGAGAGAAGCTCCAGATCTACATGCAGGCCGCAAAAGGCCGCAGGGAGCCCCTGGATCACGCGCTTTTCTACGGACCGCCCGGCCTTGGCAAGACCACTCTCGCCGGCATCATCGCCCGGGAGATGGGGGGGCAATTGCGCACGACCACGGGACCGGCTTTGGAACGAGCCGGGGATCTGGCCGCCATCGTTTCCAACGTGGAAAGCAACGACGTCCTTTTTATCGACGAAATTCATCGCCTCCCCGCCCAGATCGAGGAAATCCTATATCCCGCAATGGAGGATTTTTCCCTCCATATTGTGGTGGGCAAGGGGCCTTTAGCCAAGACAATATGCCTTTCTCTGCCGCGTTTCACGCTTTGTGGGGCGACGACTCGCCTGGGGCTTTTGACGTCGCCCCTGCGCGCCCGTTTCGGCATCGTCGAACAGCTCTCTCTTTACACGGAACAGGAGCTGGCGCTCATCGTCCAGCGGGGCAGCCGGACCTTTGGCGTGGAAATTCTGGAGGAGGCCGCGGTCGAAATCGCAAAACGGTCGAGAGGCACGCCGCGGGTGGCTCTGCGTTTGCTGCGGCGCGTACGGGACGTCGCCTCGGTCAAGGGGACGGGGCTCATCACGGCCGAGATGGCGGATCGGGCTATGGACATGCTGGAGATAGACCCCCAGGGACTGGATGAAAGCGACCGCCGCATTCTGAGCAAAATCATCGATTTTTTCGAGGGCGGTCCCGTCGGGCTCTCCACGATAGCTGCGGCTCTAAACGAAGACACGCAAACGATAGAGGATATCTACGAACCCTATCTCATTCAAAAAGGTTTTTTGGAACGTACCCCGCGCGGCCGCAAAGTCACAACCGGAGCCTACGCATACCTCGGCAAAAAAATTCCGCCCGAACGCGGAGAAACGCTGCGCCTGCCCCTGGACGAAGAATAAAGAGCCGACATCTCTAATTTCTAATTTGAGATTTGAGAATGGAGGAAAAGTTTAATGACCGACACGCGCGAGTATATCCAGGAACATTCCAGCGAACTGGTGGATCTGATCAAGACCCTCTGCCGTATCCCCGCTCCTTCCAACAAAGAGGAAAAACGCGCGGCTTTTGTGCGGGAATGGTTCAAAAAACAGTGCGGCCCCGTTGACGTTTACATCGACGAAGCGTTGAACGTGGTCTGCCGGGTGAACTATTCTCCGGGGGCCTTCGTGTCGGTATTCATGGCCCACACCGACACCGTTTTCCCGGACCTCGCCCCTTTCGAGCCGGAGGAGCGCGACGGACGCCTTTACTGCCCCGGAGTGGGCGACGATACGGCCAATCTGGCGTTGCTCATGCTGGCGGCCCGTTACGTTCTGACGCGAAAGATACCCTCCGAGGAGGGCGTGTTGTTCGTGGCCAACGCGGGCGAAGAGGGGCTGGGCAACCTCAAAGGCTGCCGAAAGCTTATGGAAGAATATGCCGGGCGCGTCAAACAGTTAGTCTCCTTCGACGGGCGCCTCGGCAATCTGGTCAACCGCGCGGTGGGCTCCAGGCGTTACCGCGTGAGGCTCGCCGCCCAAGGCGGACACTCCTTCAGTTGCTTCGGGAACACCAACGCCATCCACCTGCTCTCGAAGCTTATCGCCGACCTTTACTCCGTGACGCCGCCCTCCTGCCCCGGTGGCCCCACTACATACAATGTAGGTTCCGTCACGGGGGGCACCTCAGTGAACACCATAGCCGAGACCGCCGAAATGCTTTACGAGTATCGCTCCACTGATCGTGAGGGGCTGGCCTTCATGGAACGAGAGTTTCGCGAGGCGGTCGAGCGTCATCGCGCCGCCGCCAAAAGCCTGGAGGTCGAGTTTCTGGGCGAACGCCCCTGCACCGGGGACCTCGATCCGATCGCCCAGGGGGCTCTCGAGCAAAAGGCCGAAGACCTCATTCGCGCTGTTATCGGCAAAGATCCGGAAAAGCACGCCGCATCCACCGACTGCAATATACCTCTTTCTCAGGGCATCCCGGCGATTTCTCTGGGCGGCTACTACGGCGAGGGCGCACACCGTCGCGATGAATTCATCGAACTCGCCAGCTTGCCCAAAGGCTTCGAACTGGTATTGGGCTTGATCCTGCGATGTATGGAGGGATGATGTTTACTTTGACAATATCTCAATAGACGCATTTATTAACAGGCAAGTGTTAAAATGTGCATGGATGTTGTGTTTATGTCTTTATAGAATGATTAAAATTTGCAATGACTGATGTTGTATAGAAGTGGCGGCTGGTGACACGAACGTTGATTCTACCCCGATATAATGAACAGAAATAATGGATTTTAAAGCCTTATCGATGATATAAATATAAGAACATGAGATAGGTGATCAAATTGAATGCTAATTCAATTTATGCTCAATCTAATGAGATACTAGCAAGTTACCCCACAATTCAGATATTGGATGATAGTGTTGCACAGAATATCTTAGATCAGGTCATGTCAAAGTATCACGTAAACACTTTACACTATTTTTGGAGTATAAGTATAAGTTCTGTCCTGCCGGTCAGATGTGAGAGAATTATAATGGACCCTGAAAATCGGACAGAAAAAAGCAAGGGATGAAGCTTGAAAATGAATAATCGGAAAAATTATTCTACAGAGTTGAAAGCGCGTATTGTCTTGGAAATGCTAAAAGAA
>JAISQE010000207.1 GCA_031274425.1 Synergistaceae bacterium | reverse complement strand
GCATTGTTGGCACGAAGTATATCCACGTGCTCGCTCCCTGTCCGGTTGGGTGGGGGTTCAAAACAGAGGAAACGGTGGATATCGCCAAAGAAGCGGTGGATGTTGGCGTATGGCGGTTGAGGGAATACGAAAACGGCGATTGGAAAACCAATCGTGAACCGTCACGCCCACAGGATTTGCAATATTACACAAAACGCCAGGCGCGATTCAAAATTGATAAAAAATATCAGGAGGAACAAAACAATGTCAAAGAATAAGTATTGGAACGAGGAACTGGAAACGCTCCCGCGCGAAAATTTGGAAATACTGCAATTGAAAAGTTTAAAAGAGGAATTGGCGTTCGCTTACGCAAACAGTCCTTACTATAAGCGCGCTTGGGACGCGGCGGGAGTTCACCCGGACGACGTTGAATCGCTTGCGGATTTGGTTAAATTTCCGTTTATTGACAAGAAAACCCAGCGTGACACCCAAGGCGTCGGCTCATTTCTGGGAGAGCTTGCCGCCGTTCCAGAAGAAGATGTAGTCTTTGTCAGCACATCCAGCGGCAGTACGGGCGTACCCACACTTTCTCCGTTTACCGCTCAGGATTTCGATGAATTCCAGGAAACCGAGGCGCGTTGGTTTTGGCAGGCTGG
Source organism: Synergistaceae bacterium (assembly GCA_031274425.1). Classification (GTDB taxonomy): domain Bacteria; phylum Synergistota; class Synergistia; order Synergistales; family Aminobacteriaceae; genus JAISLU01. The sequence goes on along the minus strand of JAISQE010000207.1, from coordinate 2,321 downwards.
CGTTCGGCCAAACGACCGTTACGTCCACGCGCTGAATTTCGCCTTGTATGTGGGGGGACCTGACGTAATTGGCGCTCAAAGGACGGGCGCTCTGTGCATCTGGGTGGGATCTGTTCCGTCCGAACGTCTGCTGTTCGTACTCAAGACGTACCAACCGACCGCTATCTGGACCAGTCCCTCCTATATCGTCGCGTTGGGTGAAAAGGCGCTTCAAAGCGGCATCGACCCCAAGAAAGATCTCTCAATCAAGAAAATATTTGTAGCGGGTGAAATGGGCGGTTCAATCGACGCGACACGAAAGGCGATTATAGACATCTGGGGCGCGGAACTTTACGACTTCTACGGGCTGTCTGACATTTTCGGCGCTTGCGCGGCGCAATGCGAATATCACGACGGACTGCACATTGCGGAAGAGCACATATACGTAGAAACTGTTGATCTGGATACTGGCGAGATTCTGCCTCCCGGCGAGCGCGGCGAGCTTGTTTTTACAACACTTCGGAAAAAAGCGCGTCCTATTATCCGTTTCCGCACCGGCGACATCGGCCGTATTGACCTTACCGCCTGCAAATGCGGACGCACTCACGGCCGCATATATGTTGACGGCCGCAAGGATGATATGTTCATCGTATCCGCGGTCAACGTATATCCCTCTGACATCGAGTACGTCATCCGCGCCCTCCCGGAAATATCCAACGAATATACTATTCGTATTTTTGAGGAAAAATACACCTGCAAATATGAGGTGAACGTGGAGAATGTTTCGGACAAATCCGATAATGAAATTCGTGAACTTGTTGTAAATGCGCTGAAAGCCCGTATCGGCGTCAAGCCCGCTATCTTAAATGTTCATCCCAACGGAACCATTGAACGCAGCACTCACAAAGCCAAGCGGGTGATTGACCAACGCATAGAAACTGTCGCCAAGACATTCGGGGGCGGAATATGAACGGTGTCCAGACTGCTCGCTCGGAGATTCGGGGTTGAAAAACGCCTTGACGGGGGGCTTGAACGAGCGTAGAATAACTTGGCTTTGAAGGACGCTTGCCGGAGGTTTGCGGCAGAAGCGCGAACAGCGCGCCTCGCGGCAGCGAGAGGAGGAAACGGATAAATGTACGCGGTTATCGAAGAGGGCGGCAAGCAGTATCGCGTGTCGCAGGGAAACAAAATCAGGGTGGAGAAGCGGGACGCCGTGGAGGGGGAGACCCTTTCGATAGACAAGGTGCTCCTTCTCGGCAGGGACGACGGCGCCGAGATCGGCTCTCCTTACGTCAAAGGGGCGAGCGTGACGGCAAAAGTCCTATCTCACGGCAAAGAGGACAAAGTTATCGTCTTCAAATACAGGCGCAAGAAGAATTATCGCAGGTTCCGCGGCCACAGGCAGCAGTACACGGAGCTTCTCGTGGAGTCCGTCGAAGGGTAGACAGATGATTGAGGTCGCCGTGAAGCGGAGCGCTTCCGGAGGATTCTCGATCACGGCGACGGGACACTCCGGCTACGCGGACCCGGGCTCGGATATAGTCTGCGCGGCGGTCTCAACGCTGGTACAGGCTCTTCACGCGGGGCTCGCGGACGTGATCCGGGTTAAAGGGGTAAGGCTCGTCCAAAACAAAAGACGCCCCGCGATGCGGCTGAAGTGGAGAGGCGGAGGCGAATCGGCGCTTCATCTGGCCCAGACCGTCTTCCTCTCGATGAAGGCGGTGGAGGCCTCTTATCCGAGATTCGTCAAAGTAACCGGGAGTTTTTAGGAGGAGTAAAAATAAAATGAGAGAGATAATTATCAGAAAGATTGACATTCAGTTTTTCGCTCACAAGAAGGGGCAGGGGAGTAGCTCCAACGGAAGGGACAGCAACCCGCAGTACCTGGGCGTAAAGCGCAGCGACGGTCAGGCGGTCACCGCCGGCACGATCATCGTTCGTCAGCGCGGAACGAAGTTTCACCCTGGGAGGAACGTCGGGAGAGGCAAGGACGACACGCTGTTCGCTCTCGCTGACGGGCGGGTAGCCTTCCAGACGAAGGCAAGCCGCAAATTCGTGGCGGTCGAAGCATTCGATCTTGCCTGATCGGTCTTCGTAAAATCGACAGTCAAGCGAGGGAGCCTGGGCGTATTCCCGGCTCCCTCATTCTTTACGAAATTTTGCCGTTTGCGAACGAGCGAAGCCAACGATGTCCGACTCGGAATTATCCGCATTTTTGCGGCGTCGCGGCCCGAGCAAACGCGTTGAATTTATGCTATATTACGCAAAATACGCGGATGTCTCTGAAGCGGTTTGGTTTTTTATCCAGCCTTTCATCATTAAATATTATGACTATCCGTTTA
>JAISQE010000160.1 GCA_031274425.1 Synergistaceae bacterium | reverse complement strand
AAGGGAAAGTACAAGGATGTTCAGCCAGAGCTATCGAAGTCACAACGAGACATCCTCAATGCTTTGGGCATTGGAATAGTCTATTGACATACTTATAATTTTCCTGGGGATTTACGATAAAGACGAAATCGAGGTATTTTTCCTGCCGCCTTACGCACCGGAATACAATCCTGATGAGCTCCTGAACAGCGATTTGAAGCGTGGCATTGCTAAACGCCAGAGTCCTCGTTCTGATGAGGAACTTGAACGCAATGTGCGTTCACACCTTAAAAAAATTCAGTTACATCCAGAAAAAATTAAAGGCTTTTATGGCTCAAAAACAACTTCTTATGCCGCTTAATGAGATTCAATATTTAATCGGTGGATCAATAAACTGGCGTTTGTATCTTTGCTATTAAAAAGATATTAGACAGGCTCTAAGAGACAGCACATGTTCAGAGTCTTTGTCCCCTTTATTTATCCCTGACGTGCAAGGCCTGGTCAATGATCTCAGGCAGTTTCATGGCACCGCACATCTGCATGAACGGGATAAGACCAGCAAACGGAGTCTCTTCATGGCTGTTTTTTGTGGTTTCAATATCGATTTTGAAGATGTTTTCTGTCATAATAATTTCGCACCTCGCAGGTGAAAGTTGTTTGTTCTAATGACAATAGCTTAACACTGTTTTCCCAACAGTCTACTGCGAGGTGCTATCTTTTTGCCTGTGGATTGGGGGGAAACGCGAAAGACCCTCCAAAGAATTGCGCGTCATAATGCGCAATAGTATAATTTTATCTTGTGCCAACGCTAATTATAAAGGGGGAGACCGAGTTCGATAAACCGGACGAATGTCGGCTATAATCAGCTAATGTTCTATTCGAGTCATTTCGAATCATTTTGGGGGAGTGATGAGCTTGAAATTACCTACGTTTAGGGGCGGTATACATCCGCCTGACGGCAAAGCGATGACGGCGCGCAAAGAAATAGAGGTCTTCCGCCCCGCGGGCAACCTGGTGTACCCGATGTCCCAGCATATCGGAGCGCCCTGCGCCCCGATAGTGAAGAAGGGCGACAGAGTCCTGGCCGGGCAGAAGATAGCGGATTCGGAGGCGTTTGTTTCCTCGCCGGTGCTGTCGTCGGTATCGGGGACGGTGAAAGAAATCGGCATGAGGATGACGGTTTCGGGGGGCATGGATCAATGCGTCGTCGTCGAGAACGACGGGCGGTACGAGTACGACGCCGCGTTGCTGCCCCACGGGGACTTTCGGCCCCTGGAGGCCAAAGAATGCCTTAGAATCATCCGCGAGGCGGGAATCGTCGGCATGGGCGGCGCGACTTTTCCGACTCACGTCAAGCTCTCGCCTCCCCCTGGGAAAAAAATCCGGTGGGTCATCGTCAACGGAGCCGAGTGCGAACCCTTCCTGAATTGCGACAACAGGCTGATGCTCGAACGAACGGAGCCCATCGTCGGGGGGCTGGAAATTTGCATGCATCTTTTCCCGGAGGCCGAAGGGATCATAGCGATAGAAAACAACAAGCCGGACGCGATCGCGTGCGTTCAAGAGGAGATCGCGAGACGCGGCGGAAACATGAAGGTCGTCCCTCACGAGGTGAAGTATCCCCAAGGGGCGGAAAAAATGCTGATCTACACGGTCACGGGGCAGGAAATTCCGCCGGGGGCCCTTCCCGCGGATGTGGGATGTTTGGTGATCAACGTCCGTACCTTGTTCCATATATGGACGGCGATCATCGACGGCGTTCCCGTCGTGGACAGAGTGATATCCGTGGTGGGGGACGCGGTCGAGACTCCCAAGAATTTCCTCGCGCCGCTGGGCACGTCCGTGCGCGAGCTTGTGGACGCGGCGGGAGGGTTTACGGAGGAGCCCGCCAAAATATTGGCCGGCGGCCCCATGATGGGAATCTCCATGAGGTCGATCGACGTTCCCGTCGTGAAGGGAACTTCCGGCATCCTGGCCCTTACGGCGCGTTCCGCCCGTCAGTTGGAGGAGTCGAATTGCATTCGATGCGGCAGATGCGTGACGGCGTGCCCTATGGGGCTGCTTCCGTCTACGTTGGACCGCGCCGTGAGGCTTCGGGAGTACGGGGAGTTCGAGACCCTGGGCGGCATGAATTGTATAGAATGCGGCAGTTGCACGTACGTATGCCCCGCGCGGCGTCATCTTACGCAGACGTGCAGAGACGGCAAGGCTGGGGTAATGGCCGCGCGGAAAAAAGCCCCAAAAACAGAAGGAAAAGGTGAGAAGAAGTGAATCGTCTCCTGGTGATTGCAAGTTCGCCTCATATAAGATCCGATATGAGCACGACGCGGATCATGGCCTGGGTGATGGTTGCGCTGACGCCGGCGGGGCTTGCCGGGATCTATTTCCTGGGTTTGCGTTCGCTCTGGGTTATCCTGACCTGCGTCGTATCCTGCGTGGCGACCGAGGCCATCTGGCAAAAATGCACCCAACAAAAGATCTCCGTATCGGATTTGTCGGCGGCGGTGACGGGATTGCTCCTGGCCTACAACACCCCTCCCTCGATCCCGCTTTGGATGGCGGTGGTCGGTTGCGTCTTCGCCATGGTGATCGTGAAGCACTTTTTCGGCGGGCTCGGGCAGAACATCATGAACCCGGCTCTGGCGGGCAGGGCGATGATGCTTATCTGCTGGCCCGTCGCCATGACCACATGGACCGTGCAGGGGATAAGCGGCCCCACTCCCCTGGCGATCATCAAATTCGGGAGCGCCGGCGCTTCGCTTCCCTCTCTTTTCGACGCGTTCGTGGGCAACATGGGCGGCTGCATCGGCGAAACATCCGCGCTGGCGTTGGTTTTCGGAGGCTGCTTGCTGATTTACAAAGGCGTCATCTCTTGGAGAATCCCTGTCACGTATATCGCCACGGTAGCGGTTTTGTCGCTGCTTCTCGGGCGCTCCGGGGGACCGCTGCTGGAGATCATGGTCGGCGGTCTGATGCTGGGCGCTTTCTTCATGGCGACGGACTACGCCACGAGCCCCATGACGCCCAAAGGACAGATCGTCTTCGCTCTCGGCTGCGGGCTGGTCACCTCGTTGATAAGGACGTATGGAGGATATCCCGAGGGGGTTTCCTACTCCATTTTGATCATGAATCTCACCGTGCCGATCATCGACAGAATGACGATGCCGCGTGTTTTTGGGGAGGCGAAAAGTCATGGAAGCAAGTAATGTAGAGGCAAGTAACGTGCAAGCAAATAACGTGCAGGCGTCTTCCAATTCCGAGAACACGAAGAAAATCGTTCAGCTCGGATTCATACTCTTTATGGTTACGGCGATAACGGGCGTTATCCTTGGCTTTGTCCACGAGATAACCCTGGGGCCGATCCTCCAGGCGCAAGAACGGCTCAAAAACGAGGCTCTGGCTGGGGCTTTGCCCGAGGCGAAGTCTTTTTCCCTCATGGAGGCCGCGCTTGAGTCGGAGCCTCTGCTTAAAGAAGTGCAAAAAGCGGAACAAGACGGGACCCTCGTGGGGTATTGCATTACCGTGACGCCTCAAGGCTACGGCGGGCTCCTGGAGGTGATCGTCGGGGTCACGGCGGAGGGCAGGTTGCGCGCCATTCGCATCCTCAGCCATTCCGAAACGCCGGGGCTCGGCGCTAAAGCCCCTCTGCCCGCTTTTTCCGGGCAGTTCGAGAACAAGGAAGTGGAGACCCTGGCCGTCGTAAAGGCGTCTCCCAGTTCGCCCGAGCAGGTGCAGGCGATCTCTGGGGCGACCATCACCTCGAACGCCGTGACGAGCGGAGTGAACGCGGCGTTGCGCTACTGGAAGAACAACCTCAAGGGAGGTAACTGACGTGAATCCTTTAAAAATAATCAAAAACGGCATTATCGACGAAAGCCCCACCCTGGTGCAGTGCATCGGCCTTTGCCCCACGCTGGCGGTGTCGACCAGCGCCAGCAACGGAGTGGGCATGGGGATAGCGGCGACGGCGGTTTTAATCGGATCGAACATGGCCGTCTCGGCGATACGCAAATTTGTCCCCAGCGAGATACGCATACCGATTTTCATCGTGGTCATAGCGGGCTTCGTTACCGTGGTCCAGCTTCTGATATCGGGTTTCGCGCCGGCTCTGGACAGGTCGTTGGGGATCTTCATTCCGCTCATCGTCGTCAACTGCATTATTTTGGCGCGCGCCGAAGCCTTCGCCTTCAAAAATGGGGTCGTCGATTCTTTTTTCGACGGCATTGGAATGGGACTCGGCTTCACGATAGCGTTGACGTCCATCGGGGCGGTGCGGGAACTGCTCGGCAACGGGACGATTTTCGACATCGTGCTGACTCCTGCGGGCTATCAGCCGGCGCTGCTCGTCATTCTCGCCCCCGGAGGGTTCATCACTCTGGGGATCTGCATGGCCTTGTTCCGTTTGTATAAAGCGAAGGCGGCGGAGAAAAAAGGGATTCCCTTGCCTGAGAGCGTTGGGGAAGAGGGATGCGCCGCCTGCGGCAACGCCGTTCTCTGCGGAATTCTTGGCGAGGCTGGGAAAGAAATCGGAAAGGAAGGCGAGAAATCATGAACCTGCTCTGGATATTTCTCGGCGCGATGCTCGTCAACAACATCATCTTCGCGCGTTTCCTCGGCTGTTGCCCATTTTTGGGGGTTTCGACCAAAACAGAGACGGCGAAAGGCATGGGAATGGCCGTCATCTTTGTGTTGGTTCTGGCCGCCGTCATGACGTGGCTCGCTTACCATCTGGTTCTCGTTCCGTTGCGCCTGGAATATCTCTACACCCTATCGTTCATATTGATCATCGCGGCCTTGGTTCAGTTTGTGGAGCTGGTTTTGAAGAAGATCAACCCGATCCTGTACAAGTCGCTAGGGATATTTCTGCCTTTGATCACGACCAACTGCGCGGTTTTGGGCGTCGCGGTCATCAACATGAACGAGAATTACACGCTGATCGAATCCATCGTCAACGCGCTGGGTTCGTCGATAGGCTTTCTGCTGGCCATTCTTTTGATGTCCGGCATCAGGGAGCGCATCGACCGCAATACGAACATTCCCCAATGCCTTCATGGGTTGCCGATAGCGCTTGTCACGGCTGGATTGATGTCGATAGCCTTCATGGGCTTCAGCGGCATCATCAAGTAAAAAGGAGTAAAAAGCCATGATTTCATTTGGAGGAGTCGCCTACCCCACCGCTGTAATGGGAGCGCTTGGTTTGACGTTCGGCGCGTTGCTCGCGTTCGCCTCGATAAAATTTTTCGTGAAAACGGACGAGAGAATTTCTCTCATTCGCGACATACTGCCTGGAGCCAATTGCGGCGGGTGCGGCTACCCCGGCTGCGACGGATACGCCGACGGCATCGTCAACGGAGGGGCGAAGACGAGCCTTTGCGCCGCCGGAGGGCCGACCCTGGCTCAGAGGGTGGCGGAGATAATGGGGGTCGCGAGCGATGTTTCCGTTCCGATGCGCGCGGTCCTCAAATGCAAAGGATCGCCGAGTTTTTCGGCCCGCAACGCCGTATACGAGGGGATAAAAGATTGCAGGTCGGCCGCCGTTCTGCCGGGGGGCACCCCCAACGCCTGCCCGTACGGTTGCATGGGATTCGGCACATGCGTGGAGGTCTGCCTTTTCGGGGCTCTTTCCATCGTGGATGGACTTGCCTCTATCGACCCGGAAAAATGCGTCGGCTGCGGCGCTTGCGTCGCGGTCTGCCCCAAGTCCGCCTTGAGCCTGACGCCGCAGGGTTCCAGGATTCAGGTGGTTTGTAACTCGAATTGGAAAGGCCCGGACGTCAAAAAAGTGTGCTCCGTCGGATGCATCGGATGCTCTCTGTGCGCCAGGGTCTGCCCGGAAAAGGCGATTACGGTGGAAAACAATCTGGCCGCGATCGACGCGACAAAATGCACAAACTGCGGGACCTGCATGACCAAATGCCCCGCCAAGTCCATCAACGCCATCCTTTCGCGGGCCGCGGAGATCAGCTATAGCGCCGAAGCCGTTTGATGAATGAGCGGAAAGGGCGCGGACCGGCGCATTGTTTGCGAGCCATGCTTTATAAGCTATGATTTGTAAGCTATGCTTTGTGAGCCATGATTTATGAGCGCTTTTCCGGTCCTTCGCGCGTGAAGGCCGTCTTTTACGCTGTCGCGGCAACGCTGGTCGCCGCGGCGGCGTTTTTTGTCTATCGGAACGCGGCCGACGCCCTCGTTGTCCTCGATCGCGCGGACCTGCGCATGAACACGTTGGCGACGATATCCGTCGAGGCCCCGCGAAAAACGGCGGAGGAAGCCCTGGAGGCGTCGTTTTCTCTGCTGGAGGCTCTCGACGATGCGTTGTCCCGGTACAAAAAGGGATCGGATGTCTCGAACGTCAACGAATCGTCGGGAGGTTCCCCCGTGCGGGTGAGCGCGGATACCGCCGCGCTGTTGCGCGCCGCGTTGGAGATCGCGGAAAAAACCGGCGGTTGTTTCGACCCCACGGTGGGGCCCCTCACGGACCTTTGGCGCATTCTCCCGCGAGAGGGCGAAGAGTGGGTTTTCCCCTCCGAAAAGCAGGCCGCCGCCGCTCGCGGCCTTGTGGATTATCGAGGGCTTTCGGTGGACCATCCCTTTGTCCGCTTGCGAGCGAAAGGCGCCGCCTTGGACCTTGGGGGCATCGCCAAAGGTTACGCGGCCGACAAAGTCGCGGAACTCTGCAAGGCGCGGGGCGTTCGTTCCGCGCTGCTCGACCTGGGGGGAAATTTATTGATCCTGGGAACCCGTTCGAGGGAAGCTCCCTGGAGACTCGGCATCCGGCATCCTTTGAAGGATAAAAACTCAATCCTTTGCTCGCTGGAGTTCGACCTCGCGCCGGGCGAAACGATGTCTCTGGCCACCTCCGGCTCTTACGAACGATTTAGGGAAGTCGGCGGCAAAAGGTTGTCGCATGTGTTCGACCCGCGCACCGGATTGCCTGTGGAAACGTCTCTTCTTTCCGTTTCCGTCATCGACCCCTGTTCCGCGAGGGCCGACGCCTTGGCCACGGCCTTCCTGGTCATGGGGGAGGAAAAAGCGCGCGAGGCGTTGTCCGGTTTTCCCGCCACGGACGCCGTTTTCGTGCGTCTCGAAGATAACGGGGAAATAACGGCAAGCCTCACGCGGGGATTGCGAAAACATCTAAAATTCACGGATTCCGCGACCGCCTTCGCAATATATTGACGTTTATTCGATTCACTCGGCAAATCCCCGACGCGCGTCAATCTTCTTCGGCGCTTCCCTTGCCGTGCACCAGCTTGTTGATGACGGCTAGAATCTCGTCCTTGTCCTTGCATTTTTCAACAATTGCTGCGATCATCAAAAGCATCGCGTCCCATCGTATTTCCTCAACAGCACGGCGTACCTCTTCGGAGTGTTCTTCGAGGTCACGGCGAGCATCTTCTTTAGAGCATCGCGCTCTCCTGCCGAGGAATAGCAAGAACAGTAAACACGACGATTAAGAATAGGCTTGAAGGCGTGGAAAAGCAGGGAAAATTGGACCCCAAAGGATATGCTGGCGCAAAATACGGCAAAAGCACACAATTAAGATTCATTGCTGATCAGCCTCTCCTGCCTATAGGGTATATCCAGACCAAAAACGCTCTGTGTAGGCGCAAAGATATAAATCAATACACGCCTGAAGGCCGAGCCAGCATACATAAAAACTTGAGATTCAATATGCTTGAGAGTTCAAAGTTCTCAGTAGCGAGGTAAGAACTAGACGGCCCTCAAATCGATTTTGTATAATCCTTTGGTTGAAGTCACTCAAACTAAAGGAGGTTGCCATCGATAGAAG
>JAISQE010000121.1 GCA_031274425.1 Synergistaceae bacterium | reverse complement strand
CCTCGAAAAAGTAGAAATACTTCTGGATTTGGCTTTTCGAAATCCCAAAACGCTACGATACAGAGAATTTTATGGCTTAGATTAAGGATTTTAGCACCACTGTGCAAGTAAGGATTTATATATTTGTAAATTTGAGTACGTGGCTCGGGTGAGGCTTGACTTATGCTCAACCGCGGCGCTTCCGAAGAAACGCTGCTGCCGACATGGCGACGCACAACCCGCCCGCGCCGGCGTCGCAGCCCCCGGAGGATTTATCGCCGCCCCTTTCCTCCGCCGCTTCCGCCACCTTTACGACAAAGCTCGCCGTCTTCTCCGTTCCATCGGGGGCCGTAGCGGTCAGGATCACGGGGTACGTTCCGGTCTTGGCCGCTTTTCCGCTCAAACGCCCGGCCTCCGTCAACGTCAATCCCTCGGGAAGCCCGACAGCCTTGAACTTCGTGCCCGCCGGGGTCGCGCCGAAAACCGCGTCGATCGCCTGTCCCGGCTCCAGTTCCAGCGTGCCGTTCACAAGCCCGATCTCTCAGAGAGGTCGATGACGACCTCCGTGGAGCTGACCGTTATCGCGCAGATCGCCGTTTTGCCTCCCTCAACGGTGGTGACGGTGATCGTCGCCACGCCGGGGGCGGCCGCCGTGACCTTTCCGGTTGCGTCGACGCTGGCGACCGGCGCGTTGCTCGATTTCCACGTCACGTCTTTACTCGCCGCGTTCGGGGGAGCCACGGCGGCAACCAGCGTGATCGACGCGCCGGGCTTCAACGTCGCGGACGTTCTGTCCAGCGTAACGCCGGTAACGGCGACGGGAGCGGCGACCGTCACCGCGCAGGCCGCCGTCTTGCCTCCGTCGGCGGTGACGACGGTGATCGTCGCGACGCCGGGGGCGACCGCCGTGACCTTTCCGGTTACATCGACGCTGGCGACCGATTCGTTGCTCGATTTCCACGTCACGTCTCTATTTGTCGCGTTCGAGGGCTCCACGGCGGCAACCAGCGTGATCGACGCGCCGGGCTTCAGCGTCGCGGACGTTTGATCCAACGTAACGCCGGCGACGGCGACAAGAGCGCTGACCGTCACCGTACAGGTTGCCGTTTTGCCTCCGTCGGCGGTGGTGACGGTGATCGTCGCGACGCCGGGGCCAACCGCCGTGACCTTCCCGTCTTTATCGACCGCGGCAACCTGTTCGTTGCCGGATTTCCACGTGACAGCCCTGTATGTGGCCCCGGCGGGCGTGATAGTGAATTTCAGCGTCATCGTGCCGCCCGTCGTCAGAGCCAGAGTCGTCTGGTCCAGCGTAATAGCGGCAACGGGAACGGGAACGATAAAATCGTCGTCGCCGGAAGGAGGCGGTGGCGGAGGAACGGGGATAGCTTCGAAGTGTATATCAGCAGGCCAGCCAGAGGCACTGTATGAACTGCTGGCATTAGCAGGATTGGGAACGAAGATGGTGAGATCTGCTGTATTTACACCGGAAAAAACATTCGTCCCCCCCAACGTCGGGGCAACATCGGGGAGCGTCAGCTCCGTCAGGCTACCGCAGTTATAGAACGCATAATCCCCGATGTCCGTTGCCGCCGGCAGATTGACGGTCGTCAGGCTACTGCAACTTTGAAACGCCTTGTCTATAATGATCGTCGCCGCCGGCAGGTTGACAGTTATCAGGCTACCGCAACCTCGAAACGCCTCTTCCTCGATGATCGTCACTGCTGGAGCAGTGATGGAGGTGATGGCAGGGGGAGGAGAATTACGCATCGCACCAAGCGGTATTACCTCCGTGGCAACGTTCAGGATAAGTTCGTAGGGGGATGTTAAGTTCTTAAGTACCGCTCAATCGCTAGCCTCTAAAGGATAATCGCCCGTTATCCTCAGCGTGTCGCCGGCAGTATATTGAGGAGGGGCTATCGCCATATTTTCCGTTTTGAGTATATCAATAACACCTGCCCACGCGTTGCCGGCGAACACGAACAGGATGAGCAGAGCCCAAAAACAGAGTTTTATACCCCCCCACAAAAAGCTCGCGAACAAAATTTTTACGCATTTAGAGGACTCCCTTGTTAAAGTTTACGATGCGCATAGTATTATATCCTCAAAACGTTTACCCTCTCAGTTTCGTTTGTATTTTGCTTTTTTATAAGCGGCGACCGCTTTGCGTGTGGAATACCAGAACCCGTCGTCTCCGATTTTGGCCTCCAACTTGCCTCGAAGAGCGGCTTGACGCAACGCCTGGTAAGTGAAATCTTTTGTCACAAGCGAATCGAGGCGTACCCAATCGGAGTTCTGGGCAACAAATGTCACCGGCTTGTTCCAAGTTCGGCAAGCCCCCGTAATCGGCCAAAGTTTTAGCGACGGCCGCGAACTGGGCAAAAATCGCGGAGTTTGCCGGACGGCCGCGATGTGTCTTAGATGTCATCATAATCAACGATTCTATCATAATTTGTCGCGGCGACAAACGGAAAATAAATTAAAACAAAATGACAAGCTATGAGCAAAGAGCGGCGACCGCTTCGGTCACACGCTCGTCAGGGCAAACGCATGAGAATCGTAAATCATTGTTATTACTTAATTGATAAATTTTATGCGCAAAATAGTCAATTGAGTATTTACAATACTTTAGCCCTTCCCGATGCGTTTGCCCTGACACGCTCGTATACGCTTCGTCTTTTGCGGCGTTTTTCGTGTATCATGAAAAGCTGTACGAAAAAATCGGGCTCGGACGGAGGATGCAACGGGTGCAAGATTCGTCGCATATGGTGCGCCACGCTCTTTTGATGATGATGGGAACTTGCGTCAGCCGCGTGCTGGGCTTGGTGCGCGAGGTGGTGACGGCCGCGTTCTTCGGCGTCTCCGGCCAGCTCGACGCGTTCAACGTCGCCTACACGCTGGCCAATTTGGCTCGCCAACTGGTGGCGGAGGGCGCTCTCTCCGCGGCCTTCGTGCCCGTGTTCTCCAAAACCCTCTCGGACCGGAGGTTCGACGAGGCCATGAACCGGGCTCGCGCGCTTTCCCTGGCGCGGCAGGCCATGAGCGTTTTGATCGTCGCGTCTTTGACGGTCACGGCGCTCGGCATACTCGGCGCGCCTTTTTTGACCTTTCTCATGGCTCCGGGATTCGACGACGCCACGTCCCTCTTGACGACGACCCTGACGCGCTGGATGTTTCCCTTTCTGTTTCTGGTCTCTCTCGCAGCCCTGGCGATGGGAACCTTGAACAGCCTGGGGTCGTTTTTCGTCCCCTCGCTGGCCCCCGCTTTCAGCAACCTGATCTTCATCGTCACCGCGCCCTTTTTCGTCGGGCGCTTCGGGGTGCTCGGCCTGACCTTTTCCGTTCTGGCGGGCGGCGCTCTGCATTTTCTCAGCCAGTGGCTATGGGGCAGGCGCATCGGCGCGACGCTTTTTCCTCAGCGCCCGGACTTCTCCGACCCCGATCTTCGGAAGATGATGGCGCTTTTCCTTCCCTACGCGGCAGGGCTGTCCTTGAACCAGCTCAACCCGGTCGTCAGCCGGATGCTGGGCTCCTTTTTGGAGGAGGGAAGCATTTCGGTGCTGAACTACGCCAACCGAATCGTCCAGTTGCCCCTGGGGCTTTTCGTCATCGCCATATCCCAGGCCGTGCTGCCCCGCCTTTCCAGCGTGCGAGAGCCGGAGGAGTTCGTCTCCGCTATGGGAGACGCGCTCCGTTTCGCCCTTTTCATCGTCCTGCCGGCGGCCGTGGGCCTGATAGCGATTTCCGAACCCTTCGTGCACTTGATTTTCGTCCGGGGAGCGTTTGGAGAGCACGCCTGGCGCGCGACCTCCTGGGCCTTGAGCCTGAGCGTGCTGGGCCTGCCGGGGATGGCTTGCTCCACGGTGGTCATGCGCGGGCTTTACGCGCTGGCCATGCCGCGCGCGGCCTTCGCGACGACTCTATTCAGCGTCGGCTGCACGGCCGTTCTGTCTTTTCTTTTGATGTTTCCGATGGGGTACGGCGGCCTGGCTCTCGCTCCAAGCGTCGCCTTCTCCCTTTCGGGGCTCGTGGGGCTCTGTCGCATCCGAAAAAAAATATCCCGGCCTCTTTCGGTCGTCTCGATGAATTGGGTCGGCAGGAGCGTGATCGCCTTGCTGCTGATGACCTTCGTCCTGCGTTTCTACGTTTTCCTGCTCCCCTACGCCCCGTCGGCAGGGCTCTGGCCGCGGGCAAGCTGGTGCGCGGGCGCGATGCTCGCGGGGGGGAGCGCCTACGCGGCCGCCACCCTGGCGATGAAGTTCGACGAGTGGAACTGGATCAAGGGAGCCGTCCGCAAAGAGTGAGCGTCAAATAGGCTGACGCGTGAAGGGCTAAAGCTAGAATAGCTAAAAACAGTTCATGCTTATCCGCTTCACTAAGGTCAAAGCTGTTGCGCCCATGCAAAAGCTATAAAGAGTGTTTAAAAACCTTGAAAGTATTTTAACAGAATAGACATTCTAGAGTTATAAATGTGTATATTTATAAATGGTTATTATAGCTAAGAAA